>JAIXOZ010000086.1 GCA_027486495.1 Comamonadaceae bacterium | reverse complement strand
TTGACTATGATCGAAAACAGATTGAATCACCGCCCCAGAAAGCGGCTGGGATTCAAGACACCCCACGAGGTGTTTCACGCCTCGTTAAACCGTGTTGCAGTTCGTACTTGAATACGCCTATTGAAAAACTGTGCTGACTGAATTTCATCATGCCCTGCACAAGCAGACCATTCACGGCAGAGTGGACTTGATCCATGCGCTGAAAACCCAAGGCCAGTTGCTGGTGCTGATGTTCAGCACCACAAAGATGCTGCAGCCTTAGATGGCTGGCGACCTATTTGGTTTGAAACACCCCAGTCAGTGAGGTCAGCACTGGTCGGTAGAGGGCATGAGTTCAATCGCTTTGTCAGGGAAGTTGTGGTGCTCACCGAACAAATCCATTCCACTGTGACGTTGTTTGTCACACCGCTGAACGCTGCTTCAAAAGCCGGGTGAACAGCTGATGTTCGCAGCCGGAGTCGCTGCAGTCGTTGCACTGCCACACGCTGCGGCCCTGGTTGATCGCGAACTGGCCTTGCTCACGGAGGTGTTGCGCGGATGCATCCTCTCCCGCCAAACCCAGAGCCAGTAAGGCGTTGTTCAAGCGCCGTGGCCCTTGGCCATACACCACCCGATAGGCCATGCCTGAGCGCTCCAGAGCTTGCCGCACCAGGGTGTCGACTGGGCCACGTACTTGGGGGCCATCGCGTTGCAGGCCGTCGGCCACCCAGGGCAGGTCCAGGCCCGTGACCAAGGTGATGTCGTAAAGGGCTTGATGCGCCAAAGCCATGGGATAGAGGCTTTCGTCGTCAAAAAGATGATGGCTGTAGACGGCGGTCATCAGGGGCGTGGTGTCTGACAACAGCCAGGTGTTGGGCACCGGTTGGCCGGGTGGATGCGAGGCTTGGGCTTGCTGCTCAGCGATGGCCATTTGCTCGTGGCGCTGGGGCGTGCGGCCTGCGCGGTCGCACCACTGTCGCAGCACCTCGTCCACCTTGTGTACCGATTGGCCGCGTACGTGCAACACGTCCACCAAGGACTGGGTGAGCCAGGTTTTGCCGGTGCTTTCAGCACCCACCACGGCAACGCGAAGGGGGCTCATGGCTCTGCAGGCGCCCAACCAAAAGGTTTCGGGCTCATTTGGCGATCTGCACGAAAATTTCGTTGGCCTTGACCATGCCCAGTTCATGGCGAGCACGCTCTTCCACCATGTTCAGACCTTCTTTGAGGTCGTTGACTTCGGCGCTCAGTTGCTCTACGCGGCGATTTGCTTCTTCATTGGCCTGTTTTTGTTGCGCCAATTCCTGGCGCAACTCGCTCACATGAGGCAAGCTGCCCGGTCCGAACCACAGTTGGGCTTGCACAATCACCAGCAGGGCGAAAAGCACAATCGGGACCAGGCGGTTGCCCATGACTCAAGGCTCAGCGCAGGTTATAAAACGCGCTTCGGCCAGGGTACACAGCGACTTCGCCCAAGTCTTCTTCGATGCGCAGCAGCTGGTTGTACTTGGCCATGCGGTCAGAACGGCTCATGGAGCCGGTCTTGATTTGACCCGCATTCAGACCCACGGCGATGTCGGCAATCGTCGAGTCTTCGGTCTCGCCCGAACGGTGTGAAATCACGGCGGTGTAGCCTGCACGTTTGGCCATCTCGATGGCTTCGAAGGTCTCGGTCAAGGTGCCGATCTGGTTGATCTTGATCAGGATCGAGTTGGCGATGCCTTTGTCGATGCCTTCTTTGAAGATCTTGGTGTTGGTCACGAACAGGTCGTCACCGACGATTTGCACGTTCTTGGCCAGGCGGTCGGTCAGCACTTTCCAGCCATCCCAGTCGCTTTCGGCCATGCCGTCTTCGATGCTGATGATGGGGTACTTGTCGCACCAGGTGGCCAGCATGTCGGTCCACTGCTCAGAGGTCAGGCTGATGCCACCTTCACCGGCCAACACGTACTTGCCGTCTTTGTAGAACTCGCTGGCTGCGCAATCGAGGCCAATGGCGATTTGCTCGCCCGCGGTGTAACCGGCTGCGGCAATCGCATCCAGCACCATCTGGATGGCTGCTTCGTGGCTGTCGACGTTGGGGGCAAAGCCGCCTTCGTCCCCTACAGCAATGCTCATGCCCTTGTCATGGATGATTTTCTTGAGCGCGTGGAACACTTCAGCGCCCCAACGCACGGCTTCGCGGAACGAAGGTGCGCCTACGGGGATGATCATGAACTCTTGCAAGTCCAGGTTGTTGTTGGCGTGTGCGCCGCCGTTGATGACGTTCATCATGGGCACGGGCAGCTGGTTGCCGTTCATGCCGCCGAAGTAGCGGTACAGGGGCAGGCCAGACTCTTCGGCTGCAGCACGGGCCACGGCCATGGACACGGCCAACATGGCGTTGGCACCCAGGCGGCTCTTGTTGTCGGTGCCGTCCAGGTCGATCAGGGTGCGGTCCAAAAAGGCCTGCTCGGAGGCGTCGAGGCCCAGCACGGCTTCGGAGATTTCGGTGTTGATGTGCTCAACGGCTTTCAGAACGCCTTTGCCCAAGTAACGGCTTTTGTCACCGTCACGCAGCTCAATGGCTTCGCGGCTGCCAGTCGATGCGCCGGACGGCACTGCAGCGCGGCCCATGACGCCGGACTCCAGCAGCACGTCGCATTCGACGGTGGGGTTGCCACGGCTGTCGAGGATTTCACGGCCGACGATATCTACGATTGCACTCATGTTGGAACTCTCTCAATTTAAAAATAAAACGGGTCTTTGAAGCCAGCGGTTCAGACGCCTTCAACGGCCACCATGCGCATGATGGCTGCACCTTCGCGCGCTTCGCGGGCTTTCAGGTATTCGGGCAGTTCGTAAAAGGCCTTGGCGGCATCAAACGAAGGAAATTTCAAAATCACGATGCGCTCAGGAGCCCAGTCTCCCTCAAGCACTTGCACCTGGCCGCCGCGCACACACACTTCGGCGCCTGCGGACTTCATGGCCGCTGTGGACCACTTTTTGTACTCTTCGTATTGAACAGGGTTGGTGACCTGAACGTGGGCGATGATATAGCCGCTCATGAAAAATCATCCTCTAAAAATGGGTTCTTTTTGGCGACGGAATCGAGTTGCACCAAGGTCTCGAGCAGGGCCTTCATCTGGCCCAGGGGCACGGCGTTGGGGCCGTCTGACCAGGCCTCGGCTGGCTTGGGGTGGGTTTCCATGAAGAGACCCGCCACACCCACGGCCACGCCAGCTCGGGCCAGCACCGGCACCATTTCGCGTGCGCCACCGCTGCTGGTGCCTTGGCCGCCCGGCTTTTGCACCGAGTGGGTCACATCGAACACCACGGGCGCGCCGGTTTTGCGCATCTCGGCCAGGCTCGTCATGTCGGCCACGAGGTTGTTGTAGCCAAAGCTCACGCCGCGCTCGCAGGCCAAAAAGTTGTCTTCGGGCAGACCCGCTTCGCGTGCAGCGCTGCGGGCCTTGTCGATGACGTTTTTCATGTCCCAAGGGGCCAAAAACTGGCCCTTCTTGATGTTGACCGGTTTGCCCGATTGCGCCACGGCGCGGATGAAATCGGTTTGGCGGCACAAGAAGGCGGGGGTCTGCAGCACATCGACCACGCTGGCCACAGTCTTGACCTGCGACTCGTCGTGCACATCGGTCAGGATGGGCACGCCAATTTGACGGCGCACTTCGTCGAGGATTTTCAGACCCGCATCGATGCCCACACCGCGCTGGGTATTGCCCGATGAGCGGTTGGCCTTGTCGAACGAGCCTTTGTAGATGAGCGGAATGCCCAGGCTTGAGCAAGCCTCTTGGAGGCGACCGGCTACCTCGATGGACATCTCCAGACCTTCGATGGAGCAGGTGCCCGCGATCAAAAAGAAGGGCTGTTGCAGGCCAACGTCAAATCCGCAAAGTTTCATGAAGGTGTCCTGTCGGTTGCGTCAACGGGGTCAGGCCTTGGCCTTGTTCTCGATCGCTGCCTTGACGAAGGCATTGAACAAAGGGTGGCCGTCCCAGGGGGTGGACTTGAATTCGGGGTGGAACTGCACACCCACATACCAAGGGTGCACGGTTTGCGGCAACTCGACGATTTCGGTCAGCTGCTCGCGCTGGGTCAGCGCCGAAATCACCAAGCCGGCTTTGCGCAGATCGTCCAGGTAATTGACGTTGGCCTCGTAGCGGTGGCGGTGGCGCTCGGTGACCACGTCGCCATAAATCTGGTGCGCCAGGGTGCCCTTGGCCACATCGGAGCTTTGCGCGCCCAAGCGCATGGTGCCGCCCAAGTCTGAGTTGGCGTCACGGACCTGGATGGTGCCATCGGCATCTTTCCATTCGTTGATGAGGGCAATGACGGGGAAGGGCGTTTCAGGTTCGAACTCGGTGCTGTTGGCGTCCTTCATGCCGGCCTCATGGCGAGCGTATTCGATGGTGGCCACTTGCATGCCCAGGCAGATGCCCAAATAGGGCACTTTGTGCGTACGGGCGTATTGGGCGGTTTCGATCTTGCCTTCCACGCCGCGCTTGCCAAAACCGCCGGGCACCAGTACGCCGTCAAAGTGGGCCAGGCAGGCCACAGTCTCGGGGGTGATGGTTTCGGAGTCGATGTGCTCGATCTTCACGCGCACATGGTTGCGCATGCCGGCGTGTCGCAGCGCTTCATTGACCGATTTGTAGCTGTCCGAGAGTTCGACGTATTTGCCCACCATGGCAATCGTCACTTCGCCTTGCGGGTGCTCGGTGTCGTGCACCAGATCGTCCCAGCGCTTGAGGTTGGCAGGCGGCGTGTTCAGGCGCAGTTTGTCGCAGATCAGGCCATCGAGGCCCTGCTCGTGTAGAACTCGGGGCACTTTGTAGATGGTGTCCACGTCGGGCATGGAGATCACGCCCCAGCTTTGCACGTTGGTGAAGAGCGAAATTTTGTCGCGCTCATCGTCCGGAATGTAGCGGTCTGCGCGGCACAGCAAGGCATCGGGCTGGATGCCGATTTCACGCAGTTTTTGCACCGTGTGTTGGGTGGGCTTGGTTTTCAGCTCGCCGGCTGCCGCGATCCAAGGCACGTAAGTCAGGTGAACAAAGGCCGCGTTGTTGGGCCCCAGGCGCAGACTGAGTTGGCGCACTGCTTCGAGGAATGGCAATGATTCGATGTCGCCCACAGTGCCGCCGATTTCGACAATGGCGACGTCCACAGCTTCTGGCGTTCCGTAGCCCGCGCCGCGCTTGACGAAATCCTGGATTTCGTTGGTGACATGGGGGATGACCTGCACGGTCTTGCCCAAGTAGTCACCTCGGCGCTCTTTTTCGAGCACGCTTTTGTAAATCTGGCCGGTGGTGAAGTTGTTGGCCTTCTTCATCCGGGTGTTGATGAAGCGCTCGTAGTGGCCCAGATCCAGGTCGGTTTCTGCGCCGTCATCGGTCACAAACACCTCACCGTGCTGGATCGGCGACATGGTTCCGGGGTCGACGTTGAGGTAAGGATCGAGCTTGATGAGGGTGACAGACAGGCCGCGCGATTCGAGCAGGGCGGCGAGCGATGCGGAGGCGATTCCCTTGCCCAGGGAAGACACCACACCGCCGGTGACGAAGACGAATTTGGTCATGTCCAAGACGGGAGCCTTCAGCCCCCGGTATGTGGAAATCGTGATTATAGACAGTCGGGTTCGGGGTTTTCCCGGTCTTCATGCGTTTCTTGTGGGTTTCCTTGACGAGGTGGTGGTCGTTTTCCGGGCCGGGGCCAGGGCTGGCCGGTCGGGCTCATACTCGCTTCGCTCGCCAAATCGCCTGATCCGGCCAGCCCTGACCCGGCGCTGCGTTGTTGTCCATTTCTCCGGTCATCGCGTTCAAGCTCATTCGCACTGAATACGCAGCGGTCTGCTACATTCCCCAGCCATGAGCACATTGGCTGGAAAACACATCGTTCTGGGCTTGTCGGGCGGCATCGCGGCCTTCAAGTCGGCTGAACTCTGCCGCGCCTTGGTCAAGGCGGGCGTCACCGTGCAGGTGGTCATGACCGAGGCGGCCGAGCACTTCATGACGGCAGTCACCATGCAGGCCTTGTCGGGCAGGCCGGTTTACACCTCGCAGTGGGACCCGCGTGAGGCCAACAACATGGCGCACATCAACTTGAGCCGCGACGCCGATGCGATTGTGGTGGCCCCGGCCAGTGCCGATTTTTTGTCCAAGCTGTTGCATGGCGGTGCCGATGAGCTGCTCAGCCTCATGTGCTTGGCGCGTCCCATCGACAAAGTGCCGCTGATTGTGGCTCCGGCCATGAACCGCGAAATGTGGTCCAACCCCGCCACCCAGCGTAATGTGGCCCAACTCAAAGCCGACGGCATCCATGTGCTGGATGTGGGGCAGGGCGACCAAGCTTGCGGCGAGACGGGCGACGGGCGCATGCTCGAGTCTGATGAAATTCTTGAAGAACTTGAAGCGTTTTTCACCCCCAAAGCGCTGTCAGGCAAGTCGGTGCTGGTGACAGCAGGGCCAACCTACGAAGCGATTGACCCGGTGCGGGGCATCACCAATTTGTCGAGCGGCAAGATGGGCTTTGCCATTGCCCGTGCGGCTCGCATGGCGGGCGCCCAGGTGACGCTCGTTGCGGGACCGGTACATTTGCCTTCACCGCGGGGCGTGCTGCGCTTCAATGTGCGTTCGGCCCGAGAGATGCTGGACGCTGTGGTGCAGCAAGCCGATGCGGCCGACGTGTTCATAGCCACCGCCGCTGTGGCCGATTGGCGACCGACCCATTCCGCTGACCAAAAAATCAAGAAAGACGGATCGGGTCAAACGCCTGAGCTGAGTTTTGTCGAAAACCCGGACATTCTGGCCACCATCGCTCAGTCTCTGCGTGGCGCGTCGGGCGAACTTTTTTGTGTGGGTTTTGCCGCCGAAAGCCACGACCTGTTGCAGCATGCCACGGCCAAACGCCTGCGCAAAGGGGTGCCGCTGCTGGTGGGCAATATTGGCCCAGCCACTTTCGGCCAAGACGACAACGCCTTGTTGTTGGTGGACGAAAAGGGTGCACGCGAATTGCCTCACGCCAGCAAGCAGGCCTTGGCGGTGCAGCTGATCACCGACATCGCATCCCGCTTGACTCGCTAGGTCATTTTTTAGGATTGTTCTTTGTTCGTTGAGAGTTCAACGTACTGAGAAAAAACCTCAAGACAACACTCAACAACCAACTGAACATGAATATCGACCTCAAAATCATCGACGCTCGCATGGCCGATCAGTTGCCTGCCTATGCCACGTCCGGAAGTGCAGGCCTGGATTTGCGCGCTTGCCTGAACGAGCCTTTGACCCTGCAGCCCAACGCCTGGCAGCTGGTGCCCACAGGCATTGCAGTGCATCTGAAAGACCCCGGTTATGCCGCCATATTGCTGCCTCGTTCGGGACTAGGCCATAAGCATGGCATCGTGCTGGGCAATTTGGTGGGTTTGATCGACAGCGACTATCAGGGACAGTTGATGGTCAGTGCCTGGAACCGCAGCGATGTGGCCTTCACCATCGAGCCGATGGAGCGCATTGCGCAAATGGTCATCGTACCGGTGGTGCAGGCCACGTTCAATGTGGTTGCCGAGTTTGACGCGCCCAGTGAACGCGGCGAGGGCGGTTACGGTTCGACTGGCAAAAAGTGAGTTTCGCGTCTGAATGAACCCCAAAGCAGGCGGGGCTGATTGATCATGCGCCTGTGCTTGGTTGGTTTTAGCGCGCACACTGCCGATGCGCTTGGGCGCTTGGTGTGCATGCCCTCAGCTCCGGGAAAGCTGTCGGTATCCAGCGCTCCACAGAGTCTTCTTGGGTCGTGTGCTGGCAAATCTGCTCTTCAAGCGGCGACGGTTTGCTCTTTGGGCGTGCCCAAACTCCGCAGTAAATCCCGCACCATCTGCGCCCGCGCTTTTGGGTCGGGCAGCTCGCGTTCGATGCGGATTTTGTCGTTGCCCGCCAGCTTGATGTGTTTGTTTTTCTGGATCAGGCCGATGATGGCCATGGGGTCCACGGGCGGGTTGGGCTTGAAGGTGATCTGGATGACGCCAGGCGCCGCATCGACCTTGATCACGCCATAAGGCTGGGTCAGCACGCGCAGGCGGTGCACGTCCACCAGCGTTTGCGCTTGGGGGGGGAGTTTGCCAAAGCGGTCGACCAGCTCTTCGAGCAGGGCGTCGATCTGGTCGCTGGTTTTGGCGGTGGCCAGTTTTTTGTAGAAAGACAAGCGCAGGTGCACATCACCGCAGTAGTCGTTGGGCAGCAGGGCGGGGGCGTGCAGGTTGATGTCGGTCGTGACCGACAGGGGGCTGAGCAGGTCGGGTTCTTTGCCTGCCTTGAGGCTGCGCACGGCTTCGGACAGCATCTCGTTGTAGAGCTGAAAGCCCACTTCGAGCATGTTGCCGCTCTGGTTTTCGCCCAGCACTTCGCCCGCGCCGCGAATTTCCAGGTCGTGCATGGCCAGGTAAAAGCCGCTGCCCAGCTCTTCCATCTGCTGGATCGCGTCCAGCCGCTGGGCGGCTTGCTTGGTGAGGCCTTCGATCTCGGGCACCATCAAATAGGCATAGGCCTGGTGGTGGGATCGGCCCACACGCCCGCGCAGCTGGTGCAGCTGGGCCAGGCCGAACTTGTCGGCGCGTGAAATCACGATGGTGTTGGCCGTGGGCACGTCGATGCCGGTCTCGATGATGGTCGAGCACAGCAAGATGTTGTAGCGCTGGGCCACAAAGTCGCGCATCACGCGCTCCAGCTCGCGCTCGGGCATCTGGCCGTGGGCCACGGCGATGCGGGCTTCGGGCAGGATTTCTTCGAGCTTTTGGCGGCGGTTTTCGATGGTCTCGACTTCGTTGTGCAAAAAGTAGCACTGCCCGCCGCGCTTGAGTTCGCGCAGCACCGCCTCGCGGATCACGCCTGTGCCTTCGTTGCGCACAAAGGTCTTGATGGCCAAGCGGCGTTGTGGCGCAGTCGCAATCACGCTCAGATCGCGCAGCCCTTCCAATGCCATGCCCATGGTGCGGGGGATGGGCGTGGCGGTGAGCGTGAGCACATCGACCTCAGCGCGCAGGGCTTTCATGGCCTCTTTGTGGCGCACGCCAAAGCGGTGCTCCTCGTCGATGATGAGCAGGCCAAGATCATGGAATTTGGTGGATTCACTCAGCAGCTTGTGCGTGCCGACCACGATGTCCACCGTGCCGTCGGCAATGCCTTTGAGGGCGGCGGTGACTTCTTTGCCCGAACGAAAGCGCGAGACCTCGGCCACCTTGACGGGCCATTTGGCAAAGCGGTCTTTGAGGGTTTGGTAGTGCTGTTCGGCCAGCAGGGTGGTGGGCGCCAAAATCGCCACTTGCTTGCCACCCGTGACGGCCACAAAGGCGGCGCGCAAGGCCACTTCGGTCTTGCCAAAACCCACATCGCCGCAGACGAGGCGGTCCATGGGGCGGGGGCTGATCATGTCTTGAATCACGCAGTGGATGGCGGCCTTTTGGTCGGCGGTTTCTTCAAAGCCGAAGTCGTTGGCAAAGGTTTCGTAGTCTTGCGGGCTGTAGCGGAAAGGGTGGCCCTCGCGTGCAGCGCGGCGGGCATAAATGTTCAGCAACTCGGCGGCCGAGTCGCGCACCTGCTCGGCGGCTTTGCGTTTGGCTTTTTCCCACTGGCCCGAGCCCAGCTTGTGCAGCGGCGCTTCGTCGGCGCTCACACCGGTGTAGCGGCCAATCAATTGAAGCTGGCTCACGGGCACATAAAGCGTGGCTTGGTCGGCGTATTCGAGGTGCAAAAACTCTTGCAGGGCGGGCGTGCCGTCTTCGTTTTTCTGGCCCATGTCCATGTTGACCAGGCCCCGGTAGCGGCCGATGCCGTGCTGGCTGTGCACCACCGGATCGCCCACGTTCAGCTCGCTCAGGTCTTTGATCAGCGCTTCGACGTCGCTGACCTGTTCTTGCTTTTTGCGGCGGCGGGTGACCGCCCCTGCGGCAAAGAGTTCGGTCTCGGTGACCAGGTCAATGCCGTGCTCAAACCAGTGAAAACCACTGACCAGCGCTGCGGTGGCCATGCCGACTTTTTCGTCGCTGGTCAAAAAATCTTCGAGACTGTCAAACACCGGTGGAGTCAGACCGCTGGAACGCACGAAGTCGAGCAGGCTTTCGCGGCGGCCATCGCTTTCGGCCAGGATCAGCACGCGGGTTGAGCCGCTGTGGATATGCGCTTGCAATCGGGCCAGCGGATCTTCGGCACCGCGCACCACCGTCAGCTCGGGCAGGGCTTGCGCCAACGTGTTGTCGTGCACATCGGCTGTACCCGGGCGCAGGGCCAGTTGGGCGTGGCCGTTGGTCAGCGTGTAGAACTGCTCTGCACTCAAAAACAGCGATTCGGGCGGCAGCACCGGCCGCTCGGGGTCGCCTTGCACCAGGCGGTAGCGGTCTTTGGTGTCCTGCCAAAAGCGCTGGAAGGCGGGCTCCAGATCGCCGTGCAGCACCACAGTGGCGGCATCGGCCTCGCCTGCGCCCAAGTAGTCAAACACCGTGGCGGTTTCTTCAAAGAACAACGGCAGGTAGTACTCAATGCCCGCCGTGGCCACGCCATTGCCCATGTCTTTGTAAATGCGGCTTTTGGTCGGGTCGCCCTCGAGCAGTTCTCGCCAGCGGCTTCTGAAGCGCGCACGCGCTGCCTCGTCCATCGGGAACTCTCGCCCAGGAAGCAAACGCACTTCAGGCACAGGGTAGAGGCTGCGCTGGCTGTCGGGGTCAAAGGTGCGGATGGAGTCGATTTCGTCGTCGAACAGGTCCACCCGGTAAGGCACCAGCGAGCCCATGGGGAAGAGGTCAATCAGCCCTCCGCGCACCGCGTATTCGCCGGGGCTGACCACCTGGCTGACGTGCGCGTAGCCCGCCAGTGTGAGCTGGGCCTTGAGCTGGGCTTCGTCCAGCTTTTGCTTGACCTTGAACTCGAAGGTGTAGCCCGCCAAAAAGGACGGCGGGGCCAGCCGGTACAGCGCGGTGGTGGCGGGCACCAGCACCACGTCGGCGCTTTCGGGGTGGTTGCGTTGCTTGATGCGCCACAGCGTGGCCAAGCGTTCAGAGATCAGGTCTTGGTGCGGCGAGAAGGTGTCATACGGCAGTGTTTCCCAATCCGGGAACATCACGCAGCGCAGGCCGGGCGCGAAAATTACCAGCTCGTCCATCAATCTCTGGGCGTCGGCCGCGTCGGCGGTCACGATGGCGGTGAGCTTGCCGGCCTTTTTCTCGCGCTCGGCCAATTGGGCCAGCAGCACGGCATCGGCCGATCCGACAGGGCGTGGCAGGGTGAATCGTTTGCCGGTGATGAGGCTGGGCAGTTGCATGGTGGAGATGGGCAAAGGCGATGAAAAAAGCAAAACACCCCCCGCCGGGAAGGAGGGGGGTGATGGGTCGGTTAAACCAGCTGATTGTAGAAGGGGCTACTGGCGTTGACTGGGTGTCAAGTCGATTCCCTTGATGGTGGGTAGGTGAGCGTGTGTCACCCATCCGTCTCACGGGTCAAAGTCACTTACCTTGTTGGCAACCGACAGTTCAACTTGCGGGGCCCTGAACAACTCGCGTGTGGCGAGAGGGCCACCGCCTACAATTGAAGCACATGTCGTTCATCTCAGACGCCCCCCGTTTTCATGCCCTGGTGCCCTGCGCCGGCACGGGCAGCCGCGCAGGCACGGCGCAACCCAAGCAGTACCAAGTTGTGGCGGGACAACCCATGGTCATGCACACCTTGCAGGCGCTGGCCCGTGTGCCGCAGCTGGCCAGTGCTTGGGTGATCCTGTCACCCGATGACGGATTTGAGTGGCCTGAAGCCGCCTGGCCTGCGCGCTTCAGGCGCGAGGCCTGTGGAGGAGCGACCCGAGCAGCGAGTGTGTTCAATGGCCTGAGCGCGATGTTGCAGGCGGGATTGCCTGCACAGGATTGGGTGCTGGTCCACGACGCAGCGCGTTGCCTGATCACGCCCGAGGCGGTATCGGGCTTGATCGGGGCCTGCCGGGATGACCCGGTGGGCGGCTTGCTGGCTTTGCCGCTGCCCGACACTTTGAAGTCTCAGATGCTGGATGGTCAAGATGCCCGTGTGGCCAGCACAGTGCCGCGTGAGGACAAATGGTTGGCGCAAACCCCTCAAATGTTTCGCCTTGGCGCTTTGCATGCTGCGTTGGCTGCGGCGGCGGTCACCGCTTTTGAAGGGGTCACCGACGAGTCGAGCGCCATGGAGCACCTGGGCCATGCGCCGCGCCTGGTTCCGGGTTCGGCCCAGAATATGAAAGTCACTTACCCAGCCGACTTTGCGATTGCCGAGGTGGTTTTGAGAGGCAGAACATGAACATCCGTGTGGGCGAAGGCTGGGACGTGCATGCCCTGGTGCCAGGGCGCAAGCTGATTTTGGGTGGGGTGGAGATCGCACACAGCGCAGGCCTCTTGGGCCATTCCGACGCCGATGTGCTGTTGCACGCCATCACCGATGCGGTGCTGGGTGCAGCGGGCTTGGGCGACATTGGGCGGCATTTCCCGGACACCGATGCACAGTTCAAAGGGGCTGACTCATCGGTGTTGTTGGCCGAAGCCATGCGCCGCGTGCGCGCGCAGGGTTGGGAACTGGTGAATGTGGACAGCACCATCGTGGCCCAGGCCCCCAAACTCGCGCCGCACATGGCGGCCATCAATGCTGGCGTGGCCCAAGCTTTGGGCGTGGCTCTGGAACAGGTGAATGTGAAGGCCAAAACTGCTGAAAAGTTGGGGCCAGTTGGCATGGGCCAAAGCATCGAGGCGCGGGCGGTGGCTTTGCTGCACAAGCCGTCTTGAGGACACGGCGAGCCGATGCCCGCGTTCAACGGGCAGGGCGGATCGCAGTTTTGGGTCGAAACCCCTTGCAGACTTCGTCGCGGGTTTCCATGTAGGGCCCACCAATCAAATCCACGCAATAGGGCACGGCCGCGAAAATGCCATGCACCACGGCTTTGCCGTCGGCGTCTTTCAGACCTTCGAGTGTTTCGGCAATCGATTTGGGCTGGCCGGGCAGGTTGATGATCAGGCTCTGGCCCCGGATCACGGCCACTTGGCGCGACAAGATGGCCGTCGGGACAAATTTCAAGCTGATCTGGCGCATCTGCTCGCCAAAGCCGGGCATTTCCTTGTCGGCCACGGCCAGCGTGGCCTCGGGGGTCACGTCGCGCAGGGCGGGGCCGGTGCCGCCCGTGGTCAGCACCAGGCTGCACCCGGCGTCCACCAGCTCGATCAGTGTGGCGCTGATGCGGTCTTTTTCGTCGGGGATCAGGCGCGGCTCAAAGGTGATCGGGTTGTGCAGCGCACGGGTCAACCAGTCCTGCAGTGCGGGCAGGCCTTTGTCTTCGTACACGCCGGTGCTGGCGCGGTCGCTGATGGACACGATGCCGATCTTGACCGGGTCAAAAGGGATCGCGGCGTTGGGCTCACTCATCTTCGGCTTCCTCGTCGGGGGTCTCGTCGCTCTGGCCGCCTGTCAGCACGCTGCGCACCAGCTTGAACAGCTCGCGGTAAGCGCGGCCTTGGCGTGGAGCCAAGCCTTGCGAGACGGCCGCGTTGGTCACCGGTACCGCGTCTTTGCGGGCCTGGCGCACCAGGGCACGCAGCTGCTGGATGTCGGTTTGTGGGTGGTGTTCGATCCATTCGCCCACGGCGGCATCGTCGGCGATCAGGCGGTCGCGCCAGGCCTCGGCCAGGTGCAGGGCTTGGGTGTCTTTGGCGCTGCCCAGGCGCTGGATGTCGAGCGCTTCGCGCACGGCTTGCAGGGTTTCGGGGCTGAGCAGGCGCATTTGCTTGCCAATGAACTGCATTTGGCGGCGCTTGCCTTCAAAGTTGGTGATGCGCTTGGCCTCGGCCAAGCCATCGACCAGTTTGTCGGGCAGGGCCAGGCCCTCCATCAGGTCGCGGCGCAGGGTCAGCAAGGCTGTGCCGAGTTCTTGCAGTTCGGTGCTTTCGCGCTTGAGTTCGTTGCGGCTGGGGCCGTCGAGGCCACCTTTGAGCTCGCGCTTGTACTCCAGGTCGAGCTCGCTGCCTTCGGCAACAAACTGACCACGGACGAAATAGCCTTTTTTGGGTTTACGGGACATGACTGGGGGAACTCGTTTTCAGATGCAGCGCTGAGGCTGGGTGGCAAGTATCATAGCGGCCACTGCGGGCCCAGCGCCCGCCATTTTTTTCGAGAGCCCCTACGTGAAAATTTCTGTGAAAAGTTCCGTGAAAAAAAACGCCCCCACCCCCGCCGCCCATGCGCATGCCCACGACGGCTTCAGCTACTCGCGTGACCATTTTGAAGAGCTGGTCGACATCGCCTTGCACCACGCCAAAAAGCTGGGTGCCACCAACGCCGGGGCCGAAGCGTCTGAAGGCTGCGGCCTGTCGGTCAGCGTGCGCAAGGGCGAGCTGGAAAACGTGGAACGCAACCGCGACAAGTCTTTGGGCGTGACGGTGTATGTGGATCACCGCCGGGGCAACGCCAGCACATCGGACTTTTCCAAAGCGGCGATTGAGCGCACGGTGCAAGCAGCCTATGACATCGCCCGCTTCACCGCAGAAGACCCGACCGCCGGGCTGCCCGACGAGGCCGACATCGAAACGAAGCACCGCGATCTGGATTTGTTTCACCCTTGGAGCATCAACAGCGAAGAAGCGGCCAAGCTGGCTTTGCAGTGCGAAGCCGCAGCCCTTAAAACCAGCCGCCGCATCACCAACAGCGACGGCGCGGCCGTGTCGGCGCAGCAAAGCCATTTTTTCAGCGCCCACACACACGGCTTTCGCGGCGGCTATGCCAGCTCGCGCCACAGCATTTCGGTGGCCCCCATCGCCAAGCTGCCCGGGCGCAACGCCGAAATGCAGCGTGATGCTTGGTACACCTCGATGCGCTCGGCCGACGAGATGGCCTCGCCCGAAGTGGTAGGCCGCTACGCTGCAGAACGCGCCTTGTCGCGTCTGGGTGCGCGCAAAATCGCCACGACCGAATGCCCGGTGTTGTTCGAATCGCCTGTGGCTGCTGGCCTCTTGGGTGGTTTTGTGCAGGCCGTGAGCGGTGGGGCGCTGTACCGCAAGAGCAGCTTTTTGCTGGACTCGCTGGGCAAGAAAGTGTTCCCCAAGCACATCGACATTGAGGAAGACCCGCACCTGTTGCGCGGCAAGGGCAGCTCGCCGTTTGACGACGAGGGCGTGCGCTCGGTGCGCCGCAAGGTGGTCAAGGGCGGCCGGGTGGAGGGCTACTTTTTGTCCAGCTATTCGGCCCGCAAACTGGGCATGAAAACCACCGGCAACTCGGGTGGTTCGCACAACCTGACGCTGACTTCGCGCCTGACGCAGTCCACCGACGACCTGGACGCCATGCTGCAAAAGCTGGGCACGGGCTTGTTCGTGATCGAGTTGATGGGCCAGGGCGTGAACTACGTCACGGGTGACTATTCACGCGGCGCCAGCGGCTTTTGGGTTGAAAACGGTCAGATCGCCTACCCGGTGCATGAGATCACCATCGCTGGCAACCTCAAGGACATGCTCATGGGCATCGAAGCCGTGGGGGCCGATACCTACAACATGGGCGCCAAAACCACCGGCTCCATTTTGGTCAACCGGATGAAGCTGGCGGGCAGCTGAGGCCTGTTGCGCTGTGCAGGCTGAACTTTTGGCGGCGCTGGCCGCCTTGTCGTGGGCAGTGGGCAGTTTGTTTTCTGCCGCAGCCTCCAGCCAGATGGGGGCCTTTGCCTTCACACGCTGGCGTTTGTTTTTTGCGCTCACCCTGCTGTGGGCGCTGGCGCTGTTCACAGGCCAGTGGCGCAGCCTGGACGGATCGAGCATCGCCTTGCTGGCCTTGTCTGGCTTCATTGGCATCTTCATCGGCGACACAGCCCTGTTTGCCTGCATGAACCGGTTGGGGCCGCGCCGCAGTGGGGTGCTGTTTGCCACGCACGCCATTTTTTCCACCTTGCTGGCCTGGATTTTTCTGGGCGAAACCCTCTGGGGCTGGACCTTGGTGGGGGGTGGGGTGCTGGTTTCGGGCGTGATGGTGGCGATCGTATGGGGCCGCCGTGAGAGTGAAACCCACGCCTGGGAAAACACCCAAGGCAGTTTGATGGCGGGGGTCTTGCTGGGTCTGCTGGCTGCGGTGTGTCAGTCGGTGGCCACCTTGATGATCAAACCCTTGATGGCCTCGGGGGTGGACGCTGTGGCGGCGTCTGCTGTGCGCACCAGCGCCAGTTTTTTGGCGCATTTGGGGCTGCTGTGGGCTGGCGCGCAGGTGGCGCGGGTGCAAAACCCTTTGAGCGGCAAAACCCTGTTCAACACTTGGGCCAGTGCGGCGTTGGCCATGGCGTTGGGCATGACCTTGATTTTGCAGGCGCTGCACACCGGCCAAGCCAATTTGGTGGGCATTTTTTCTTCGCTCACGCCGATCTTGTTGCTGCCGTTGCTGTGGGGGGTGTACCGCCGCCGCCCGGCCTGGGGAGCATGGGGCGGGGCGATGTTGGCGGTGCTTGGGGCGGCCTTGATTTTGCAGCGCTGAACAAGCCTCAGCCTGGGGATGCGGCGCTTTGGCTGGGCACCCAACGCCTGCCTTCAAGCCCAGTGTTTTTGCCGGATGTCTTCAAAATACCCGGCCAATGACTGCACCAAGCGGGCCTGTTCGGTTTGCAATTTTTGCGCGGGCATCTGGTCGTGTTGCCCGGTGAAGGGGCAGACCACCTCGGTTTTCAGCCCGGTCATTTGTTCCAGCACCGACATCCCCCAAAACGGCACAGACACCGGGCAATAACCGCCTTCGTGCGTCATGACCACGCGGCCTTGGGCGTGGTTGCGGGCCATGGCCAGTATCGCATCGGTCATCCAGCGAAAGGCCACACCGTCGAGCATCATGCGGCCCAGCGGGTCAAAGCGCCCGGCGTCATAGCCGCAGGCCACGATGATCAATTCTGGCTGGTAGGCGTCCAGCGCCGGGAGGATGATTTTTTCAAACGACTCGCGGTAAGCCCCGAAGCCGCAACCCGGGGGCAGGGGGATGTTGATGTTGAAGCCCGCGCCAGCGCCCTGGCCGAGTTCGTCGGCCTCGCCCTTGACGAAGAGGTAGCCCGCTTGCTGATGCACCGAAACCGTCAGCACATCGCTGCGGTTTTCAAAGCATTTTTGGGTGCCGTTGCCAAAGTGCACGTCCCAGTCGACGATGGCCACGCGCTGCAGGCCATGCACCTCGATGGCGTGGGCGGCAGCCAGCGCCGCATTGGCAAACACGCAAAAGCCCATGCCTTGCTCGGGTTCGGCATGGTGGCCCGGCGGGCGCGTCAGGGCATAGGCCATTTGCGCTTGTCCCTGCATGACCGCGTCCACGGCCGTGAGGGCGCAACCGGCTGAACGGCGGGCAGCGGCCCAGCCATTGGAAGAGATGGGTGCGCCAATGCCGGTGTCGCCGCCACCGGCCAATGCGATTTGTTCGACCTTGGCCACGTAGCTGGCACTGTGCAGGCGGGTGAGCTCGTGCACCTGGGCGTCGCGAGCTGGGATGACCTTCAGATCGTGCACCAGGCCTGATTGCTGGATCAGGTTGTGCAGGCGCCGCTTGGGGGCGGCGTTTTCGATGTGGCGGTTGTAGGGTTCTACAAAACCACCGGGCTTGAGCATCAGGGCGTAGTTGCCCGGGTCATGCCAGAAGCACAGCTCGTCGGTCACATAGGCAGTGGTAGGCGTCATCAGGGATTTCAGTCTTTGCTTTTGATCAGCACCCGGGACAGCCAGGGCCAGATCAACATCAGAACCATGACGGCCAAGATGCTGGCCGAGATGGGGCGTGTGATGAACGGCATCAGCGAGCCGTCGCTGCGGCCCAGCGTTTGCCGCAAGGCCGACTCCAGCGTGTCACCCATGACCATACCCAAAATGAGCGGAATGGTGGGGATATTGGCCCGTGCACACACCAACCCGAAGACGCCGAACACCGTGGCAATCAGCACGTAATACATCGAATTGGCCGCCGAGTAGGCGCCCACAAAGCACAGCGCCAAAATCGCAAGGCCCAGAATGCGTGGATTCACATAGGCCAGGCGGGCCAGCGGTTTGACGCACACCACGAGCAGGGCCAGGATGACCACGTTGATGACCAGCAAGGCCGACAGCACGCCGTTGATGATTTCCGGGCGGTCCATGAACAGCGACGGGCCCGGCACGATGCCGTGCACCACAAACACGCCCATGATGATGGCGGTGATGGCGTCGCCCGGAATGCCCAAGGTCAGCACCGTGATCATGGCGCCGCCCGAGTTGGAGTTGTTGGCGCTTTCGGCTGCGACGATGCCCTCGGGGTTGCCCTCGCCAAAAGGCGTGGTGTCTTTGGCACCGCGTTGCGCCCAAAAGTAAGCCAGCGAGGTGGACAAGGCCGCACCCACAGCGGGCAAGACACCGATGGCCGAGCCCAGGAACAGGCCCTTGCCCAAGGTTTTGGGGTATTTGAAGGGCTCCAGAAAAGCGCGCCATGACACGCCTGCACGGCCAATCAGCGACGAATCAATCGTGGGCACAGGCGAGCTGACCATGACCAAAGCCTGCGCCATGCCGAACATGCCCACCGCCACGGGCACCAACGGGATACCGCTGAGCAGGGCGGGGAGTCCCAGCGTGTAGCGTTGTTCGTTGGAGTTGGGGTCGATGCCCACGGTGGCCAGGAAGAAGCCCAAGCACATCATCATCATGGCCGAGGCAAACTGGCGCTGATAGGCCTTGCCCACGCACAGGCTGGCCAGCAAGATGGCCATGACGCTTTCAGGTGCGCCAAATTTGGCCGCAAAACCAGCCAGTGGGCGTGCTGCCAGGCCCAGCAGCAAGGCGCTCACAATTCCGCCAATGAATGCCGACATGAAGGCCAATGACAAAGCCCTTTGCGCCTGGCCATTTTTGGCCATGGGGTAACCATCGAACATGGTCATGATGGACGAGGCTTCGCCGGGCGTGCGAATCAGGATGGACGTGACCGCGCCACCGTAAAAGGCGCCGCAGTACACCCCCAGCAGCAAGGAAATGCCCGCCAGCGGGGCCATGCCATACGTGAAGGGCAGCAGCACGGCAATCGTCACGCCGGGCCCCACGCCGGGCAGCACGCCTACCACAATGCCCAGTGCCGAGCCCATCAACAGGGACAGCACGATTGGCCAAGTGCCCAAGGCCGCAAAACCTTGCGACAGACTGTCAAAAAATTCCATGGTCAGATCAACCAGCCGTGTCCGAAGTGGACTTTGAGGAGTTTCAGAAACACCCACCACATGGCCAGCGCCAAGGGCAGGCTCAGCGCCCAAGTGGTGCGCCAGGCAAAGCCCAGCACCCGGCTGCTGGCCACCAGAAAGAGCAAAGTGCTGCTCAGATAACCCAGCCAAGGCACGGCCAGCATGTACAGGCCAAACAGCCCCAGAACGGCCCAGGCCAGACCCATGCGGGCCTGACTGGAGTCGAGTTCGTCCGAGTCCTTGAGTTCGAGGGCATCGCGGCGGTTGAACACCTCGACCAGACCGGCCAAGGCCATGAGCCCCAGCGCCAGCATCGGAAAAAAGGCCGCCGATTCGTACCAAAGCGCGGTTTCCGGGTAAGGCACGATGAGCTGGCGACTGGCCATGAGCAGATTGCCCGCCATCAGTGCCAAGACCAGCAGCAAGACCCGGTCCCAGGACCAACCGCGAACGCTTGTCTCAGGCTTCATCGTCACTTCTTGGTCATGCCCAGTTCGGTCATCAGCTCGCCAATCCATTTGGCGTCTTCAGTCACGCGCTTGCTCATTTGGTCGGCGGTCATGGGGAAGGCGGGGATACCGGCTTTCTTGAATTGGTCTTGCACGGCCTTGTCTTTGAGCGATTCCATCATCACGCTGGAGAGCTTGTTGATGATGTCCTTGGGCACGCCCACTGGTGCGGCCATGCCGCCCCAGGTGTACAAGTCACCGTAGCCTTCTTCGGCGGGGGTTGCGGCGTTCGGGAAGACAGGGTTGCGTTGTGGGCCCCAAGCGGACAGGATTTTGATCTGACCGGCCTTGGCATAAGAGATGGCCCCTTCAGCCCCGGCGGTGGTCACATCGGCATCACCCGCGACCAGTTCCTTGGCGCTGGGGTTCGGAAAAGCCACGACCTTGTAGGCCCAGCCGTCTTTTTTGGCAATCTTGGCGGCGATCAGCGCAGGCACGGCGGCGGGGGCATAACTGCCAATCACGACGGGTTTGCCGCTTTTCTTGGCCCAAGCGGCAAATTCTTTGAGGTTGGTGGCCGGAATATCGCCACGCGCAGCCAACACGAAATCGTTGATCAGCATGCCCCCCACCGATTGGTAGTCGCTGATTTTGTAGGGTGTGTTGCCCGCAATGATTTGCGAGATGCCCGGGCCAGGCGTCCAGGTGCCGATGGTGTAGCCATCGGGTTTGGCGCGGGTCATCTCGGCAAAGCCCACCACGCCGCCGCCGCCGGGCTTGTTGATCACCTGCACCGGCACACCCAGGCGCTTGCTCATGCCTTCTGCGACCAGGCGGGTCACCACGTCCATGTCGTTGCCCGGTGGGTAGGGGTAGATGATCTCGATGGGCTTGCTGGGCCATTTGTCCTGCGCCATGGCGGGCAGGGCAGCGGCAGCGGCCAGAGCGGCGAGGGCGATCAAACGGATGCGGTGGTTCATGTGAGTCTCCTGTTGGTGGGGTGAAGTGAAATCAAACTTTTTCTGCGGCAGAGAACGCGATGTGCAAGATGCGCAGGCTCTCGTCCACATCCTGGCGGGTAAAGACCAGGGGCGGCGACAGGATGAGGCGGTTGCCTTGCACGCGGATGATGGCACCCGCATGGCGGGCCGTGCCCACCAGCGTCTGGATGTAAGGCGAGGGCGGCATGAGCATGGCCTTGCTGGCTTTGTCGGTCACCAGTTCAACGGCGGCCATCATGCCTTTGCCGCGCACTTCGCCCACATGGGCGTACGCCATCAACTCTTGCAGCTGATCTTGCATGTAAGCCCCCACGCGGCTGGCGTTGCCGGGCAGGTCCTCGCTGTCGACAATGTCCAGATTCGCGTTGGCCGCAGCGCAGGCCAGCGCATGGCCCGAATAGGTGTAGCCGTGCATCAGCGCAGCGGGCACGCCGGGCTGGTTCCAGGCGCTGGCCAGGCGTTCGTTGATGAGCGTGGCCCCCAAAGGCACATAACCCGAATTGATGCCCTTGGCCATGGCCATGATGTCCGGGGCCACGCCCCATGCGCGCGCACCGCACATGGCGCCAATGCGGCCAAAGCCGGTCACGATTTCATCGCTGATCAGCAAGATGCCGTGCTGGTCCAGCAGTTGCCGCAGACCCGGCCAGTAGCTGTCGTGCGGCACGATCACGCCGCCTGCGCCTTGTACCGGCTCCGCCACCAGGGCGGCGATGTTGTGCGCCCCAACTTGCTCGATCAGCTGCGACAACTGGTCCAGGCACAGCTGAGAAAGCTTGGCCGGGTCGGTTTCGTTCCAGGGGTTGCGGTAGGTGTAGGGCGTCTCGGCCAAGTGGCAGCCGGGCAGCAGGGGCTCGTAGGCGCTGCGGAACATCGGGTTGCCGTTGATGGACGCGCCGCCAAAATGCACGCCGTGGTAGCCCCATTTGAGCGAGATGAACTGGTGGCGATCGGGCTGGCCATTGAGCTTCCAGTATTGGCGCGCCAGTTTGAGCGCGGTTTCCACCGCGTCTGAGCCACCCGATGAAAAGAACACCTTGTTCATCTTCTCGGGGGCAAACATGCGCATCAGACGCGCCGACAGCTCGATGGCCGGCGGGTTGGAGGTGTTTTGAAAGGTGGAGTAATAAGCCAGCTTGTCCAGTTGCGCCTTGATGGCGTCGATGACCTCGGGGCGGTTGTGCCCCACGTTCACGTTCCACAGGGAAGCCACCGTGTCCAGATAACGCTTGCCGTCGATGTCGTAGACGTGCACGCCTTCGCCCCGGTCAATGATCAAGGGCGGCGCAGCTTGCACCGCCTTGGGGTCGATCATGGGGTGGTACATGTGCTGCGCGTTGGCGCTGCGGATGTCGATGCTGTTGGAATTCATGCCCCCGAGCATAGGCAGCAAGGGGGTAATGGAAAAAATCCATTATCCTCAGGTCTTTCCCGTAGACAGGCTGTTGCAAACATGGGTTTTCCCAAAGCATCCCTGGCGGCCTCTGACCCGCTGCCCCATTTTGAAAATCCGCAGTCGATCTTCGATCTGCTCAATTTTCAGCTGCACGAGTTCTTGGGCATCAGCGGTTCATTGGTGACCCGCATTTGCGAAAACGAGTACGGCATCACCCGCGAGGAGTGGCAGTTTGCGGCGATGTTGGCCGAACTCGGCGGCATGTCGCCTTCGGACTTGGCAGCCCGCACCACGGTGGACCGATCGCAAGCCTCCAAAACTTTGCGCGGCCTGATGGCCAAAGGCTTGGTGGACCGCCAGCCCGTGCCTGGGGATGGCCGCAAGGCGAGGGTTGAACTGACGGAGGCCGGCAAGCAGTTGTACCGGCAAATTTTCCCCCGCGTGGTTCAGGTGCACAACGAGGTCATGCAAGACTTAGGCACAGACGAGCGAGCAGCGCTGGCCAAGGCCATGCACAGCCTGCGCGCGCGCGCATTGGCTGTGGCCCAAAGACACAAGCCCGAAGGTGCCACCGGACGCAGGCTGGGTGGCAGCCGCGCCCATTGGAAATCAACGCCTCTGGTCGATTAAGCCCGCAGGTCTGCGCGGATCAGGTCAGCGGCTTTTTCGGCCAACATGATGATGGGCGCGTTGGTGTTGCCGGACACGATGCGCGGCATGATCGAGCCATCCACCACACGCAGACCTTGCACACCGTGGACCCGCAGCCGCGCATCGACCACCGCCATCGGGTCGCTCTGCGGCCCCATGGCGCAGGTGCCCACCGGGTGAAAAATGCTGCCCGCGCGGCGGCGCACCCAATCGAGCAGATCGCCATCACTTTGGCTTGCTGCGCCAGGTTCATGCTCTTGCACGATGATGTCGGACAGCGGTGACTGGCTGGCGATTTCGCGCATTTTGTGCACCATTTGCACGGCCAGGCGTTGGTCGTTTTCGGCGCTCAGGTAATTGGCCTGTATCTCGGGAGCGTCCAGGGGGTCGGCGCTGCGAATCTGAATACGCCCTCGGCTTTCGGGCCGCAAAATGCAGGCCGACAGGGTGATGCCCGGAAAAGGGTGGGGCGGTTGGTGGGGGCGGTCAAAGCTGACCAAGCCGAAATGGATCTGCACATTGGGCCAGTGGGGCTGCTGGGCATTCTCCACGGACAAAAACGCGCCAGCCCGGTAAACCCCGGTGGCCAGAGACCCCGTGCGGGTGAGTTGGTAGCGCAAAAAATCGCGGGCACTGCGCCATGGGCTGTTGGCCACATCGTTCAGCGTTTCCACACCTTGGCAGCGAAAAGATGGACGCACTTGCAAATGGTCTTGCAGGTTCTCGCCCACGCCTGGCAAATCGATGACAGGTGCAATCTGTTGCTTGGCCAGCAAGGCGCTTGGTCCCATGCCGGACAGCTGCAAGAGTTGCGGGGACTGGATGGCACCTGCGCAAAGCACCACTTGATGTCGCGCATGCAGGCTGTGGCTGTGCCCGTTTTGCAGCCAGCTCACGCCTTGTGCTCGCGTGCCCTGCATCAGGATGCGGGTGACCTGCGCGCCGCTGATGACTTGCAAGTTGGGGCGTTGCATGGCGCGCCGCAAATAGGCCCGCTCGGTGCTCATGCGTTGGCCGTGGCGCGTGTTCATGCGAAAGTAGCCCGCGCCCGAGTTGTCACCGCCATTGAAGTCGGCCGTCGGCGGGATGCCGCATTGCGCAGCGGCCGCAACAAACGCATCGGAAAGCGGATCATGGGGCACTTCAGAAACCCACAAAGGCCCCTCTTGGCCATCACCGGGGTGGGGGCGGTCGGTGTTCATGGCGCGTTGGAAATAGGGCAACACATCGGCCCAGGACCAGCCCGGGTTGCCCAAGTCTTGCCAACGGTCATAGTCCTGTTGGTGGCCGCGCAAATACAGCATGCCGTTGATCAGGCTGGAGCCCCCCAGGCCCTTGCCTCGCGGCCAGGGCAAGCGCCGATCGGCCATGCCGGTTTCGGGTTGTGTTTCAAATTGCCAATCGTGTGCCGGGTTGCCAACGGTTTTGAAATAGCCGATGGGAATGCTCAGCCATGGGTACTTGGAGGGCGTACCTGCTTCGATCAAAGTGACCTGCAGGTTGGGGTCTTCGCTGAGCCGGGCAGCCAGGGTGCAGCCAGCCGAGCCAGCCCCGACAATGACGATGTCGCAAGGGGTGTCCTTGATGCACATTCAATCGGCCTTGATCTGGGCAGCGCGACCGATGCGTTGCCACTTTTCGGTTTCAGCGGCAATCACGGCACCAAACTGGCTCCCGCTCATGGGCTCGGTCTCCAGCGCCAAGGCCCCAAGGCGTTCGCGAACTTCGGGCAGATTCAAGGCTTTGTTCAGTTCGGTGTTCAGGCGCTCCACCACTTCTTTGGGGGTCCCGACCTTGACCATCATGCCGTCGAATGAACGCAGCACGAAGTCAGCAAAGCCTTGCTCGGCCATGGTGGGCACCTCTTTGAGGGCAGGCAAACGTTTGGCACCTGTGACAGCCATGGCTTTGAGTTTGCCGCCTTGTATTTGCGGGATGGCGGCTGAGGCCGTCAAAAACATGAAGTTGGTGCGGTCGGCGATCAGGTCTCCAATGGCCATGCCAAACTGGTTGTAGGGCACATGGGTGGTCACGGACCCGGTTTGTTGCTTGAACAGTTCGCCAGCCAGATGCGCGGGTGTGCCGTTGCCCCCGGATGCAAAACTCAACGTGCCAGGTTTTGCCTTGGCCGTTTGAACAATGTCTGCGGGGCCTTTCAGCATGCTGGTCATCGGTGCAACCAGCACGTTGTAACTCCAGGCCATGTGACCCACGGGTTCAAGCTGGCTGAATTGGATGGACTGCGCCGGAAACAGCAGCGGTGCCACCAGGGAAGCCGAGGACAGCAGATAAAGGGTGTGTCCGTCGGCAGGCTGGCGCAACGCATCGGCCATCCCAATGGTGCCTGCTGCCCCAGGCTTGTTGTCCACCACGATGGCTTGGCCCAAAGCGGTGCTCATTTTTTCGGCCACCATGCGGCCGGACACATCGGCAGGCGTGCCAGGAGGCCAGGGAACGACCATGCGGATGGCTTTGCTCGGGTAGTTTTGTGCCGTTGCGGCAAAGCCCAGCGTCAGCATCAGGCTGGCCAAAAAAATGTGGGCCGCACGTCGAGAAACCGAAAGGGTTGGCATGGTGAATGGTCTCCTGGATGGTGTAGGTTGAGGTCAAAACCGTGTTTGACTGCTGGCCATTATTCAAAGTCCCTTGCGGTGTGACAAATGAATAATGCCGGTCTATTCATACCTGAATGGGTATGATTGATCATGGCTTTGAATTTACAAAGGGTGCTGACGCTCCAGCAATTGCGCTTGGTGAGCGTTCTGGGGCGCGAGCTCAACCTGAGTCGGTGTGCAGACATCCTGCACTCCACCCAACCGGCTGCATCAAGGGCACTTGCGCAGCTGGAAAACCAGTTGCAGGTGATTTTGTTTCAGCGCACCACCAAGCGCATGGTGCCCACTGTGGCGGGTTTGAGCCTCATTCAGCACGCTCACCGCGTGCTGGCCGAGATCGATCTGGCCGAGGAGGACTTGCTGGGCTTGTCCGGTGGTGTCAGCGCTGAGATGCGGGTCGGCGTGTTGGCTGCGTTTTCGCAGGAGGTCTTGGCCCGCGCTATGGCGCGTTCGCGCGAGATCTTGCCAGAGGTGCTGCTCATCACCCAGATGCTGCCACTGGAGGTGCTTTATGAGCAGTTGCTGGATGGCCGCCTAGACCTCATGCTGGCGCACGCCGAATTGCGTGTCGACTTGAACCTGGTGGAGGTCACGCCCCTTTACGAGGAGCACAGCACCATCTTGGCAGGGTTGGGTCACCGCTTGCACAAAAAAAAGAAGCTTTCATGGGGGGATCTGGCGCAAGAGGCTTGGGTGCTGCCGCCGCCCCACACCCCATTGCGTCCCAAAATAGACCGAATGCTGTCGGTCTACCGCAACGGCGATCGCTTGGGGCACGGTCCAGATGTGCAAACCGACTCGTCCTTGCTCGCCCTCAGTCTGATGGGACAAACCCCGATGCTGTGGGCCATCGCCCATCAGCAGGCCAAACAGTTTGAAGCCACTGCGCAGGTGCAGGTACTGCGTGCACCCGCCAAGCTGCTCAGTGGGCCGATGTGCTGTTTTCGGTTGCGCGAGGAGCGACTGAAAACGCAACAAAGCATTTTCATGGGCTGCCTGAGAGACAGTGCACTAAGCCTGGCAGATTGAACCCGGGCTCAGCCCGCCAGCGATGCCTTCACAGCAGCAGAGACCTGACCCATATCGGCTTTGCCAGCCAGATGGGCTTTGACGGCACCCATGACCTTGCCCATGTCGCCCGGCCCCTTGGCACCTAGATCGGCCACGATGGCCTGAACGGCCGCAGTGACTTCTTCGGCCGACATGCGGGCTGGCAGGTACGCCACCAAAACAGCCATTTCGGCTTTTTCTTTGTCGGCCAAGTCTTGGCGGGCAGCTTGTTCAAAGGCTGCGATCGAGTCTTTGCGTTGCTTGATGAGTTTGTCCACGATGGCCACCACGGCGACATCGTCCAGCTCGATCCGCTCGTCCACTTCTTTTTGCTTCATGGCCGACAGCAGCAAGCGGATGGTGCCCAGACGCTCAGCGTCTTTGGCGCGCATGGCGGTTTTCATGTCTTCGGTGATCTGTTCTTTCAGGCTCATGAGAGGCTCCGAGATTGGCAATTGAAAAAAAGGAAATTAAAAACAACAAAGCCCGCCTGAGCGTCCTCCAGCGGGCTTGTTTGCAGACCTTTTCAGGTCAAGCAAAGTGGAAGATCAATACATCTTCTTGGGCAACTGCATGCTGCGAACGCGTTTGTAGTGACGCTTGACGGCAGCCGACTTCTTGCGCTTGCGCTCAGTGGTGGGCTTTTCGTAGAACTCGCGGGCACGCAGGTCGGTCAGCAGGCCGAGTTTTTCGATGGTGCGCTTGAAGCGACGCAGGGCAACGTCAAACGGCTCGTTTTCTTTCACGCGGATGGTGGTCATTGAATCAAAGTTTCCAAAAAATGTGCCGGCTGCAGTATCAAGGGAGATCGGGCCCTTGAAACCCAGTTACGGCGGTTCCCCGTCACGAACTAGTATTTGGCAGACGGGGGTTTGCCAGCAAAGCCTTGGATTATAACGCCAACTGTCAGTGCCGATGGCGCTTTTTGGGTGGGTGAGCGATGCCTTCATCCGACTTGGGCTGTTGCGTGCAAGAGTTATCACGAACAAAAGGTCTTTATGGATGGGGGGTGATCCGAGGCCACGATTTGGCACTGGTCGTCTCATCACATACTTGAATTGGTTGCCGATAAAATAAAAAGAATTTCGAATTCATTTTGATGAAAGTGAGCGGCATCTTGTACCAAAAATTGAAAATTCAACGGCTGCTCATGCTCATCAGCACTTGCTTACTCAGTTTGGGCCTTGGGGCGCAGTCCTTGCCTGCAGAACCTTTGAAGTCACCTTCCGTTGTGGTGGTGCTGGCCGGAGGTGGTGCCAAGGGTTTTGCTCATCTGGCGGTCTTGCGAAGACTTGAAGAAGAACGCATTCCCATTTCCCGCATTGTGGGGACCAGCATGGGGGCGGTGATCGGGGGCTTGTATGCCAGTGGGCTGTCCACCGATGAAATTGAGCGCGTGGTTGGTGGCCTCGATCCTGCCAAGGTGGCGCTTGACCAACTCAATCGGCTGGAGTTGCCATCTCGCACACGCGCACACCAGCAAAAATACCCGGTGGACTTTGAGTTTGGTATCCGAAATGGTGCGCCAAGCTTTGCCCGCGGCGTGAGCGATGGACAGCGGTTTTTAGCACTTTTGCAAGATCTCACGTCCCATGTTCCGCCTCAGGTCAATTTCAATGACCTGAAAATTCCCTTCCGGGCGGTGGCCACCCGATATCGGGATGGTGAAATGAAGGTGTTTGATCGTGGTGCCTTGCATCTGGCGATCCGCGCCAGCATGGCGGCACCAGCGGTTTTTGCGCCGGTGGAAGTGGACGGTGAGACCTATGTCGATGGCGGGTTGGTGGCCAATTTGCCCGTTGAAGTTGCATTGCAAGAGGGGGCCGACGTCATCATTGCTTCTTATCTTTCAGGGGGCATTGATGATGGCAAAACAGATCAGGTCAGCCATGCGCTGGTGGTGGCCAACAGGATGGTCGATATTTTGATCCGTCAGAACGAAAAGCGGAACATGGCCTTGCTGAGGCCGCAAGATATTTTGGTAACACCTGAGCTGCAAGACATTGGCTTTGCGGACTTCAACCGTGCAGCAGAAATTGTGCGCCGTGGCCAGCTTGCAGTTTCTGCGGTCAATGACCGTTGGGATCGCCTTCAGTCCGGATGGAACCGATCTGTGCCCTTGCCAGCACCCAAGCAGCTGTCGTTTGATCAGAGGGAAAGGCGAATTGTGGGCATCCAAGCAAAAGGCAACAAGGATGTCTCTGAGCAGTACATCCAATCGGTCATGTCGCCTTTGCTTGGATTGGAGTTTTCTTCGGTACAAACCGAGCGCTTCATTGATCAGCTCTACACCAGCGGATTTTTTGACTTGGTCAGCTACGCCCTGGAGCAACAACATGGGGATCAATACACCCTGGTGGTCCAGGTTCGTGAAAAACCTTACAGCCCCCACTTCATGAAGACAACGTTGGGTTTCTCCAGCGAGTTAGATGGTGTCACGCAATTTTCTGTAGGGCTGGGCTATCGCAGGCCGTGGTTGACGGCATCGGGCTTGGAGATGTCAATCGATGCCCGACTGGGCACTCAGTCCGAAGTTGCTGCAAGGCTATATCAACCCTTGGGTCAACGGTGGAGTCTGGAGACGGGTGTTTCGTGGGACAGCAACAATTTGCCGCTTTATAGGACAGCGATCGATCGTGAAGATTTCAGTGAGCAAAAGCTGGCCTATTTGAACCAGACATTTCAAAAATTCGATGCCCAGTTGGTGTTTGACTACGAACGCAAGGCGAACATCAAATTAGGTTTGACTTCCAGCACCATTCGCAGAAAGTTTGAGACGCGCTTTGATCTTTTGGACATGGACATGGACCAGTCCTCTGTTTTTAAATACAACGGTATCAAAACCCAGTTTCAAATTGACCAACTTGACTCGCTCAGTTTTCCAACCCGTGGCTTTTTCGTCAACGCCAGCCTGGAGCAGGGTTTGTCGGGCATTGCCTATCGGGGTGGACGTTTGAGCCTCAAGTGGGCCCACTCTTTGGGCCCACACATTGTGAATGCCGGGATGAATCTGGCGAGAGACGAAGTCACGCGCCATTGCGAAAAATGCAAATCCCCAAGTCTGTTGTTCCTAGGGGGTTTCCAATTCATGGGCGCTTATCGCATGGGACAGTTGTCTGGCAGCGATCTGGCCCATGTACAAGGCACCTACATGTACCGTCTGTCCGATGGCGGGATGTTCAATCAAAGAACGTATGTGGGCACGGTACTGGAGGCCGGCGACGCATGGAGCCAGGGGGAAGAAATTCGCACCCGTTACAGCGGCACCCTCTTTATTGCGGTGGACAGCAAAGTCGGTGATATTTACTTGGGAGCAGCCCGAGGTTCTGGCAATGCCTTTAATGTGTTTCTGCAATTGGGCCGACGTTTTAGTTTTTGAGCAAGGGCAGGGCTGTCATGAGTATGAGTTTCATGCGGATCGACCAGGTCGTGATGAGTGGCGATGGTTTCTACCAATCCATGGCTTACCACGCTTATCTCAATTTGTCCTTGTCCAGTTTCGTGGTGCAGTGCACGATGTGTTTGCTGAGCATTGCGATCGCTTACCTGCTTTGTTGGCGCTTGCTGCGTCGAAAGGTTGTGGGCGGTTCGAGGTTCAGGCAGTTGTGGCTGGCAGGTCTTCAGACCATGGGGCCTGCGGTGTTCGTTGCAGCTTCTTTGGCCGCTTTTTTAGGGGCGGGCTTGTTGTGGGGATGGACCGCTCACGACCTGTTGGTTTTATGGAAAGTGCTGTCGCTGACTTTGTGGGTTTTGGCCATCCGCGTGGCAGGCTGGTTTTTTCGACATGTCTTGCATCCACACGAGTTATTGCGCATCTTTTTGTTCATGATCGAGTGGTCGGTCGTGGTGGCGGCAGTGCTCACTTTTTTTGGTTTTTTTCAGCCGATCACCGCTTTCGTCCAGACCATTCAATTTTCCATCGGTGAACAAGTTTTCAAAGGGGCGAACATCGTCACAGGCTTGATCATGGGCATTGTGGCGCTGACTGTGGCTGGCCAAATCGCCGATTTGGTGGCGCGTCTGCTGCAGCGCTTTGTTCGTCAAGAGACCATTCAAGGCAACGATGCCTTGATTTTGACCCGGCTGTTCAGCATGGGAATTTTCATGTTCACCTTGATCACTGTGCTGGTCAGCTCCGGTATCAATTTGACAACCCTGGCCGCTTTTGCAGGGGCCATGGGCATTGGTCTGGGATTTGGATTGCAGGAATTTGTGGTCAATTACGTGAGCGGCTTGAATGTCCTCTTGGAGCGGGCCCTGAAGGTGGGTGATTACGTGACCATCGACAACATCACTGGGCGAGTGGTGCAAATGAGCAGCCGAGCCCTGGTGGTGCGCGATGCGGTGGGCACCGAAAGCCTCATTCCCAACAGCAGCCTGATCAAGGGCGTTTTGCAAAACCATACCTTGAGCAACGATGACTTTCGGGTCTCATTTTTACTGAAAATCGGCGACGTCGCCGACTATCCACTTGCGCGTCAATTGATCATGCAATCGCTCAAGACATCGCCCCGGGTGCTGGTCGATCCCCCTGGCGATGTGTTGATCGCCAGTGTGGCCGCCGCCGAGGTGACGCTGGAGACCAGTTTCTGGATCAATGATCTGCGCAATGGCCAGATGGCCTTGGTGTCCGAGTTGCTGTTTGACATCTGCATGCGTTTTCGAGCCGAAGGCGTGGAGTTGGCTTCAGAAGCGGCAGAGTCAGCCCATCTTTCCATGATGAACACCACGCCACAGCTGGTCTGATGTGCTCAGGCGCAAGGGGCAGTGGGACTGGTACTGGGACTGGGCAAGGCCGACGCGCAGGCGTGTGCACTGGCCCATGCCCACTGGAAGTTGTAGCCGCCCAGCCATCCGGTCACGTCGATTACCTCGCCAATGAAATACAGCCCAGGCTGTTTCGATTCCATGGTCTGTGAAGACAGGTCACGGGTGTCTACCCCGCCCAGTGTCACTTCGGCTTTTTTGTAGCCTTCGCTGCCGTTTGGTGTGAGTGTCCAGTTCGACAGTGCTTCGGCCAGTTTGTTCAAGGCTTTGTCAGGCACTTCTGCGGATGTGCGTTGCAAGGCCGGGTCCTGGTTGACCCAAGCCTCGGCCAAACGGCTGGGTACCAGCGTGGCCAGTTCGTTGCCCAGCAGTTTTTTGGAGCGCAGCTTGGCCTCTTGCAAACGCTCGGGCAAATTGACCTCGGGTGCCAGATTCAAGCGGATGGGGCTACCATCTTGCCAATAGCTTGAAATTTGCAGCACGCCCGGCCCAGACAAGCCCCGGTGTGTGAACAGCAGGTCTTCTTCGAAGAGCATGCGGTTTTTTTTCTCGCCAGTTTCGATGCCCACTGGCAAGGCCAGACCGGCGAGTTGGGCATAAGGTGCCCAAGCCTCACCGTCAAATGTCAAAGGCACGAGACCCGGACGGCGCTCCACCAGGCGCAGCCCGAACTGGCTGGCGGTGCGGTAGCCCCAGTCGCTGGCCCCGATTTTGGGGATCGACAAGCCCCCCGTGGCCACCACCAGCGCGGTGGTCTGCACTGCGCCTTGTTGGGTTTCCAGAAGGTAAAGGGGCTGGTTGGCAGAAGGCGCCTGTACCGATTGAACCGCACACCCACTGCGGATTTCCACGCCCCCAGCGGCGCATTCGGCCAGCAGCATACGGATGATGTCTTCGGCCGAATGGTCGCAAAACAGTTGTCCTTTGTGCTTTTCGTGAAAAGCAATGCCGTGCTTTTGCACCAGATTGATGAAGTCTTGGGGCGTGTAGCGCGACAGGGCCGAGCGGCAAAAATGCGGGTTTTGGCTGATAAAGTGCTTTTGCGGGGCAGACGCGTCCAGCAGCCGGTTGGTGAAGTTGCAGCGCCCGCCGCCCGAGATGCGGATTTTTTCTGCGATTTTGTCGCTGTGGTCGATGAGCAGCACCTTCAGGCCCCGCTGACCCGCCACGCCCGCGCAAAACAAACCGGCAGCCCCGGCACCCACGATCACCACATCCCATGTCTTCATGGCTGGGGAGTGTAAGGGGCGCGGCTAGCCGGGGGCTCAGGCTCAAGACCAAAACGCCCCGGAGGGCTTTTTGGCCTGAAAGGCACTGGGGCTGAAAACTTCATGAATCCTTTGAGCATGCCCAGGGCCTGCGCCATCAAGTCACCGTTGGGCAGCTGCCCATTGGGGGTGAGTTGGTCCACATGGGTCCACAAGCCCGTGCAGATGCTTGGACAGGGCAGAGGCCAGGTCGCCCGAAGACAGGCCCATTTTGCTGGCCTCATCCTGCAAAGGACCTTGTCCCAACACAGAATGAATATGTTCTGCGGGAATCGCCAAATTGGCGTTGCTCGAAATCCACCAGGCCACCAGGTCGCCCAAGTCGTTTTTCTGGAAAGCGCTGACCAGGCCTCCGATGCCACCCATGTCGGGATTGCTCAGCAAATCCGTCAGCATTGTCATGATTGGGTTGCCGTCTGCGCTGTGCTTGCCCGACTCTGCCGAAGCGGCCTGTTGTGCCATCTGGCCCGCGATTGAATCAAAAAATCTCATGAATCACGCCATTTCTGCTGGCGAAAAATGCCGCGCATCAATGTTCTGGTAGCCGCATAGTGCCGATTGGGTTTTGGCTTGCGAGGATTGTTGGATTTTGTAATTGGCTTGGCCCATTTCAGGCCTGCAAGGCGGCTTTATGCTGGCTCTGCTGTTGGCTGGCCCATGCTCTGGCCCCTTGCACCACATCGCCTACCACCATGATGCTCGGGCTTTGCAGGCCTTCTCGGTGCACGGTGTGGACCAGATCGCCCAGTGTGGTCAAGGCTTCGCGTTGCTCGGGCAAGCTGGCGTGCTGCACGATGGCTACGGGCGTGGTGGCGGGCAGGCCCTGCAGCAGGCCTTCGCTGATCTGGTCCAGATGGCTCACGCCCATGTAAATGACCAGCGTCAGTTTGGCTTGCCAAGCGGTGCGGGCCAGTTGCGGCCAGTCGGTGCCGCTGTCGCCGGGCTTGGCGTGGCCGGTCACAAACACCACGCCATGCGCGTGTTCGCGGTGCGTCAAAGGTGCGCCCAGGCTGCCCATGGCAGCCAAGCCCGCCGTGATGCCGCTGACCACCTGAACATCGATGCCCGCTGCGCGCAGGTGCTCCACTTCCTCGCCGCCGCGACCAAAGATGAAAGGGTCGCCCCCCTTCAGGCGCACCACCTGCTCGCCCGCTAGCACCGCCTGGATCATTAACTTGTCGATGAAGGCTTGGGGTGTGCTGCTGCAGCCGCCACGTTTGCCCACATGCACGATGCGGGCTGAGGGACAGGCGTGGGCCAGCACTTTGTCATTGACCAGGTCATCGACCAGCAGCACGGTGGCGCTGGCTATGGCTTTGACGGCTTTGAGGGTGAGCAGCTCCGGGTCACCGGGGCCTGCGCCCACCAAAGTGCAGCGGCCAGGAAGAAGTGGCAAGGTGGTCATGCTTTTAAGGCGTGCAAGATGTGCTGGACTTGCCGGGCAATCGGCATGGGCACGGGCAGCAGGTCTTGTAAAACGTGTTCGGTGTAGAGGGCTGTGGCCACCGCATCGGTGGGAGGCAATTCTGGCAAATGGGCCAAAGGACCTTCCTGGAGGTTTTGCACACGATTTAATTGTCCGTGATGGAAGACATCCATGGCCGGTGTGCGCCGCGCATCTGCTACGGGCTCGCCCTCGGTGCCGCGCAGCAGCAGAGCATGCTGTTCGGTCAATTGGAAAGTGGCAGACATGGACTGCTGGTATTCGGGGTGGGTGTAGCTGGCCACCACCAGCGTGGCTGCGCTGCGTGTGCTGCATGGGTTCAAGAGCTTGACCAGGCTGTGCCCGGGGTTGCGCAGGCCCACCACGCGGCGCACCGCCAGCAAGCGTTCCAAGCCGGGGTGAAGCACGCCTGTCGGTACGAGCGCCACCTGACCGGGTTTGAGGCTGGTCGAAGCCCCAACCGGGCGAAGGCCCAGCACTGAGAAAACAGCTTGGCTGCTGACGCGCAACTCCTCTGTGGCACAGCCGTGGACCACCACCGCCACACCTTCACGGGCCAGCAGCAAAGCCAGCAGAGGGGTCAATACAGGCAGCTTACGGGCTCCGTTGTAGCTGGGCAGCACCACGGTGGGCACGCCGGTGTTTTGAATGAGCTGCAAGCGGGTGTGGGTGGCATCTAGAAAGCCGGCCATTTCTTCAGGCGTTTCTCCCTTGACGCGCATGGCGATGCAAAACGCGCCCAGTTCCAGGTCGCTCACGCGCTGGTCCAGAATTTGTCCCATCAAGTCAGCGGCCTGCGCTCGTGCAAGGGCGCGTGCGCCGTCTTTGCCGCGCCCGATGTCCCGAATGTAGTGACTGATGCTCATGGGCGCATTGTGCGGGAAAAAGGATCACTATCGGTTATAAGCATATGCCTATTCAACGGCTGCCATGCCATGCAACACTTTGCAGGGGGAGCATTCAGGTGAGGCCCAAAAAGCCAGCAATTCTTGTACTGCCTGTGGCTGTGTGCTGCTGCTGGCCACACTGCCCGAAAACGTGGTTGTGATCTGTACCGGGGGGGGCAGGGGACCGAGCACCTGGATGCCTGTGACGCCGCGCATTTCGCTCAACTGCTGAAAACCCAGCGCCACCTCGCCCCGGGCCAGCAGGGCGCCCACCGGTACGCCTGGCTTGGCTTGGACCAGCTTTGTCTCGATTTGATGGAGGATGCCCCAACGCTCAAACAGTTGGCGCAACTGCACACCGCTGGGGCCGGTGGACAGACCCAACGAAGGCGCGGACAGCACGGCTTGGCGCAGCGCGTCTTCGCTGGAAATGTCGGGCACTGGCTGGCCCAAAGGCACGGCCACCGCCACACCCGAATGCACCAAGTCCACGCGACTGCCCGCCAGCACATGGCCACTGGTGATCAGTTTGTCGATGGCGTCGCTGGCCAGCACCACGGCGTCAAAAGCCTCGCCGGACTGCACGCGCTGGGCCGCATCGACCCCGCCGACCGACTCTGCTTGCACATGGATGTCGAGAGCTTGCGCTTGGTAAAGCGCCACCAGATCGGCCAGCAGCGGCTTGGTGGCCATGGAGGAAATCAGACGGATGGTGGTCATGTGGGGCGCTTTGAATGGCAGGGGTTAAATGCGCAACGCCCTTTCACATTGGGGCGCTGCAACTGTCAGGATTATGAACAAGGCGCCGGTTCGCCCCATGCCCCGCTTAAACTCGCCGTTATGCACATTTTGGGTATTGAATCTTCATGCGACGAAACGGGCGTGGCCTTGATGGTCACCAAGGGCGGTGGTATGCCGCGCTTGCTGTCGCACGCGCTCTTCAGTCAGATCGAGATGCACCAAGCCTATGGCGGCGTGGTGCCCGAGCTGGCCAGCCGTGACCACATCCGCCGGGTTTTGCCGCTCACCCGCCAGGTGCTGGCCGAGGCGGGGGCTACTTTGGCCGACATTGATGTGGTGGCCTACACCCGGGGCCCGGGGTTGGCCGGGGCGCTGCTCGTGGGCTCGGGCGTAGCCTGTGCGCTGGCGGCTTCTTTGGGCAAGCCGGTGCTGGGCGTTCACCACCTCGAAGGGCATTTGCTCTCGCCATTTTTGAGTGCCGACCCGCCCGAATTCCCTTTCATCGCCTTGCTGGTGTCGGGCGGACACACGCAGTTGATGCGGGTGGACGGCGTGAGCCGCTACGAACTGCTGGGCGAGACGATTGACGACGCCGCAGGCGAAGCCTTTGACAAATCGGCCAAGCTCATGGGTCTACCTTACCCCGGTGGCCCGGGTTTGTCGCAACTGGCCGAGCAGGGCAACCCAGCCGCCTACAAGTTGCCCCGCCCGCTGCTGCACAGTGGTGATCTGGATTTTTCTTTTGCAGGCCTTAAGACGGCGGTGCTCACTCAAAGCCAAAAAATCGGCCCTGCCGCTCACACCGAAGGCGCGCAAGAGCGGGCCGACTTGGCCGCATCGACCCAAGCCGCGATTGTGGAAGTGTTGGTCAAAAAATCCATGAACGCGCTCAAATCCAGTGGCATGAAGCGCTTGGTGGTGGCCGGGGGGGTGGGGGCCAACCGCGAGCTGCGCGCGCAGCTCAACGCTGCCTGCGCCAAAGCGAAGGTGCGCGTGCACTACCCCGAACTGCATTTGTGCACCGACAACGGCGCCATGATCGCCATGGCCGCCGCGATGCGTTTGCAAGCAGGGGCGCAAAACGCTGAAGCCCGTTACAGCTTTGACGTCAAGCCACGCTGGCCTCTGCACGAGCTGGCCGGAGTTTGACGCTTCGAAATCCCGCCCTGACAAGGCCCTTGACAAGCCCTGTTGGAATTCGGGTTAACCCGAGGGTGTGATTTCCAGCTGGTTAAACTCCGCCCCTTTGCTTGTGTGGACCGGTTATCGGTCCTGCGTCTGTCTTGTCATGCATTCACTGCCCTTTTTTTCGCGACGCACGCTGCTGGCCTGTGCCACTGTTGTGTGTTTTGTGCCCGCCCATGCCCATCCGCCCGCGCCCATTCGCCTGGCCTTGATCGAGGGCCTGAGCGGCCCCTTTGCCAACACCGGTGAATCGGTGTTGCGCAACATTGCCTGGGCCGTCGAGCGGGTCAATGCCCGCGGCGGCGTGCCCACCGCACAAGGCATGCGGCCCATGGTGTTGACGCGCCACGACAGCAAAGGCCAAAGCGAAGAGGCTTTGTCGGCCCTCAAATCGGCCATCGACGACGGCGCGCAGGTCGTGTTGCAAGGCAACTCATCGGCCAATGCGGCGGCCCTGATCGACGCCATCAACAAGCACAACGAGCGCGAGCCCAACCGGCGCGTGCTCTTTCTCAATTACTCGGCAGTCGACCCTGCCTTGACCAACGAAAAATGCAGCTTCTGGCATTTCCGTTTCGATGCCCATGCCGACATGCGCATGGCAGCGCTCATGCAGGTCTTGCGTGAAGATCAAAGCGTGAAATCGGCCTATCTGATCGGTCAGGACTACAGTTTTGGTCAGGCCGTGTTGCGTGAGGCCCGGCGGCAGTTGGGCGTGCAGCGCCCGGATGTGCAGATCGTGGGCGATGAGCTGCACCCCATGGGGCGGGTCAAAGACTTCTTGCCCTATGCAGCCAAGATCAAAGCCAGCGGTGCGCAGGCCGTGATCACCGGCAACTGGGGCAATGACCTGACGCTTTTGGTCAAATCCGCGCGCGAGGCCGGTTACGAAGGCAAGTTCTATACCTTTTATGGCAACGCCTTGGGCGCGCCTGCAGCCATTGGCGAAGCCGGTGTGGGCCGCGTGATCGCGGTGGCCGACTGGCTGCCCAATGTGCCAGGACAGGCCAGCGCCCAGTTCTACCAAGACTTTCGTCAGCGTTTCCCTAAACCCTCCGAAGACTATGTGCATGTGCGCATGCAACTCATGATCGAGGCGCTGGCGCAGGCGGTGGAAAAAGCCGGGGGCACCGACCCGGTGGCCGTGGCCATGCAACTGGAAAAAGCCCGCGTCAGCATCGCAGGACAAACCGGCAGCATGCGGGCGCAAGACCACCAGTTTCAGCAGCCTCTGGTGGTGGGCATGATGGCCCGCCAAGGCACGCCAGGTGTGCCCTTTGACGTGGAAGGCTCCGGTTACGGCTTCAAAGTGGTGCACCAGATCAAGGCCGAGCAGGCCCGTCTGCCCAGCACCTGCCAGATGGTGCGTCCGGGAGGGTGAACGGGTTTTGGGTTGTCTTTTTCTTAACTTTGCTGCGGACTGTTGGAGGGTGAACTTTATGGCCGAGACTTTTTTATGCCCGCATCGGCAGACTTGAAAATTTGAAACAAGATGTAATAAATCTCTAATGGTTGTTTTATTTTAAAAATTAATTATTAAGATTTCATAAAATAAAAACAGCAAATCCAATGAAAGGTAAATATTTGGATTTGTGAGGGGCGCAATTGAATGCTTGTCAGTCCCTTGGTTTTTCAAATTGTCATCTGCTGAATTCATTTTTTTAATCGAAAGGCAAAAAAATGAGCATCGTTACTTATTTCAATGACGGTTTTCAACGTGATATCGGCAAGCTGCAATTCAGCGAAGTGCCTCAAGTGCTCAAAGAGATTTTGAACGACAAGGACCTGATCCAGTTTGGGGGCAAAAACTGGATTCGCGCTCAAGACGACCTGGAAAACATAGACACCGAGTTGCGTCCCATGTTTATTTTGTGCTTGTTTGCTTTGGTGGCTACGGACCAATGCATGCAGACGTATTTCAAGCGGCACTACACCAACTGGCGTGCGCAAACGGCTTACCCTAAATTTGGCTGGACCCGATTTGGTTTGTACAGCGAAAACCCGCTGAAACTGTTGTCTGTGCCCGAGCAGGCGCAATTGATCGATGCAAGGAAAACTTGTGCCTTGATGCGTGACTTTGTGGACTTTTATCGGATGCTGTTGGCCGATTATTGCCATCAGCATGCGCCGCAGTTGTCGGCCGATCTGTTCTTTTCCAGGCTCCTGCAAGACGATATTTTCTCCATGGACGAGGGCCAGGTCGTCGCAGCATTCAAGCAAGCTGCACCAGCCTTGATTCAAGGGCGCACTTTGGACGCATCGGCTTCAGAAGGCTATTTGCTGGCGGCTTGATGTGCCGCATGTCGGGGCCTTTTGACGCTTTCCTTGCCACAAACAAAGCCTGTTTTCCCTCTTGGCTGATGGGTTCACAGGGCTTGAATCTCAGGGTTTTCGCGGGGGGTGGCTGGTGGAGTGCTCGTTCATACTCAAATGAATGCAGTTCGCCACAGAATCACGAGAAAATCCTTATCCCGCTTTGTTTTCACCCTTGCGCTTGGGTGGGGTGAATCTGAAAAATCGGATCGTTCACGCCTCTATTTCTACACGTTTGGGTGCCCGCGGGGTTTTGGGTGAAGCCTACTTGCGTTACTGCGAGACGCGCGCCCAAGGCGGAGCGGCCATGTTGGTCACCGAACCTGTGGGTCTTGGGGCTTGGCAAAACCCAATGCGTTTACCAGCCTTCGATCTTGCACATTTGGGCGATCTTCGGCGTTTGGTTGATGCCGTGAATACCCATAAATGCCATTTGGTGGCTCAAATCCAAGATCCCGGTCGGGGTCGTCACATTCCTGGCCGTGGCAGCCAGGCATTGGCCCCCAGTGCTTTGCCCGATGACCTCAGTGGCACCATGCCGCGCGCCATGAGCACACAAGAGGTTCAAGATTGGGTGAGCATGGTGGCCGAGCGGGCCTTGCTTTTGCAGCGGGCCGGGTTTTCCGGAGTCGAGTTGTCGGCTTGCCATGGGCATTTGTTTCACTTGTTTTTGTCGCCAAGAGCCAATCGCCGCGACGATGCCTACGGCGGCGACGCCAAAGGCCGCACCCGCTGGCTGGCCGAGATGACACGGGCGATTCGGCAGGCCTGCGGTGACGGCTTTGTGGTGGGCATCAAATTGCCGGCAGATGACGGCTTGGCTGACAGCATTCCGCCTGATCATGCCATCGAGATCGTGCAGGCCTTGCTCCAGCAGTGCCGACCGGCCTACCTGGCTTTTGCTCAGGGTGCACATGCACGTTCTCTCGAGATGCATTTGCCCGATATTGCAGGGCCACGCATGCCCTATGCCCCATTGATCGAGCGATTGGCGGCCCATGCCGAAGGGGTGGCCGTCATGAGCCTGGGGCGCATCACCGACCCGGCCGAGGCCCAAGCGCTGCTGCAGGCCGATCGGGTGCAATTGATCGGCTTGGGCAGGCCTTTGATCACCGATCCGCAGTGGCCCGACAAGGCCCGCCAGGGACAAGCCGGCCGCATTCGCTATTGCGTTTCGTGCAACACCTGCTGGAAAACCATCGTGCAAGACCGTCCCATTGCTTGCGACAACAACCCCAGACTGGCTGCGCAAACCGAAGGGCAAGTTCTCCTCCCAACCCTCAAGCCCCAAAAACTGCTGGTCATCGGTGCCGGCATCGCCGGTCTTGAAGCCGCCTGGACTGCCGCAGCGCGGGGGCATCAGGTGCGCGTGGTCGGGGCTTCGGCGCAGGTGGGTGGCAAAGCCCGCCGCTTGGCCAATTTGCCTACGCAAGACGCTTTGTCCAGCATTTACGACTACCAATTTGAGCGGGCACAGGAGCACGGTGTGCAATTTGATCTGGGCCGCCGATTGGCCCCTCAGGATGTGTCCTTGCAGGACTGCGATGCGTTCGTTCTGGCCACGGGTGGCACACCAGTATGGCCACTGGAATTGCCCGACTCCCTGCGGGAGCTTGGCTGGATACCGGACCTGCCCAGCTTGTGTGCAGATTTGCCGCGTTATGGCCAGCGCCAAAGAGGCACGGCCGTCATATGGGACCTGGACCCGGTGGAGGCAACCTATGCTGTGGCCGAACGCCTGGCGAGCTTGTTTGAGCTGGTGGTGGTGTTGACCCCGCGAGAGCAAATTGCAGCGGACTGCAGTCTGGTCACGCGTCAGAGCATTTTGCGGCGCATGCACCAAGCCGGCGTCACGGTGCATGTGCAGAGCCAGTTGCAATGGGATGATGGTTTTGAGGCGCATGGGCGATTGGCCTACGACAGCATTTATGGCGGACGCCGTGGCGAGATCCAGGACGTGGCGCTGATCACCTATGCCACGCCACGCCAACCCAACACAGAATTGCTACAGGCCCTGCAGGCCAGCGGTCGTCCGTTTTACCAAATTGGTGACTGCCTTGCCGCCGGAGAGACATTGTCTGCTACCGCTCAAGGCTATGGTGTGGGGGTGTCTATATGACACCGTGCCCGCCCTGTATGCCGTTTGCACGAATGCCCTTTTTTATCACCATGGAGACTTGCATGAATGCACTGAAAACCCGCCGCCTGGCCTTGGCCTCGCTGGCTGCCTTGCCTTTGTTGTGGCCCTTGAGCAGTGGGGCCCAAACCACTGAATGGCCTACGCGCCCTGTCACTTGGGTCAACCCCTTTGCTGCCGGATCGGCAGTCGATGTGGTGGCCAGGATCATTGCCAACAAAATGACCGCCAACACCGCTCAAGGCATGAACGTGGACAACAAAACCGGAGCCAGCGGTAACATAGGCACTGACTTTGCGGCCCGCGCCAAGCCTGACGGCTATACCTTGCTGCTTGGCTCCCCCGGCACCATGGCCATCAACCCTTTTTTGTTCACCAAGCTGCCTTACGATGCCTTGAAGGACTTCACGGCGGTGACCCAACTGGTGTCCTTTCCTCAAGTGGTCGTGACCAGTCCCAAGCAAAACTTCAAAACCTTGCCTGAGTTGATCGCCGCAGCCAAATCCCAGCCCGACAAATTGGCCCATGCTTCTTCCGGTCCGGGCACAACGTCGCACTTGGTCATGGAGTTGATCAAGGCCGATGCAGGCATCAAACTCACGCATGTGGGTTACCGGGGCGGCGCTCCGGCCATGCAGGCCGTCATGGCCGGTGACGTTCAGGCTGGCGTTGAAGGGTTGCCCTCTCTCGTTGGACAGATCAAGTCGGGCAGCATTGTTCCGCTGGCTGTGACCTCCCTCAAACGCTCCCCCCAGTTGCCGCAGGTCCCCGCGATTTCCGAGTTCATTCCTGGTTTTGATGCCACGGCCTGGATTGTTTTGATGGCCCCGGCGGGCACCCCACCGACTTTGGTCGCGCGCATTCAAGCCGAGGTCAAAAAAGCCCTGGACGACCCGGGCGTCAAGCAGCAGCTGGAAGCACAGGGGGCCACGGTGATTGGCTCCAGTGCCGCAGACACCCAAGCTTTTCACCGCAGCGAAATGGCCAAGTTCAAACGGGCGGTTGAGATTTCAGGTGCCAAGGCCGAATAAGGCAGCGCCCCAGGCCTCGAATCAGCTCAAAGCCTGAGCCAGCCGCCAGCCCAGGCCAAAAGCCTGGGCCAAGCCGTTGCCCGGCAAGTACCCTTCGGCCCCACGCCCAGACAAACCTGCAGCACACCCGCCCACCGCAAACACGTTCGGGATGGCTTGGCCTTGCTGGTCCAGCACCTTGCCATCGGCGCAGGTCAGCAAGCCGCCCTGGGTGTGCGACAGCGCACCCGTTACCCAAGAGGCCTTGAAGGGCGGCACCAACTCCCGAGCAAAACTTTGACGGCCCAGTGGGTCGCGTGCTTGACCCATTGCAAAAGACCTCACGGCCTCCACCGTTTGCTGCAAGCTGTGCAAGTCGACACCGGTCTGCGCGGACAGACTGGCCAGATCGGGCGCGGTGATCACCTGCCCGGCCTTGACGGCTTGCTGGTAAGCCCCGTGGTTGCCCAATTGGGCCTCGATGGCGGCATCAAAAACCTCCAGCGCCACGCCACCGGCTTGTGCCAACACGGCCGGAGCGAGTGCCGAGGGGCCGATGTCTTCTGCCACAAATCGCAAGCCTTGGCGGTTGGCCAGAAAGCCCCCCAGTGTCGGGATGGACATCCCCAGTCGGGTCGCGCCGCCCGGGTTGGTGTGGCCTTGCCCCTGGTAGCCGTCCATGCCCCAAAGCTGAGCGCCCCATTCGATGCCCAAGGCCATGGTGCTGCCGTCTTGCGTGGGCGAGCCGTTGTGCAGTGCGCCGGCCATACCGGGGATGTAGCGTGCGACCATCTCCGGGTTGGCCCCGAAGCCTCCGCCAGCCAGCACGATTTGGCGGGCGAGCAGCTGGTCGCTGCCCACTCTCAGCTCAAAGCCCTGAGCCAGGCGCTGGACTTTTGCGGGCTCGGTCAAGCAGCGGATGCGAGGGTATTGGGCGCAGGCTTGGCGGAACCAGGCGTGCATGGCGGCCCCTGAGGCGGGCACCACACAGTGAAAGCGCAATTGGTTGTGACCGGGGGCAACCATGTCAGGCAAGAAGTGCAAGGGCGCAGCACATGTTTGGCTCAAAAAATCGGTGGCCAAAGGCAGGGCATGGGCTACCGCACTGGCAATGTTTTCATTGACCATGCCAGGGGCAAATTGGCGCAAATCCTGCAGCCAGGCTTGCGGGCTGTCAGCAGAGCCCGCGGCACGTTGCAGCGCCGATCCCGCTGCAGGGAAAAGTCCTCCGCTGATGGCGAAGTTGTTCGCTTGGTGCACATGGGGATCGATCAAGGTGACCTCCAGGCCACGCGCCTGTGCCACCAAGGCCACGAACATGCCCGCTGCGCCAGCGCCCAAAATAGCTACATCGGTATTCATCGCTTCGCTTGGATTGGAAAGAAAAATCTGGGGCCTGGACCAAGGCATTGGTCCAAGTTGAACAAGAGCCAAGTATGTGTCAAAAACTGAAACCCGGACAGGCGCCAGGCCCGCTATCAAGAAGGGGCTGATCCAAACAAGCGACGCTATGAGGTGGTGACGGGTGCCTCATCTATAAGCCGACGGTAAGTACACAGGGTTTGACCCAATGGCCGATCACGAGACAATGGCTAGCATTTGGGGCTGATTTACTTAACATGCTAAACAATTGGCGGGGACATCCCAGACTTGGGTCTGTTTTGTTCTGTTCCCGACCGGTCAACACCATGAAAACGACCCCAGACACCCGCATCGCGCACAACTACATCGAGGGCCAATGGCTTAAGCCCAGCGACGCTCACCGTATTGGGGATTCCTTCAATCCAGCCACCGGCGAAAAAGCGGCCCAGTTCGTGGCCGCCAGCGTGCAAGAGGTGGACGCCGCCATTGCCTGCGCCCGCTATGCCTTTGAATCGACCACTTGGGCGCAACAGCCCAAGCTGCGCGCCGATGTGCTGCGCTTGTTTGCTGATCGACTAGAGCACAACAAAGCGCAAGTCGTCCAGACACTGGTGCAGCTGAACGGCAAGTTGCAGCGCGAGGCCGAAGGCGAAGTCATGGCCGGCATTTCTGAGCTGCGCTACTACGCTGGGCTGGCGCGCAACCTGTTTGGCCGCGTCATTGAGATGGAGCCCGATGTTTACTCCCACATCGAGCGCGAAGCCATAGGCGTGGCCGCCATCATCGTGCCTTGGAACGCGCCTGTGACTTTGCTGGTGCGCTCTTTGGCCCCTGCGCTGGCTGCGGGCTGCACTGTGGTCATCAAGGCGGCGCACCAGACGGCGCTGGTGCACACCCAGGTCATGGCTTGCCTGGTGGTTGATGAGCGCATTCCCGCAGGCGTGATCAATTCTTTCATTGAGCAAGACATCGTGGCCACGCAACACCTGTGCGCGCACCCTGAGGTGGATGTCATCAGCTTCACCGGCTCGACCCATGTGGGCAAGCAAATTGCCTTGTCCACCGCCAAAAACCTGACCCGCCTGTCGCTGGAGTTGGGCGGAAAAGCGCCCGCTATTGTGCGGGCCGACGCCGACATGACCGCTGCCGTGCGCGGCATTGTGGGCGGTGCATGCGTCATGGCGGGGCAAATGTGCACCGCCATCAGTCGGGTGCTGGTGCACGAATCGGTGGCCGTTGAGTTTTCAGCGCAACTGACACAGGCTTTGGCCCAGGTCAAAGTGGGGCCAGGTGACCAGCCGAGCTCGGGCATGGGCCCCTTGATTGACCAGCGCAACCAAGCCCGCTTGCTGAAAGAAGTGCGCGAGGCCGCCTCCGACTGCCGCGTGTTGCTGGCGGGGCATGTGCCTGCTGACATGCCTCGCGGCGGCGCGTTCATCACGCCGTCGCTTGTGGCCACACAAGACCTGAACAGCCATTTTGTGCAGGACGAAATTTTTGGTCCGATGATCACCTTGGAGACCTTCTTTTCAGACGATGAAGCGGTGCTGCGCGCCAATGCGACGCGTTACGGCTTGGCCGCTTCGGTGTGGACCGCCGACCACCGGGCAGCCCGTCAAATCACCCGTCGCGTCAAATTTGGGAATGTCTGGGTGAATGCGCACAACCGCTTGTTTGCCGAAATCGAGACCGGGGGCTACCGCCAAAGCGGTTTCGGGCGTTTACACGGCGTGGAAGGCCTGAACGACTTTATGGAAACCAAGCATGTGTTCATGCCTTGCAACGATTGACCCTTGCCGATAACCGACTCGGCCCAGCCCTAAACCCCACACACCACCGCCCGCTACTTTTTGAAGGTCTGCAAGAAAACGGCATCTGCTGGCCGTTGTTCCCAATTTGGGTGCCGCCAATGTGTCCACGGGCAATACAAGCTGATACGGGCGCGTTTGCCGCTGCTTCTCATGACAGGCAAAGCCCCTTAAACACTGCAAGGTGATGTGTGCAGCGCGCTCGGAAACCATGTGCACTGAGTAAAGGTGCGAAAGACTTGCCGACCGAATACCAAAACCCCTTGCTCATGGTCCCCGCCGATGCCCTCACCGTTTGGCGAGGACAGGGTCGGGATGACGCGTCAGCCTATGCCGGGGTGGCCACTTTATGGGGCCGAGTCTGCATCACTCCAGCTTGATGTTGGCCTTCTTGATCAGATCGCCAAAGCGCGTGAATTCCTGACGGTTCATTTGCGCAAATTGCTCGGGGGTGATGCTGCCTGGCTCGCCGCCCAAACCTTTGAGTTTGGTCTGGATGTCGGGCATTTTCAGGATTTTGGCCAACTCGGTTTGCAGGCGCTGGGTGACTTCGGGCGGGGTGCCGGTGGTCACGAACATACCGTACCAGGTGCTCATCTCAAAGCCGCTGACACCGGCCTCGGCCAAAGTCGGCACTTGAGGCAACTCGCTGCTGCGGGTGGCAGTGGTCAGGGCCAGGGGCTTGAATTTGCCAGCCTTGATCTGGCCCATGGCCGAGGAGGTGGTGTCGAACATGATCTGCACGTTACCCCCAATGATGTCCAGGTGCGCCTGGCTGCTGCCCCGGTAAGGCACATGGATGCTTTTCACGCCAGCAGCCAAGTTGAAGCCCTCGCCTGCGATGTGCTGGGTACTGCCCACGCCGGACGACGCGTATTTGAACTCGTTGGGCTTGGCTTTCATCAAGGACACCAACTCGGCCACGTTGTTGGCGGGCACATTGGCTCCCACCACCAGGACATTGGGCACCGTGACGATCAGACCCACCGGCGTCAGGTCCTTGATCGGGTCAAAGCTGAGTTTGATCAGGTGCGGGGCAATAGCCTGGCCGGTATTGGTGGCCACCAGCAGGGTATGGCCGTCTGCCGGTGCTTTGGCCGTCAGGTCGGCGGCAATGGTGTTGGACGCCCCCGGTTTGTTCTCGACCACAAACGAGCCTTTGAAGGCTTCGCCCATTTTTTCGGCCAACATGCGGGCAATGATGTCGGTGCCACCGCCAGCGTTGGCCCCCACCATGATGCGCACAGGCTTGTTGGGGTAGTTTTGCGCCAAGCCCAGCAAGGGTGTGACCAGCAGGGCCGCGAGCAGGATTTTCTTCAATTTCATGACAATGTCTCCTCAGGTTGTGGTTGTGATGAGCGGTGAGCGTTGGCCATGCGGGCGGCCAGTTCGAATGCATTGGTCATGGCTTGGGGATTGGCCAAGCCCTGGCCTGCGATGTCGTATGCCGTGCCATGGGCCGGGGTGGTGATGGGGCAGGGCAGGCCGCCATGCACCGTCACGCCTTGCTCAAAACCCATCAGCTTCATGGCGATCTGGCCTTGGTCGTGGTACATGGTCACCACACCGTCGTAGCCGCCCGGCGTGCGGATGGCGCGCACAAAGGCGGTGTCGGCCGGGAAGGGGCCATCGGCTGCAAAGCCCATGATGGCAGCTTGCTGTACACCCGGCGTGATGATGCGGCCTTCCTCGTCGCCGTAGTTGCCGTTGTCTCCGTTGTGCGGATTGAGTCCGCAGACAGCGATGCGCGGGCTGGCGACGCCAGAGGCCTGCAAGGCCTGCGAGATCATGCGAATCGCATCGGCCACTTTGTCCGGGCTCAGCAAGCTGGAGACTTCGTTCAGGGGGACATGCGAGGTCACCCGCGCTGTCCAGAGGTTCTTCAGCACATTGAGCTCGCCGCACACGCCGCTGTAGTGCATGTGTTCGGCAAACCAGCGCAGTTCGTCTTCTTGTGTCATGCCACCTTGGCGCAGGGCAGACTTGTTCAGCGGGGCAAAGCAAAAAGCATCGGCTTGGCCTGCCGTCACCAAGTCCACCCCGGCGGCCAGGGCATCGATCATGTAGCGGCCGTTGTGGGCGTTGGCCACGCCGCGCTCAAAAACAGGGGCGTTGGCGCCAGACCAATCGTGCCAGACCACTTCGGAGGGGGCCTGGATCGACCCTTTCTGGCCGATCAGGATCACCCGGGCGTGCGTTTTCCACGAGGGGTTTTGCAGCATTTTTTCAACCAGTTCAGGGCCGATGCCTGCAGGGTCGCCGGTAAAAAGGGCCAGTGTCGGGAGTGTCATGTGAAGGCTTTGTGTCAAGTGCGCTGGCGGACAGTTGTAATCCGTAATTACGGATAATGCTAGGCAGTCGATCTGACCCGGTCAAGCTCTGGTTTTCCCCCATACTTCCACCCCATGCCCTCTCAAGACCCCTCCAGCCAGATTGAGCGCACTTCGCTCCACGAAGAAGTGACCCACCGCTTGCGCGACATGATCGTGTCCTTGCGCCTGCGCCCGGGTGAGCGCATCCAGGAGATGGAGGTGGCCCAGTTGTTGGGCGTGTCCCGCACCCCGGTGCGAGAGGCGATCAAGGTCTTGACGGCCGAAGGCCTTGTGGAGCTTTTGCCCTTGCGCGGCGCCATCGTGAAAGCCTTTTCGGCCAAAGATGCGCGCGACATGCTGGAAGTGATTGCCCTGTTGGAGACCCATGCCGGTGAGCGGGCTTGTCAGGCTGACCCAGCCCGGATCGACGCGATCTTGCAGATGCACCAAGAGATGCGAGTGTTGTTTGAAGCACGAGAGCGGCTGGCGTATTTCGCACTCAACCAGCGCATCCACGAAGCCCTGATCGCGCTGGCCGACAACGACACCCTGAGCATGACCCACGCAACGTTGAGCAAACGCATGCGCAGCCTGCGCTACAGCGGTAATTCCACCGCGGAAAACTGGACCGACGCCATGGCCGAGCATGAGCAGATGATGACGGCCTTGGCCGTTCGCGATGGACAGGCCCTCTCGCGCATCATGGGCGATCACATCCGCAACACCTGGCCGCGCATCAAGGATGTGGTGAACTGAACAAGCCCAAGGGCTGGGGCGTGTCCTGCTTTTGAAAAGGCCCAGCCCCCGAAAAGTGAGGCTCGCGCGCAACGTGGATTCAGAGCATGTGAATGGGCATTAAGCTTTGACTGAGCATGGCCAAGGGCCGAGCGCTGATGATGTGGGTTTGCATCCGAAGCCGCCCCAACAAAGGGTCTCGTACACGCAAGGATTCGATGATTTCCCAATGTTGCATATTGGATCGGCGTATGCGCACTTCCCCGGGCCAGATGTGTTGCTTCATGGTCACCAAAGGCAGCTCGATCAAGGACCGCGCCAGGGACTGCAGTCGTGGTGAACCGCTTGCTTGCAAAAGGATGTCATGAAAGCGGGTGTTGCAGGTCTGGAAGCGGGTGTACCGATCCGCGTCCGACAGTTCAGCTTGCGCCAGTTGGTGGTCGATCGCGGTGGCGACCTCGGCCAGAGCATCCCAATGGTGTTGCTGGCCATGGATGGCCGCCAATGCGGTTGCATGGCCTTCCAGTACGGCTCGAAGTTGAAAAATCTCATCGACCTCTGAACTGCTCAATTGCGCCACAAAGGTGCCGCGGTTGTTCTCGGTGCGAATAAGTCCCTCGGCGCTGAGGCGTCTGAACGCGTCACGAATCGAGGTGCGCGAAACGCCAACGCGGTGCGCCAACTCTTCCTCCAGTAGGCGCTCTCCGGGTTGAAAACTGCCGCTGATGATCAGTTCGCGGATGGTGCTGTAGGCGAGGCTGCTGGCGCGCGTCATGGTGGTTGTAATCGGATGATGCAGGTTAATTTGTATACATTAATTGGAGTCAACGGTGTTGTGGTTTGTTGTTTGGGCTGATTTATTTTGGAAAAGCGTTATTTTCAAGACATTTTATAGGTGAAATCCCTGATGACTTGACTTTTCGACACTTGTTGCGGTGCACTTTGTGTACAGTTTATGCGTTGTTGTGTCCATTGAGGAAGTGCATGAGTGCCCATGTTTTGATTGCCGGTGGAGGCCCTGTTGGCTTAGTCAGTGCTTTGGTGCTGGGTCAGGCCGGCGTGTCAGTCACCCTCTTGGAGGCGTCTGCCGAACTCAATCGGGACCTGCGGGCATCCACCTTTCACCCGCCCACGCTGGACATGTTGGCGCGTTTTGGTCTCGCCTCAAAATTGGTGGCCCAAGGTTTGGTGGCCCGTTACACCCAGCAGCGTGACCGCAAGGACGGTGTGATAGCAGAGTTTGATCTGGATGTGCTCAAAGGACACACCGACCACCCTTTTCGGCTGCAATGCGAGCAATGGAAGCTGGCCGACCTGATCAAGTTGGAGCTTGAGCGCTTGCCTCACGTCAAGTTGCTTTTTTCAACCCGCCTCGAATCGGTGGTGCAAACTGGTGACAAGGTCACGGCCATGGTCAGCACCCAAGGGGAAAGCCACCCCATCGAGGCCGATTACATGATCGGGGCCGACGGCGCCTGGAGTGCAACGCGACGGACCCTGGGCATCGATTTCGAAGGTTTGACCTATCCGGAGCGCTTTTTGGTCATCTCCACCGACTTTGATTACGCCAGTCATTTGCCACGTTTGTCTTACGTCAATTACTGCTCTGACCCGCAAGAATGGTGCGTTTTATTGCGTGTGCCCGCACTTTGGCGCGTGCTTTTTCCGACCAAGGCACAAGAATCGGACGAGGAGGTCATGACCGACGAAGCGGTGCAGGCCCGCTTGCAAAGCTTGCTGCCACAGCCCCGGCCTTACAACACTTTGCACCGCACCCTCTACAAAGTTCACCAACGGGTGGCCAAGACCTTCATTCAGGGCCGCATCTTTTTGGCCGGAGATGCCGCTCACATCAACAACCCCCTGGGGGGGATGGGCATGAATGGTGGTGTGCACGACGCGATGAACTTGACCCAGAAATTGATCCAAGTCATTCAACAGGGGGCGGACTTGGATGTGATGTCGCGCTATGAACGCCAGCGCCGCACCATTGCCATTGACTACATCAACGCCAGCACGGCACGCAACAAGCGTGAAATTGAAGAGCGCGACCCCGTGGTGCGCCAGCGTGTGCAAGACGAGTTGAGGGCCACCTGCGAAAACCCTGCCAGGGCATTGGACTACCTTAGAAAGTCCTCCATGATCGAAGCGCTGGAGCGCGCGGAGTCCATCACATGATGCACAACGGCCTGTCCCAAGTCAGCCATGCATCACGGCGCAGTCAATTGGCCGCTCGGTTGCGTCAGGGTGACCTGGTGGTGGCACCGGGTGTGTTCGAGATGATCTCGGCCAAGATGGCCGACCGCATGGGTTTTGATGCGCTGTACATGACAGGTTACGGCACAGTGGCCTCTTACTTGGGCTTGCCGGACGCGGGCCTGGCCACTTACACCGACATGGTCAACCGGGTCCAGCAGTTCACTGCCATCACCTCCACGCCCATGATTTGCGATGGTGACACCGGCTATGGCGGCTTGCTCAATGTCATGCACACCGTGCGCGGGTACGAGCGTGCAGGCGCTTGCGCGATTCAATTGGAAGACCAGGAGTTCCCCAAAAAATGTGGCCACATGATGGGGCGGCGCGTTGTGCCAGCGCAGCAAATGGTCGAGAAGATTCGGGTGGCCGTCGAGTCGCGCACAGATCCGGATTTTCTCATCATTGCCCGAACCGATGCCCGTACCACTTTGGGGCTGGATGAGGCCTTGCGGCGCGCCGAGATG
>JAIXOZ010000059.1 GCA_027486495.1 Comamonadaceae bacterium | reverse complement strand
GAGGTGCTTGTACATCTGGCAACTTGGACTTGGCGGTTTGAGTGGCAATGATGCCTTGACATCCTCAGCCACCCATCACCGGGTTCATCTTTGTTGCACCTCGTACTTGAATCCGCCATTTGCAAGTCGAGGATTTGTATAACTTACGCCCATTGAATTCAAAAATTCTATTGCTACTGATTCATTCTCTGCTGCAGCTAGGCGAAAGTAACCTATCGCCTCAGTGGAGTTGCGACGGCAATCATTGCTAATAATCCCAAGCGCTGTCAACATTACTGGTCGTTGAATATAGCTTCTTGCATAGGCCTCAGCATCAGAGCATTTACCCTGAAGTATGAAGTTGTTGATTTTCTCAATTGCAGGAGAATATTGAGAGTGACTGATGGCCGGAAAAATGGCCACCAACATTAAAAATATTTTTGGGAAATAATTTTTCATTTTATTGAACTGGAGCGCCACTCATGCAGGATTTAAATGCCGCATCAGCATAATCGTTGGCTGCTGATACATTGCCAATAGCGCATAATACTGCTAAACCCCTATTGGGCCCGCCACAGCTGTTTTCTTTGCTTTTAATGTATTGTTCGTAGGCATTGCGCTTGTCTAATTCACATCGGGATTGCCATTGCTGTCTAACAGCTGCAATTCTTGATTGTTCAGCCTGGCGACGCTGTTCTTCTCGTCGTTGGTCAGCCATTCTTTGTTGTTCTTGCCGTTGTTGAGCATCGCGAATTGCTGCGGCTCGAGCACGAGACAAATCCTGTTGCCTTTCTTGTTCTGCCTTTAAACGATCTTGTTCTGCCTTTAAGCGATCTGCAAGAGCTTCTAAACCAGTTCTTGTTTGATTAACAATTTGTTTAATAGATTGATTATATCTGCTGTAAGTTAATTTACGATTGTAAAGATCAAGCTTAAGTTCGAAAATTTTGGAGTCTTCCAGAGCTAGTATGCTTATGGCCTCTTGATTATAGTTAGCTCGACGAAAGGCGTTGCTTTCATTAACACATTTTGTGAAGGCATCAGCTAGATTTCCAATTAATTGGCGCTCTTTTGCGGTTGGCTGAGAATTATCCGCAAGCATCTGAAAATTAATATCTGTAAGGGAAGTTAGTGAAATTTTTGCCGCAAGCGGTTGATACTGCGGGTCAAAGTCCCAACTATTCTGACATTGGATGCGGGGATCCTGGTTGGAAATTAGTGGTCTAACCAGCGCTGACTCTATTGCTTGCCGCTTAAGCCGCTCTGACTCAGCTCTCGCTGTTATGACACGCTGACGTTCGGCCTCGATTTCCTCACGTTTTCGGCGTTCAGCTTCTTCTTTCGCCTCTTGCTGTCTAGCTCGCTCCTCAGCTACCTCTTGTCGCTTGGTAGCAATTGCACGTTCTTTTTCTTCGGCTAATTTCTTTCGTGCTTCATCGGCAGCTTCCTTTTCTGCTCTAGCTTTTTGCTGACGTTCTCGCTGAGCTTGTTCTCGTTCTTCAACGAGCTTTTGACGCCGTTCCGCTTCAGTTAAGCGAACTGGTGCAGTTTCAGCTCGTTGATCTGTCTCTTGAGTTGCTGGTGGCCTTACACGCCGAAGTTCAGCCTCTCGAATTTCTAATTCGCGCTGTTTGAGTTCCAGTTCTCTTTGAGCTAGATCCGCTAAGCGCTTTTCTAAAAATAATTTATCGGCTTGAGCTTTTATTTTTTCTTCTTCCGCTTTCTTCATCAACTGTTGACGCTCAATTTCAGCATTTCTGATCTTCGCCTCAGCAACTGGATCAATGACGACAATTTGCGTTTGAATTGTGTCACCCCCGCATGGAAGAGCTGATTTCAAGCCACGCACAATTAACTGTCCTTTGACGCTAATAGAGTAAGTTCCAGGATTCGGGTAAGTCCTCGAGACCATGATGGGTGAAGTCGTTTTGTCATCTTCACCAATCCGCAATGATTGAGGGTTATCACCAGAACCCCAGTCGATAATCAATCCACACCAAGTAATGCTTTCTGATTTATAATTAATTATTAAGGTAGCAGGGGATCCGGCCTCAACTCGATCAACTCGCAGTTTTGCATCGGTCACAACTTGGGCATGAAGAGAAGGGATCCAAGCAAGTAAAGAGGCAGCGAGAATTTTTTCCTTGATTTTCAATTTAACCGCCCTTTAAAGCCATATGTGATATATCGAAGCATAGTATCGCTAAGTCGACTATGTTTCAAGGCTGATTTTTGATACAAAAGAGCACCAGTTAGGTGTCCCAGTCACCGGGCCGTGGCCTAGTAGCTTGTCATGTAGGAGCGAGTGTCGTTTAACACGACATATCACCCCATATGTGGATTGGGTGACCAATGCTGGTCAACGAGGATAGTTCTGAAGGCTTGACTATCAAACTCGATGATCAAAAGGGGGCTGGTGTGACGTTGAGTTTGATGGAAGGGCCAGGATCGCGTGGCAGCTGGACGCTATATTGCTTGCCGTTGAACTCGTAAGTGACGTTGTAGCCAGTTACGCGATTTTCAAAGACGTTTTGATTCGTGCAGTTCTGTATTGTTTGCGTCTGTGCTGATGGTGCGCCTTCAATGTTATTGCCCATAATGGCACCACCAAAAATGCCAAGCGCTGTAGCGGCCGCCTTGCCACTGCCACCACCGATTTGATTGCCCAAAACACCACCTGCAATTGCGCCCATCGCAGCACCAGCGCCGCTCTTATTTTGTTGCACAGCCACCTGCTCTTGTGTGCAAACTTGGCGTGGCACAGACACTTGTTGAATTACCTGTACCGAGGAAATCACGCGACCAACTTCTTGCGCCGAAGCTAACGTGCAGATGCTAAGGAGTGTCAAAGTGATAACAGATTTTTTCATTGTTTGGCCTATTAATTGCAATGAGTGAATGTTACAACTGTCTGATGTCCGTACCGTCTCGCCGCATCAAAAGCTTCGCCAATCGTCCAGAAACGGGACGTTCAATCAGCTCAAACTTGCTGAAAATTTAGGGGAGTTTTTGTTACTTTTTCAGCGTGATTTTGCGCTGAAAAAGTCGTGTGCTTTTGGCGTCAGCGTTCTACATTGCGTAGGACACTTTTTTGTAGCCTTGCTACAACCCGCGTGTGCTGTAGTGTTATCTAGGGTATTCACTTTTTTGAGTCCCCTGAGTCTACCAATTTCACCACCCGGGCTGAATGTGTGGAGACCAGAATTATGGCACATTATTGGCATGATTTATCCAACCATTGAAGATGCGATCGGCAAAACGCCATTGGTGGCTTTGCAGCGCTTGGGGGCTGCCGACATGGCGGCGCGTGGCAATGTGATTTTGGGCAAGCTCGAGGGCAACAACCCGGCGGGCTCCGTCAAAGACCGCCCCGCCTTGTCGATGATTCGCCGGGCCGAAGAGCGCGGCGAGATCAAGCCGGGCGACACCCTGATCGAGGCGACATCCGGCAACACCGGCATCGCGTTGGCCATGGCTGCGGCCATCAAGGGCTACCGCATGGTCTTGATCATGCCCGAGGACTTGTCGATTGAACGCGCCCAGACCATGAAGGCGTTTGGGGCTGAACTTATCCTCACGCCTAAGAGCGGTGGTATGGAATACGCCCGTGATTTGGCCGACAACATGGCCGCGCAAGGCAAGGGCCGCATCCTGGACCAGTTTGCCAACGCCGATAACCCGCGCATCCATTACGAAACCACCGGCCCTGAAATTTGGGAGCAGACCGGCGGCAAGGTCACCCACTTTGTGAGTGCCATGGGCACGACCGGCACCATCACGGGCGTGTCGCGGTTTTTGAAAGAAAAGAATCCTGCCATCCGCATCATTGGTGCCCAGCCCAGCGAGGGTTCGCGCATTCCGGGCATTCGCAAGTGGCCTGAGGAATACCTGCCCAAAATTTACGATCCGAGCCAGGTGGACGAGTTGATTTACGTGAGCCAAAACGACGCCGAGGAAACCTGCCGCCAGATGGCGCGGACCGAAGGCATCTTTGCCGGTATCTCGGCGGCCGGGGCTTGCTGGGTGGCTCAGCAAGTGGCCAAAACGGCGCAAAACGCCACCATCGTCTTCATCGTCTGCGATCGCGGTGACCGCTATTTGTCCACGGGCGTTTTCCCCGCCTGACAGGAGTTGTTCTCATGGCTGAATTTCGTTTTTGTCCCATGTGTGCCAGTCCCTTGGCTTGGCTCTCGCAAATGGAAGACGGGGGCGAGACGATGCGCCTGCGTTGCACCGCCTGTGACTTCACCCACTGGAACAACCCCACGCCTGTGTTGGCGGGCATTGTGCAAGTGGGCGATCAGATTTTGCTGGCCCGCAATGCGGCCTGGCCGGGTCGGCGTTTTGCGCTGATCACCGGCTTCATGGAGGCGGGCGAAACGCCCGAAGAAGGCATCACACGCGAGATTGCCGAAGAAACCAATTTGAAGGTGTCGACCCTCAAGCTGATCGGCGTGTACGACTTCCAGCGCATGAACCAGGTGATCATTGCCTACCATGCGGTGGCCGAAGGCGACGTGCGTTTGTCGCCCGAGTTGGCCGAATACAAGATGTTTGATTTCAAGGACCTGATTTGCTGGCCGGCAGGCACCGGCTACGCCTTGGGTGACTGGCTGCGCACCATCGGCATCGAGCCGAAGTTCATGACATGGGAAGAGCGTGCCGCGCAAAGCCAAGAACAAAACCAGGCGACATGATGCACATCGACAAAGAAATTGACACCAGTGGCCTGAATTGCCCTTTGCCGATTCTGAAGGCCAAGAAGGCTCTGAACGAGATGAGCAGCGGTCAGGTGCTGAAAGTGACCGCCACCGACCCGGGCGCTTGGCGCGACTTTGAAGCCTTTGCGCGCCAGACGGGCAATGATTTGCTGCTGCAGGAAAAAACCGAGACGGCGTTTGTGTTTGCCCTCAAACGCCGCTGATCGCGATTACAGGTTCAAGCCTTTGAGGTATTCGCGGAAAGAAGCACCCACTTGCGGGTGCTGTAAAGCCAGCTCTACTGTGGCTTCCAAAAAGCCTTCCTTGCTGCCGCAGTCGTAACGTTTGCCTTGGTACTGAAAAGCATAGACCGCTTCACGTTGCATCAGGCGGGCAATGGCATCGGTTAGTTGGATCTCGCCACCCACGCCGGTGGGCTGGTTGCGGATCTCGTCAAAAATGCCCGGGGTCAGGATGTAGCGGCCCGCCACACCCATGCGAGAAGGCGCCTTGTCTGGGCTGGGTTTTTCCACGATTTGCTCAACACGGATCAGCTGTTTGCCCGCAGGCTCACCGGCCACGATACCGTAGCGCTTGACTTGGTCGAGAGGCACTTCTTGCACCGCCAAGACGGAACGGCCTTGCTTGGTGTAAGCGTCCACCATTTGGGACAAGATGGACGGCCCCTGGTTGACCATCAAATCGTCAGCCAGCAGCACGGCAAAAGGCTCATTGCCGACCAGAGGCTCGGCGCACAGCACGGCATGGCCCAGGCCCAGCATGCGGTTTTGGCGCACATAGGCACAGACCATGTCATCGGGTTGGACCGAACGAACCAAGGCGAGCAACTCGTCTTTGTGTGCCGCTTCAAGTTCGCTCTCGAGTTCGTAAGCGGTGTCAAAGTGGTCTTCGATCGCCCGTTTGCTGCGGCCCGTGACGAAAATCATGTGCCGCACGCCTGCCGCATACGCTTCTTCTACAGCGTACTGGATCAGCGGCTTGTCCACAACCGGTAGCATTTCTTTGGGCGCGGCTTTGGTTGCGGGTAAAAAGCGGGTGCCCAAGCCTGCGACTGGGAAGACGGCTTTGCGGATGACGTTGTGGCTCATGGCTTTTCCTTGTTGATGCAGGGCTTCAGCCCAGGCGTTGCAGTTGCTGGCGGATTTTATCGAGCGTGGCACCGAAGTCGGCCACGCGTTTCCTGGTTTCGTCGAGCACCGCAGGGGGGGCTTTGGCCACAAAGGCCTCGTTGCCGAGTTTGGCGTTGGCCTTGGTGATTTCGCCTTCCAGGCGAGCGGCTTCCTTGGTCAGGCGAATTTTTTCTGCGGCTGCATCCACTTCGATGAACAGGCACAGGCGCGCTTCACCCACCACGGCCACGGGCGCGGCTTGCGCAGCAGCTGACCATTCGGCCTCGGTGTCAAATACTTTGACCTCGCTCAGTTTGGCCAGTGATTGCAAGACTGGAGCCACGCTTTGCATGAAGGCGGTGTCGCCCAGCACATACAGGGGCATGCGGGTGGCGGGAGAGACGTTCATTTCACCGCGCAGGTTGCGGCAGGCGTCCACCAGCGTCTTGAGCTTGGCCACGTGGGCCTCGGCCGGTTGGTCGATGCGATCGGGTTGGCTCAAGGGGTAGGCTGCGATGCTGACCGATTCACCCGGAAGACCCGCAACCACCGACACTTTTTGCCAAAGCTCTTCGGTGATGAACGGGATGATCGGGTGCGCCAGACGCATGATGGTTTCGAGCGTGCGGATCAGGGTGCGGCGGGTGGCACGTTGTTGCGCCTCGTTGCCGGTGTTGATCTGCACCTTGGCGATTTCGAGGTACCAGTCGCAAAACTCGTTCCACACAAAGTCGTAGATTGTGTTGGCCACGTTGTCCAGGCGGTACTCGGCAAAGCCTTTGGCGACATCGGCCTCGACGCGCTGCAGCTGAGAGCTGATCCACCGATCGGCTTGGCTGAAGTCCATGTAGCCGTGCGCCGGGCCACCGGGTTGGCATTCGGCTTTGGTGTGTTTTTTCAAGCCGCAGTCTTGGCCTTCGCAGTTCATCAGCACAAAGCGGGTAGCGTTCCACAGTTTGTTGCAGAAATTGCGGTAACCCTCGCAGCGCTTGGAGTCAAAGTTGATGCTGCGGCCCAAAGACGCGAGCGCGGCGAAGGTGAAGCGCAGCGCGTCGGCACCGTAGGCTGGGATGCCTTCAGGGAATTCTTTTTCGGTTTGCTTGCGCACCTTGGGGGCGGTCTCGGGCTTGCGCAGGCCTTGGGTGCGTTTGTCCAGCAGGGGTTCTAACGTGATGCCGTCGATCAAATCGACCGGGTCGAGCACGTTGCCTTCGGACTTGCTCATCTTCTTGCCTTGAGCGTCGAGCACCAGGCCGTGGATGTAGACGTGTTTGAACGGCACTTTGCCGGTGAAGTGCGTGGTCATCATGATCATCCGGGCGACCCAGAAAAAGATGATGTCGTAACCTGTTACAAGGACGCTGCTGGGGAGGTAGAGGTCGTAATCGCTTTGGCTGTTGTCGGTGTTGGTGCCGTTGGCTGCAATGGCACCGCCGGTCGTGCTCATACTCGCTTCGCTCGCCAAATCGCCCGATCCGGCGGCGCCACTGCCGCCAGCGGCGTTTTTGGTGCTCGTCTCGTTGTTGGGCCATCCCATGGTGCTGAAGGGCACCAAGGCGCTGGAATACCAAGTGTCCAACACGTCTTCGTCACGCTTGAGCGTCTTACCCGGGGCCTGGGCTTGCGCCTCGGCCTGATTGCGGGCCACGTACACCTTGCCGTCTTCGTCGTACCAAGCCGGTATTTGGTGGCCCCACCACAGCTGGCGCGAGATGCACCAATCCTGGATGTTGTTCATCCACTGGTTGTAGGTGTTCACCCAGTTCTCGGGCACAAAGCTCACTTCGCCGGACTGCACCGCGTCAATGGCTTTTTGCGCAATGCTCTTGCCGGTGGCGTCGCCTTGGCCGACTTGGTTCATGGACACAAACCACTGGTCGGTCAGCATGGGCTCAATGACTTGGCCTGTGCGGGCGCAGCGGGGCACCATCAGCTTGTGTTTCTTGACTTCGACCAACGCGCCTGCAGCTTCGAGGTCGGCCACCACGGCCTTGCGGGCCACGAAGCGATCCAGGCCTTGGTATTTCTCGGGCGCGTTGTGGTTGATGGTCGCGTCCAGGTTCAGCACGCAAATCATGTCCAGCTTGTGGCGCTGGCCGACTTGGTAGTCGTTGGTGTCGTGCGCAGGCGTGACCTTGACCACGCCGGTGCCAAAATCCTTGTCCACATAGTCGTCTGCAATCACGGGGATGGTGCGGTCGCAAAGTGGCAGGTTGACTTGCTTGCCGATCAGGGCGCTGTAACGCTCGTCTTCGGGGTGAACCATCACGGCCACGTCGCCCAGCAGGGTTTCGGGGCGGGTGGTGGCCACCGTGAGGCTGCCAGATCCATCGGTCAAGTCATAGCGGATATGCCACATAGAGCCGTCTTCTTCGGCACTTTCCACTTCGAGATCGGACACCGCACTTTGCAGCACGGGGTCCCAGTTCACCAGGCGCTTGCCACGGTAAATCAGGCCTTGCTCGTACAACTGTACAAAGGTTTCGGTCACGGTTTGGGACAGCTTCGGGTCCATCGTGAAGTATTCGCGGCTCCAATCCACGCTGTCGCCCATGCGGCGCATCTGGTTGGTGATGGTGCTGCCGGACTCTTCTTTCCACTCCCAGACTTTGCTCACAAAGTTCTTGCGGGCTTCGGCAGGGGTGGGGCCCATGTCGTGGCGGCTAATGCCTTTGGCCTGCAGTTGGCGCTCCACCACGATCTGGGTGGCAATGCCTGCGTGGTCGGTGCCAGGAATCCAGGCGGTGTTGTGGCCCAGCATACGGTGGTAGCGCGTCAACGAGTCCATGATGGTCTGGTTGAAGGCGTGACCCATGTGCAGCGTGCCGGTCACGTTGGGTGGGGGCAGCTGAATGGCAAAGGCTGGAGCATCTGCCGATGGAGTGCCTGTTCCACGGAAACCGGCCACGCCGTAACCGCGTTTTTCCCACTCGGGGCCCCAATGGGCTTCCAGGGCGGCGGGTTCGAACGATTTGGACAGGCTGTCTAAGCCAGGTTGTTCGAGGTGGACGGCGGGGGCGTTGCTCATGGCGGACTTTTCAAAAAGAAAACGGCAGCTCAACGGATGCCGCGTGGGGCCTTGTTTGGCCCGAAGCCCTGATTTTACCCAGCCATTCAAGCCTAATCTTCGACTGTCAAACCCTGTTTTCGGGAATGTCACCCGTGGGCTCCCTCACAGAAAGACAGGGCAAGCGTGATTAGTAGATATTAATCAAAAGAGTCGTTCAATAGCATTGATTAATCAATGCCATTGCATCAATCTATTGGGCAGACTGGGCAGTCCAGAGTTAACCTATACCGTCTCTGGCGATTTTGCCAGGGCAATCTCACGTTTAACCCCACTAGGAGATATCCATGGCAGCACTCAAAGGCTCGCGCACGGAACAATGCCTGAAAGACGCCTTCGCAGGCGAATCCCAGGCCAACCGTCGCTATTTGTACTTCGCGAACAAAGCTGACGTTGAAGGTCAGAACGACGTGGCAGCCCTGTTCCGTTCCACCGCTGAAGGTGAAACAGGCCACGCCCACGGTCACCTGGAGTT
>JAIXOZ010000148.1 GCA_027486495.1 Comamonadaceae bacterium | reverse complement strand
TTCACCTTGCAGTTGCTGCACATCTCTGATGCCGACGGTTCGGACAGCACGGCGCTGAACAGCGTGGCCAATTTGTCTGGAATGATCCAGAAATTTCGCGCCCAGTACCCCCAGCAAACCTTGACCGTGAGCTCGGGAGACAACTACATCCCGGGTCCTCGTTTCAATGCAGCCAACGACAGCAGCCTGAACGCCAGTTTGGGCCGCGCCGAGGTGGGGCGCGCAGACATCGCCTTTTTGAACGCTTTGGGCATTCAGGCCTCGGCCATTGGCAACCACGAATTGGACTTGGGAACCAAACAATTCGCTGACCTGATCAAACCTGACAGGACTTGGTCTGGCGCTTTTTTTCCCTACTTGGCTTACAACGTGGACTTTGCTGCCGACAATGAAGTGGCCAATTTGAAGTTGGCCAACGGCGGCAAAGCGACCGAACAAGCGGGCAAGTTGACCGGCTGGACCGTGGTGGACGTAGGGGGGCAAAAAATTGGTGTCATTGGCGCTGGGTCCCCCGTATTTGCCAACATCACATCGCCTGGCAATTTGAAATTTACGCCCGCTTTGACCAGCAGCTCGGTAGATGTGGCCGCGTTGGCCTCTGTGATTCAAAAAGGGGTCGATGAGATCACGGCAGCGGGCATCAACAAGGTGGTGCTGTTGGCCCACATGCAAACCCTGGCCATTGAAAAAGCCTTGGCCCAACGTTTGAAAAATGTGGACATTATCGTGGCCGGTGGCTCCAACACCTTGCTGTCCGATGCCAACGATGTGCTGCGCACAGGCGACAAATCTGCGGGTGATTACCCTTATCAGACGCAGGATGCCGCAGGTCAGCCCACCGTGGTGGTCAACGTGGACGCCGATTACAAATACCTCGGCCGATTCATGGCACCTTTTGACGACAAGGGGGTGCTGATCACGCAGCGTTTTGACAACAAGCTCTCGGGTGCTTGGGCCACCAGCGAAACCGACGATTCGGCCGGCGGCGTGACTCCCTCGGGCCTGGTGATCCAAGTGCGTGATGCCATCAAGGCTGTGCTCAAGTCCAAGGACGGTAACGTGTTGGGCAAAACCAGCGTGTTTTTGGAAGGTCGCCGTGCGGCAGTGCGCAACGAAGAGACCAACTTTGGCAACCTGACGGCCGATGCCAACCTTTGGTATGCCCAACGCTTGGACCCCACTGTTCAAATCTCCTTGAAAAACGGCGGTGGCATCCGCTCGGAAATTGGTGAAGTTCAAGTCATGCCAGGAGCCACTTCAGCAGCTTTTTTCACAGCACCCAAAGCCAATCCCGAAGCTAAGCGCCAGGCCGGAGAGATCTCTCAACTGGCCATCGAAACGGCTTTGAAGTTCAACAACAAGCTCTGGGCCTTTGATGTCACGGCTGCGCAACTCAAGTCCTTGCTGGAGCACGGTGTGGCCGTATTGGGCAGTCAAGGCCGTTTCCCTCAGGTCGGTGGCATGAGCTTCAGTTACGACCCAAGCCGGACAGCGCAAACACTCGATGCCAACTTTGCCGTCACCACAGCCGGTGAGCGCATCCGTTCGCTCAAGGTCGGCAGCGATGTGGTGGTGAAAAACGGGGCCTTGGTGGACAATGCGCAGCGCACCTTCCGCATGGTGACTTTGAACTTCTTGGCCGAGGGCACGAGCACGGCTGCGGGTGGTGGCGATGGCTACCCCTTCCCGGCCACGGCCGATTTTGTGAACCTGGTCAAGCTGGACACCATCATGACCGAAGCCACAGCGGGTGGCGCGGCCAGCACGAGCACCGCCACTTTAGGCAGCGAGCAAGACGCCTTCATGAAGTACATGAAGAGCCAGTTCGGGACAGCGGCATTCGGGGTGAAAGACACACCTGCAGCCCAAGACACACGGATTCAAAACCTGAGCCAGCGCTTTGACACGGTGTTGAACTGATGTTTGGAGTTGGCCGACGGCGCGCTGTTTGAACCCGCCGTATTCTTTGGCGAATGAAGCATTCTCGGGTCTTGGGGGCAGTCCACATTCATCAAAATCGGGTGTGATCCAAGAATTGACGGGGCAGCCCTAAGATTTGGAGTGTCCGATGATCGATGCGATGAGGCTTTTTTCTGATTCAACAAGTGGCCGTATGCAAAAAAGCAAATTTCTTCTGGGGATACGTGGCGGCGGCTGGGGTCTGTGCACAGCCCTTGCCCTGGCTTGGTCCGGTGTCTGGGCTGCCCCCACCCAGTCCAAAGACTTGGTGCGAAACGCGCCCGCGCCGGTCGCTTTTCAGGTCCAAACCCTGGTCAAGGGCTTGAGCCACCCCTGGTCGTTGGCCTGGTTGCCCGGTGGCGATATGTTGATCACCGAGCGGGAAGGGCAGTTGCGCCGTGTCAGTCGCGAATTCCAATTGGATCCTCGACCGATCGAGGGGCTGCCTGCTGACATCGTGGTGGACGGGCAGGGTGGTTTGTTTGACGTGGCTGTGCACCCCGACCACGCCCGCAATGGCTGGGTTTACCTGGCGTATGCGCAGGCCCCCAAAGAGGGGCCACGCGGCGCATCGGCCACGGCCTTGGTCAGAGCGCGCCTGCAGGGGCATCGGCTGGTGGATCTGCAAAATCTGTTTGTCATGCGGCCTGCTTCGCGGGGTGGGCGACATTTTGGTGGGCGCATCGCTTTTGACCGCCAGGGCCATGTTTTTTTGACCCTGGGTGACCGGGGCGACGAAGCACGCGCCCAAAAGCCCCGAGATCATGCTGGATCGGTTATCCGCTTACAAGACGATGGCCGTGTGCCTGCGAGCAACCCTTTTGTGCAGCAGCCCCAGCAGATGCCAGAGGCGTTCAGCCGGGGCAACCGCAATATCCAGGGCGCGGCGATACACCCGCAAACGGGCGAGTTGTGGACGCACGAGCACGGCCCGCAAGGCGGGGACGAGCTCAACATCATTCGAAGCGGTCGCGATTACGGCTGGCCCACCATCACCTACGGGGTGAATTACGTCACCGGCACGCGCATCGGTGTGGGCACGCACCAGGCGGGCATGACGCAACCCTTGCATGTCTGGGTGCCTTCGATTGCGCCGTCGGGCATGGCGTTTTACGAGGGAAATGCCTTCCCGGCTTGGCGTGGCAGCTTGCTGCTGGGGGCTTTGCGGGGGCAAAGCTTGGTGCGACTGGTGCTGGACGGCGAGAAAGTGGTGGCTGAAGAGCGTTTGTTGACGCAGCAAGTGGGGCGCATCCGAGATGTGCGGGTCGGGCCAGACGGTCTGGTTTATCTCTTGAGCGATTCGCCGGATGGTGCTCTGTGGCGCTTGAAGCCCTGAAAGTTGACGCAGGGATTGGAAGTGAACCGTTTAAGTTCTAATAAAATACCTGATGAGTGAACTTTTGTAATAATAAAAGTTTTAACTTTTTCATTTGCCATACAAACTAAGGTTATTTGACACAAACTTGTCACAATCAGTGACTACATTCAACGGTGTCAACAGCAAACAGGTTGTTGGCGAGAATTTTGTTGAACCTGAATCAGGAGCTGAAATGCTGAAATTTAAATCCCTTGTGGCCGCTGTTGGCTTGACCCTTGTGGCAGCCACCGCAATGGCTGCCGACATCACTGGTGCTGGCGCAACATTCCCATTCCCCGTCTATGCAAAATGGGCTGAAGCCTACAAAGCGGCCACCAACGTTGGCCTGAATTACCAGTCGATCGGTTCTTCCGGTGGTATTCGCCAGATCCGCGCCAAGACCGTGACTTTCGGTGCCACAGACGCTCCTATTTCTGGCGCTGACTTGGACAAAGACGGTATGGTCCAGTTCCCCATGATCATCGGTGGCACTGTGCCAATCGTGAACTTGGACGGCTTCAAGCCCGGCGAACTGCGCGTGACAGGCCCCGTTTTGGCCGAGATGTTCATGGGCAAAATCAGCAAGTGGAACGACCCCAAGTTCGCAGCCTTGAACCCTGGCAAGAACCTCCCCAACGAAACCATCACCGTGGTGCACCGCGCTGACGGTTCGGGTACGACATTCAACTTCACCGACTACTTGAGCGCCGTAAGCAAAGAGTGGGCTGACGGTCCTGGCAAAAACGCCACCATCAAGTGGCCAGCGGCTACTTCTGTGGGTGGTAAGGGCAATGAAGGTGTGGCGGCCAACGTCAACCGCGTCAAGGGTTCGATCGGTTACGTGGAATACGCCTACGTGAAAAAGAACAACATGACCTTCATGCAACTTCAAAACGCCGACGGCCGGTACGTCGCCCCCGATGACCTGACATTTGCGGCTGCTGCGGCCAGCGCTGACTGGTTCAGCGTTCCTGGCATGGGCGTGTCCATGGTGAACGCCAAAGGCGCCGCCAGCTGGCCCATCAGCACGGCTTCGTTCATTGTGATGTACAAGAGCCCAGCTGACAAAGCTGCTTCGAACGAAGCGCTGAAGTTCTTCGATTGGTCCTTCAAGAATGGCAAGAAAATGGCCGCCGATCTGGACTATGTGGCCTTGCCTGACAGCCTGACCGATCAGATCCGTTCACGCGTCTGGTCACAAATCCAGAAGTAATTCTGGAGCTTTAAAACAGCGATCCGTCGGTTGACAAAGCATTCAACCGACGGATTTTCTGTTGATTATGATGGTTATTGTTAGATGGACTACGGCATGCAAACTTCTCTCTCTACCGCCCAAGACAGCAACCAAATGCTGGCCGTGGCCAAACGCCAAAGGTTTCAAGACGTCTTGTTTCACAGGTCAACCCAGCTTTTCTCGTTGATCGTGTTGTGTGCATTGGCGGGCATCATCATTTCCCTGTTTGTCAATGCTTGGCCCACCTTTGCCAAGTTTGGTGTCCCCTTTCTCTGGTACGCTGAATGGGACGTGAACAACGAGGAGTTTGGCGCGGCTTTTGCCATCGTGGGCACCTTGTCGAGCGCAGGCATCGCCCTGTTGATTGCCGTGCCCTTGGCTTTCGGCATTGCGGTCTTCCTGACCGAAACCTGCCCGGTGTGGTTGCGCCGCCCCTTGGGCACCGCGATCGAATTGTTGGCCGCCGTGCCCTCCATCATTTACGGTATGTTTGGCCTGTTTGTTTTTGCGCCTTTGTTTGCCGATTACATTCAAGTGCCCGTGCGGGACTTGATGAGCGGTATGCCGTTGATTGGTTTCTTGTTTGGCGGCGCACCCAACGGCATGGGCATTCTGGCTGCTGGCATTGTTTTGGCATTCATGGTTTTGCCCTTCGTGGCGGCCGTGATGCGCGATGTGTTTGAAATCACCCCCCCCATCTTGCGTGAGTCAGCCTATGGCTTGGGTTGCACCACCTGGGAGGTTGTGCGCGGAATCGTGTTGCCCTATACCCAAAAAGGGGTGATCGGTGGCGTGATGTTGGGCTTGGGTCGCGCCTTGGGTGAGACCATGGCCGTGACTTTTGTGATTGGCAATGCCAACCGCATGCCCACTTCCCTGTTCTCACCGGGCACATCGATCGCATCGACCTTGGCCAACGAGTTTGGCGAAGCGGCTGATTTCCACATGTCTTCGTTGTTTGCTCTCGGCTTCTTGCTGTTTGTGATCACCTTCCTGGTTTTGGCCTTGGCCAAAATCATGATCAATCGGGCTGAAAAAGCCAAGGGGTTCTGATATGGCTGTGAATATGGATCAAGGGCTTTACCGCCGCCGTCAAATCGCCAACTCTTTGGGCATGGCCACTTCAATGGTGGCGATGGCTTTGGGTCTCACGGTTTTGATGTGGATTTTGCTGGTGCTCTTTTCCAACGGCTTTGCAGCCCTGGACTGGGACATGCTGACCAAAGATACACCGGCACCCGGCACAGACGGTGGTGGTTTGCGCAATGCGATTGTGGGCAGTTTGATGATGGTAGGTTTGGCGGTTTTGGTCGCCACACCCGTGGGTATTTTGGCCGGTATTTACCTGACCGAATACGGTGACCGCAGCAAAACCGCTGAGTTGACGCGTTTTGTGACGGACATCATGTTGTCTGCACCATCGATTGTCATCGGTTTGTTTGTGTATGCGATCGCAGTGGCGACTTTGGGCCGGTTTTCGGGTTATGCCGGCAGCATGGCTTTGTCCTTGATTGCCGTGCCTGTTGTGATGCGCACTACAGAAAACATGCTGCGCTTGGTGCCCGGAAGCTTGCGTGAGGCCGCCTTTGCCTTGGGTGCACCACGCTGGAAAGTGTCGTTGTCGGTGACTTTGCGTGCTGCCAAAAGCGGTGTGATCACGGGCCTGTTGTTGGCCATCGCCCGCATCAGTGGAGAAACGGCGCCCTTGTTGTTCACCGCCTTGAACAACCAGTTTTTCAGCACCGACATGAGCAAGCCTATGGCCAATTTGCCTGTGGTGATTTATCAGTTCGCCATGAGTCCTTATGACAACTGGATCCGCTTGGCTTGGGGCGGTGCTTTGCTGGTCACTTTGGCTGTGTTGTTGCTCAACATCCTGGCCCGTGTATTTTTCAGGGAAAAGACATCTGTTTGATGCAGATTTGAAATCCCAGTTCCAAATAATTTTTCGTATTCACAGGAATCCACATGCCTGACAAGACACCGACCTCCAATGCCATCGAAGTGCGCAACCTGGACTTTTACTACGGCAAATTCAAAGGCCTGAAAAACGTCAACCTCGACATCGCAGAAAACCGCGTGACCGCCTTCATTGGCCCCTCCGGTTGTGGCAAGTCCACCTTGCTGCGTACGCTCAACCGCATGTACAGCCTGTACCCCGGCCAGCGCGCGGAGGGCCAGATCAACTTTTACGGTCAGAACATCCTGGACAAAGGCCAAGACCTGAACTTGCTGCGAGCCCAAATCGGCATGGTGTTCCAAAAGCCCACGCCGTTCCCCATGTCGATTTACGACAACATCGCTTTTGGTGTGCGCCTTTATGAAAACCTGAGCCGCTCCGAAATGGACGAGCGCGTCGAGTCTGCCTTGACCAAGGCCGCCATCTGGAATGAGGTCAAAGACAAACTGGGCCAAAGCGGTCTGTCGCTCTCGGGCGGTCAGCAGCAACGCCTGTGCATTGCCCGCACTGTGGCCGTCAAGCCCAAGGTCATTTTGCTGGACGAGCCTACCTCGGCCTTGGACCCGATATCGACCGCCAAAGTTGAAGAATTGGTGAGTGAGTTGAAAAAGGAATACACCGTGGCCATCGTGACACACAACATGCAGCAAGCTGCGCGTGTGTCCGATTTCACGGCTTACATGTATTTGGGCGAATTGGTCGAGTTTGGTAACACAGAACAAATCTTCATGAAGCCAGCCAAGCAAGAAACTGAAGACTACATCACAGGCCGTTTCGGCTGAAGGAGCACAGTATGGAAAAGCACATTTCAAGTCAATTCGATGTCGAACTTACCGGTGTTTCATCCCGTGTACTGGAGTTGGGCGGCCTCGTCGAATCGCAAACCCGCCATGCCGTTTATGCATTGGCCCAGTTCAGCTCAGAAGTGGCCGATCAAGTGGTCGCCACAGAAAGACAGGTCAACGCTCTGGAAGTAGAGATTGACGCCGAATTGGCCTCGATCATTGCACGTCGGCAGCCCACGGCCCGCGATCTGCGTTTGCTGATGGCCATTTCCAAAATTACCGGTAACTTGGAGCGTGCTGGAGATGAGGCCGAGCGCATTGCGCGCATGGTCAAGCAAATCCTGGCTCAGGGCAGTCCGCGCAATTTGCCATCGTCTGAGTTGCGGGTGGCGTCTGATCTGGCCACCGGCTTGTTGCGCAAAGCGCTCGATGCCTTTGCCCGCCTGGATGTAAACACCGCGTTGGTCATCCTGAAAGAAGACGATTTGATCGACGCCGAGTTCAACGGCTTTGTGCGCAAGTTGGTCACCTACATGATGGAAGATCCCCGCACGATCTCGGCCAGTCTGGACCTGTTGTTTGTGGCCAAGGCCATCGAGCGCATCGGCGACCATGCCAAGAACATCGCTGAGTTTGTCATTTATGTGGTCAAAGGTGCTGACGTGCGCCACACGGCCTTGACCGAAATTGAAAAAGCGGTGCAATGAGAACCATCCCTCGCATCTTGATTGTTGAGGACGAACCGGCCATCGCCGAGCTGATTGCGGTGAATTTGCGGCACAACGGCTTTCAACCCGTGTGGGCCATTGATGCCGAAACAGCCCAGCGCGAACTCGACGAAATTTTGCCCGACGTGATCTTGCTGGACTGGATGCTGCCGGGCGAGAGCGGCTTGACCTTGGCCCGCAAATGGCGTGCATCGGCCCGCACCAAGGCTGTGCCCATTCTGATGTTGACTGCGCGGGGCGACGAGGCTGACAGGGTGGCCGGGCTCGATGCGGGTGCTGACGATTACATCGTCAAACCATTTTCACCGCGCGAGCTGCTGGCCCGCATCCGTGCGGTCCTGCGCCGCCGTGTGCCGGAGGCATCGGGGGGCGTGGTCAAAATGGGCGACCTGCAACTCGATGCCGACACGCACCGGGTCAATTTGGCCGATAAGCCGCTCAAAGTCGGCCCCACAGAGTTCAAACTCTTGCAATATTTGATGCGCCACCCTGAACGTGTGCACAGCCGAGGTGCTTTGCTCGATAAAGTTTGGGGTGACCACGTCTACATCGAAGAGCGCACGGTGGATGTGCACGTCAAACGCCTGCGTGAGTCGCTGGGCGAGGCGGGCTGCATGATCGAAACCGTGCGCGGCGCCGGCTACCGTTTCACCCCCAATCCCTCCGCTTGACGCCAGGTTTTGAATGTTGTTTTCGCTTCTCGAGATGCTCTTTTTGGTGGGCTTGGCGGGAGCGCCCGGTTGGTTTTTGGGCGGAGCCATTGGGGCGGTCCTGGGAGCGCTCATTGCTGTGTTCATTTATGGCGCCACCCTGCAGTGGAAGTTGCACCGCCTTGAGCGCTGGCTGAGTGCGCCGGTTCTGAGCCAAGACCCGCCTTGGCAGGGCGTTTGGCGCGAGATTTCTGTGCGCGTGCAGCGCATGCTGCGACAGCAAGAAAAGCTGGCCTCTGTGCGCCAAAAACAGTTGCAGGATTTTTTGCAGGCCATTCAGGCCTCGCCCAATGGTGTGATTTTGCTGGACGAGCAGGCGCGCATCGAATGGTGCAACGACACTGCGGCGGCGCATCTGGGACTGGATGCGAAAAGGGACCGCCTTCAGCACGTTGTGCACTTGGTACGCGATCCCTTGTTTGCCCGTTATTTTGCGCAGACTGATCACGTCAGTGAAGCGGTCATTGAGGGCCGAGCCAGTTCGACCCTGAACCGACAGAAACTGTCGGTTCAGTTACACGCTTATGGGGAAGGGCGTTCGCTGCTTTTGACGCGCGACATCACCGCCGTTGCGCAGGCCGATGCCATGCGCCGCGATTTTGTGGCCAACGTCTCACATGAAATCCGTACGCCCTTGACCGTGCTCAGTGGCTTTGTGGAAACGCTCCAGTCTATCCCTTTGAGCGCAGAGGAGACGCAGCACTACCTGCAACTCATGTCGGCGCAATCGGACCGCATCCAGTCATTGGTTGTGGATTTGTTGATGCTGTCGCAACTCGAAGGCAGCCAGTTGCCCAGCACGCAAGATAAAGTTTCGTTGGCAGCATTGATGTTGCAAGTGACGACCGAAGCCCAGGCGTTTTCGGACTGGATGGCCAACAAAGGCGAGGGGCCAGTGCACCAATTGGAATTTGCACCTGTGCCCGATGTGTATTTGCTGGGCGCACGTTCGGAGTTGTTGAGTGCGGTTTCTAACTTGGTCAGCAATGCGATTCGTTATACGCCTTTGGGTGGGCGCATCCAGATTCATTGGGTCAGTTCGGCAGAGGGCTTGGTGTTCGCTGTTCAAGACTCGGGGCCAGGCATAGCAGCCGAGCATTTGCCGCGTTTGGCCGAGCGTTTTTACCGGGTTGACCGAAGCCGTTCCAGAGAAACAGGCGGCACGGGCTTGGGCCTGGCCATCACCAAGCACGTCATGCAACGCCACGGCGGCGAGTTGCGCATTGAAAGCGTGGTGGGTCAGGGCTCTACATTCAAGCTGGTGTTCCCGCAAAGCCGAGTGGTGGTCAATTTGGGCTGAGCCCTGCATTGATTGGCATCCATCCACAATCGGTTTTTGAATTCAAACGCAAGACACGCCAGCGTTGTCGTGATTTCTTCATGGAAATGACACGCTGGATTCACAGATGAGGTGGAACATGCTCTTCAAACTTGGAGGTTTGCCATGCGTGTCACAGTCATCGGTTCGGGTTATGTGGGTTTGGTCACAGGCGCATGCTTGTCTGACCTGGGTTTCAAAGTGGTGTGCTTGGACAAGGATGAAGAAAAAATCCGTGCCCTGCAAGAAGGGGACGTGCCGATTTACGAGCCGGGCCTCAAAGAACTGCTCACGCGCAACCGAGCCGATGGACGGATTCGATTTACCAGTGATGCCTGTGAGGCGATCGAGCATGGTGACATCCTGTTCATCGCTGTGGGCACACCACCTGCCGAAGATGGTTCAGCCGACTTGGGGCACGTCTTGTCTGTGGCGGCCACCGTTGGGCGTCATCTGAAGGGTTTCAAGCTGGTGGTCAATAAATCCACGGTGCCCGTGGGGACGGCCGACAAAGTGCGTGCTGCGATCGCGCATGAGTTGGTGCGCAGGGGCATGTCGCCTGAGTTGTTCGATGTGGTGTCCAATCCGGAGTTCCTTAAAGAAGGCGCCGCCATAGACGACTTTATGCACCCCGACCGCATCGTGGTGGGCATCGACGAAGGCATTCACCACGCCAAAAGCAAGCGCATGGTGAGCGACTTGTACGCCAGCTTCAACCGCCACCATTCACGCACCGTCTGGATGGATGTGCGCAGCGCCGAGCTCACCAAATATGCCGCCAACGCCATGCTGGCAACGCGCATCTCATTCATGAATGAGATCGCCAACTTGGCCGATAAGCTGGGTGCCGACGTGGACCACATCCGCCGGGGCATTGGCGCCGACAACCGCATTGGCTACAGCTTCTTGTACGCCGGTTGCGGCTATGGCGGCAGCTGTTTCCCTAAAGACACACAGGCGCTGGTCAGCACCGCCCAGTTTTATGGCATGGACATGGACGTGGTCCGCGCCACCGAGGTGGTCAACGAGCGCCAAAAAACCCTGTTGGTCGACCGCCTGGTACAACGTTTGGGCGCCGACTTGACGGGCCGAAAAATCGCGGTTTGGGGCCTGGCCTTCAAACCCAACACCGACGACATGCGCGAAGCGCCCAGCCGCATCGTGATTGCCCAGCTGCTCGAGCTTGGCGCACAGGTGTCGGCTTACGACCCGGTGGCAGAGCACGAAGCCCTGCAGGCTTTGCAGTCCGATTTGCAAGGCCGTGAAGAACTGCTTGGCCGCCTGCAGATGGTCAAGCACGACATGGACGCACTCGAGGGTGCCGATGCCCTGCTGATCCTGACCGAGTGGAAGAACTTCCACAACCCGGACTTCGAAGCCATGAAAACCAGCATGCGCAGCGCCGTCATCTTCGATGGCCGCAACCTTTACAACCCCGAAGCCCTGCAACAAATAGGCATCGCCTACCACGGCGTTGGTCGGCGCAACGCGCTGGCTTTGGCCCCCGTGGCTGCCCCCACGCCTGCATAAGTTGCAGGGCGGTAAATGCGCGGAGCTGTTGAATCCAAGGCGCTTGTGCGCATGCCCCGGGGCTTTTACTTCCTGATTGCTGCCCAGTTTGCATCGGGCCTGGCAGACAACGCGCTGTTGATCTTGGGCATCTTCATCTTGACCGAGCAAGGCTACGCCGCCTGGTGGGCGCCCTTTTTGAAGTTCTCGCTAAACCTGTCCTATGTCTTGCTGGCCTCGGTGGTGGGGCCCTTGTCAGACGCCTTCCCCAAGGGCCGCGTCATGGCCTGGATGAACGGGATCAAAGTCGTGGGCCTGGTCTTCATGCTCACAGGCGTGCACCCTGTATTGGCATTTGCTTTGATTGGCTTGGCTGCCGCGGTATACGCCCCAGCCAAATACGGCTTGGTCACCGAAACGGTATCGCCCTCCCTGCTGGTGCGTGCCAACGCCTGGCTTGAAGTGTCGGTGGTCATGTCGGTAGTGCTGGGCATTGCACTGGGGGGTGCCTTGGTGGGCTGGTCGCAAGCAGTGGGGGCCAGCACGTCCGTGCACCAGTTTTTGTCGGGCTTGTTCATGCGCACTGACACCTGGAACGCGTGCGCCGTGGTCGGGGCCATTTACCTTGTCGCCAGCATCCTCAATGCCCAGCTCAAGCACCTGAGTGTCGGGCAGGTGATGGTGCCGCTGCGCTGGCAGGCGCTGCACTGGCAGCATTTTTGGTACAACAACCTCATCTTGTGGAAAGACCGCTTGGGCGGCATCTCTTTGTATGTGACCACCTTGTATTGGGGCGTGGGCGCGGTCATGCAGTTTGCGGTGCTGGCTTGGGCGCAAGAATCTCTGGGCTTGCCTTTGCAGCAAGGCGCTTATTTGCAAGCCCTCGTGGCGGTGGGTGTGGTTATGGGGGCCTGGCTGGCGGGGCGTATTTTCAAACTGCACTCGGCCAAACAAGCGTTGCCCTGGGGCTTGAGTCTGGCCATCTTGTTGCCCATCTTGGCCATGACCACACACATCGAGCTGGCTATTCCATTGTTGCTGTGTGCCGGGGCAGCCGGTGGCATGCTGCTGGTTCCCATGAACGCTTTGTTGCAACACCGCGGCCGTCAAGTGCTCAGCCCAGGGCGCTCGATGGCTGTGCAAGGCTTCAATGAAAACCTGAGCGTGCTGGTGATGCTGGGCGCCTACTCGGCCATGCTGGCCCTGCAAGTGTCTTTGCTGACCATCATGTTCATCCTGGCGCTCATGCTCTTGCTGGGCATGTGGCCCATGTGCCGCATCCTCTGGCGCAAACGCTAACGCCTTAGGAGCTGCGCCCCGCGCGCGATGTGTATCTGTGTGGGAGCCGCGCCCTGCGCCAGGGGTGTGTGGTTCACCATCAATCGCGCACGGGGTGCTGCTCCTACGCAAATGAGCCGCCGTAGGAGCCGCGCCCTGCGCGCGATGAGGTTTGGGATGTGCTGGCAATCGCTCACGGGGTGCTGCTCCTACACAGATGACCCGCCGTAGGAGCCGCGCCCTGCGCGCGATGAGGTTTGGGATGTGCTGAGAATCGCGCACGAGGTGGTGCTCCTACACAGATGAGCAGCCGTTTGAGGCCGTTTTTGCTAAAGAAATGAATTTCACCAAATTGCTACAATATTATTTTTGACAAAATTTTTCGTAATATATGTTGTTCTATCAAAATTTACAGTGCCGGAAGGCACATCAGCATCCCTGTGCATGGTTGAGCTTGGCATTGAAATTAACCTTGGCCTTGGCCTTGGCGAGCAATACCTTTGCACAAGCTTCCTCGACGGCACATGACAGTATCAAGCAAGCGATCCAATCGGGCCAATTGGATCAAGCCCTCAAATTGGTACTTCAAGAGCGCCAACGTGCGCCTAACGACTTACAACTCCAACTGATGGAAGGTGTCATTCAGGCGCAGCAAGGTCAAGTCGATAAAGCCATTGAAAGCTTTAAAAAAATGACAGAAGCCCACCCGGATGTGTCAGAGGCCTACAACAATTTGGGAGTGCTTTACGCATCAAAAGGAAATCTTGAAGAAGCACGAAGCCAATTTGAAAAAGCCTTGCTTACCAACCCCAGCTACGCGGCTGCGCAGCGCAATTTGGCAGATGTTCAAAGCCAACTGGCCAAGCAAACCTACGCCAAAGCCACGCAAATTGAAGACAAGACAAAAAACAGTTCGCCGCAGTTGACCTTGCAGGGCAGCATTGATCCCAGAAAGAGAGCGCCCTCGCCTTTGAACCCTGCTGCCCCCATGGTGGCTCAGTCTGGCCCATCGCCCAAACCAGCGCCTGTGCCGCAGAAAAGCAACGAGTCTCCAGCACCGTCGTTGAGTGCAGCTGCAAAACCCGCTGTTGTGGCCCCTAGCCCGGCCGCCTTGCCCAACCCAGCCCCCACGGCAGAGGCCCAATCTGCCGTTGCTTCCAACAAATCAGAGCCCGCGAAAGACGACGCGCAACAAAAACAAAACAAGACCGATCAAAACGAATTGCGCCAGGACATCAACGCTTGGGCCAAAGCTTGGAGTCAAAAAGACATGCCCCGCTACTTGGCCAGTTATGCCAGCGAATTCACCCCGCCAGACAAAATGTCACGCACCCGTTGGGAAAACGACCGCCGAGCTCGCATCGTGTCCAAAAAGACGATCAGCGTGGTCATCAACAACCTGAAACTTGAGCTTGTCCAAGGTAACAAGGCCATTGCGAGATTTCAGCAGGTGTACGAATCTGACAACTTCAAAGACAAAAGCAACAAGACCCTTGAAATGGTCAAACAAGGTGAAAGTTGGCTCATCAGTCGTGAGTCGGTGAATTGAACGATCCTCGCGCTCCAACCCACATGGCACTGCGTTAAAGCGGTAGTGACCTTACCCCCGAAAAGTGGAGTGCTTAGCCCTTGTTGAAAATACAGACAAGGAGTTCAGAGATGACGTAAAAGCAAGTGCGTGGCCAGTACACGCTGGAATACAAGCCGCAGGTGGTTCGCCAGGTGCGTGATGGGCAGGCCATTTCGGTGGTGGCAAAAGTGCTGGGCGTGCCCAAGGCGAGCCTGAGCAACTGGGTACGACTGGCGGCCAAGGGCCAATTGGCGAGTGCGGGCGATGTGCAAAATGCTCGAGCGGTCACGCCTGAGCAGGCATTGCTGGCGCGTTTGCGCGCGGAGGTCGCCAGGCTGCGGATGGAGCGTGACATTGCAAAAAAAGCCGCGGCGTACTTCGCGCAGGACACGCTGCGTGGTACGCCTGGATCGACAAAATGAAGCGGCAGTATCCGGTGAGCGTGTCATGTGAAGGCAGGATGCCCAAGGACTGACCGCAGCCCCGTTTACACAAAACTCCGTACACCCTCGCGCCCTGCGCGCGTCGAGGTTTGGGTTGTGCTGGCCATCGCGCACGGGGCGTCCGTATCAATTGCCGCATGCATCTCTAGCATTGATTGCCGATGTTGCTGAATTCACAAATTTGTCACTATGAATGGTCAAAATTATTGGCAATTGCCTAAATTGTCAAAATTTTTATTGTTGCTCGTTTCATACGCGCAGCAACCCATTCACACCGCACATTTGTATGTACTTCAACAAGTTCGTTTGTTTTCTCGCATTTATGGGCGCCTGCCTGTTGCAAGGTTGCGGTGGCGGTGGATCCGATGCACCAGTATCAAACGTCAAGGTCGCTTATGTGTATATGGCGGGTGGCTTTGTGGAAGGCTTGACTTACAGCACCGAAACCCAATCGGGCACTACAGGCCCCCGTGGGCTATTCAATTACCAACAAGGTGAAACGGTCACGTTCAAAGTGGGCAATCAGACATTGACCCCTTACAAAATCAAGTTGAGTGCACCTTTGCCCTTGACCCACTTTGACATCTTGGGCACGCGAAACCCCAATGCTACGGTGATTCAGAACCTCAGCGTCTTGCTCCACATGCTTGACGAGGATGGCGATATCACAAACGGCATCAAGCTCAGTGACACAAAATTGGCCGCAGCCAATCGTGTCACGGATGCCCTTCAGGCCGAAAGCTACCTCAGTGCTTTGGCGGTTGAAGCCAGCAAAGTACAAATAGAGATACCCAACTTGGGCTCGGTGCTGTCCATGTCTACGGCACAGATGAAGGTTGACGGCGTCAGCGTGGCGCCATTTGCCTTTGGCTCGGCCAGCTTCAACGAATTCAACGGCGTGATCACACTATCGGCCGCAGGCAGTGCCGATGCCAACTCCGACAATCTGACGTACAACTGGACCTTCGCATCCCGCCCCAAGTCCAGCAACGCAGTCATTGTTAACCCTACCAGCAGTTCGCCCACCATGGTGGTGGATGCATTTGACGAGCCCTACATCTTTCGTTTGACCGTGACCGATGCCGGTGGGCTCAACAGCGTTACCCAAGTGACCGCCTCCGTTGCGCGCAACCCAATTGCCGGTGTTTACACGCAAGCGGTGGATACCAACACCCGTCAAGTGGTGGCCATCACCGACACCGGCGAACTCTGGGGCTATGCGCTGTCCAACACACCGAATCGACTTCGCCGATTCACAGGACCCATTGTGCGGACTGGCGACAGCTTGCCCCGGTACTCAGTCTCGCCACTGGCACATCAAACGACGCAGCCTTGCCGCTCACCCTGTCCTGATCCCGATCGGATGGATCTCACGGCCGACTTCACGGCACCTGGCAGCATTGCCATCACCAGCGATTGGGCCAACACTTTCTTGTTCGAGTCGATCGCGCCGAAGCAACTGATTGCAGCTACTTTGCCGAACAAGCCTCTGCTGATTACAGACTTGATGGGAACTTACCGCGAAAAAGACTCGGCACCCGACAGCAAAGACTGGAAGATCACGGCCAAAGGCGAGTTCAGTTTTTCCAAAACCTTGGCGGACAACAAACTCACCCTGTGTGCGATCGGTCAAATTGCCATGAACAAAGATGGGCAAGTGCTCAACCGCCAAGGCTTTGTGACACGACAGGCTATTCCCGTGAGCATTGAGATCAAAAACGAGTGCGATGAACCCATCGATTCAGCAACCTTGGGCGCTACCTTCAACGGCTACATCTTGCCCGATCCCACGCTGGGAAATGCTGGTTACAGCTTCATCGGCATCAACGCATCTGGATCCCGCTTTTTCTTACGTCACTTCATCAAAACATAAGCGCTGTTCAGATCGAATGTGCCAAGCCCAATCGCTTAAGGGGTGCTGATCCCAGGCGGAAAGTGTGCGCTGTCATGTGCATGTCATTTCCAAGACGTGTTCGTGTCATGTGACATTTTTAGTATTTATGTCAGTTGTGTGCAATGGCACATCGATTTATCAACTCTCTTCGATTGAATGCCGACATGACCGCCTTCGACAAATTTTCCAGTGCCAACAAATCCGCCCAAACTGTGGTCAACGGCATGAACCCTGTGCTTGCAAAAAGCGATGCCGCACCCGCTTTGCGGACAAACAAAATTGATCCTGAAAACCTTTCGATCAAAGGCAGCATCCTGCGCCAGAAAACGCAAAAGCAAAACCAGGACCAGGACCAGGAGCATGAGCAAGAGCAAGAGCAAGAGCAAGAGCAAGAGCAAGAGCAAGCGCAAGCGCAATTTGAAGCCGACGTCGCAGCCGTGCTGGACAGCACAGCCGTAGCCTGGATGCCTGCTGCACAAGGGCCTGATGTGCTTTTGGCCCAAGCGGCCGCCAGTGACGGTGCGCGCACCGCCAGCGATGCAGCAGGTGTCAACAGCAGCATGTTCAACATCGACTGGGGGGTGGCGTCCAGCGCGCCTCCTGCCAAATCCGGCTTTGGCGGCAGTTTGTCTAGTGTTGCCCTGCTGGGCGGTCTTTTGGTGGCCGGATTGGCCGGAGGTGGCGGTGGAGGCTCCAGCAACACCGACACCAACAACGCCATAAACAACACGCTCAAGCTGACGGTGCAAGACGGCCTGATTGCCGGTGCCAAGGTCTACCGCGACGATAAATCCGATAAGAATCTGGTGGGCATGACCGACGCCAACGGCCAACTGGTCCTGACAGAACCCTTGAAGGGCTCGGGCGTGTTGATTGCCGTGGGCGGCACCAACACCGACACGGGTCTGGCCAACACGCTGGATCTGAAAATCTCGTTTTCCAACGGCATCAGCGCATCCAGCGTCATGACGCCCGTCACCACGCTGGTCAGCGCGCTGCTGGAAAGCGGCGCTGCCCCCAACTTGGCCGCAGCCGAAACTGCCGTCAAACAACTGCTGGGATTGCCTGCTGAGCTGAACCTCAGCACTTTTGACCCCATGGCCGCAGACAAGGCGGGCAACGCCGACGCCCTGGTCCTGCGCAAAGCCGGTGCGCAGATCGTGCAGTTGGCCAGCCAATTGCCTGATGCGGAGCAGTTTTTCATTTCGCTGGCTCAAGAAGTCAAAGACGCCGACAACTGGGGCACTTTGGTCAAGGACGATGTTTTTGTAAGCGGTCTGTTGGAAGATCAGTTGTCGCAACTCTCGGTGCAAGAGCGCGCTGCGCTGACCGACACCATTTTGAAAGACATGGCGACATTGAGTGCCGTCACATCGTCAGGCAATTTGAGCGCGGTGCAATTGAATGCAGCGAAGCTCACCGTGGCCTTGCAAAATGACACGGGTAACGACAACGCCACCCAAAACGACCGCATCACCACCGATGCCAAGCTGGACATTTTTGGCTACAACTCGGGCAAACAACAGGGCATCGAAATGTCCATCAACGGCGGCCCATGGGCAGCCTTTGACCAAGCTCGGCTGACGCCCATAGAGGGCAAGCAAAACATCCAAGTCAAGGTGCGTCAGGCGGGTTTGGCCAGCACTGAAAGCGATGAACTGAGCTTCACTTGGGTCAGCCAAGAAGCGACAGCGCCCCAATTGAGCTTGCTGGACGATACCGGCTCATCGAACAGCGACCGCATCACCAGCAAGCAGCAAATCACAGTGATACAGGCCAGCAACCCTGACATTATGGTGGGCAGCAAAACATTCAAGGCCCAACTCGAGTACAGCCTCAACGGCGATGACTTCCTGGTCATTCCAGAGGGTGGCCTTTTCAACGCCTTGCAAGGCGTCCTGCCCGATGGCCAATACGACTTGCGTGTTCGCGCGCACTACCCAGGCTTGGCGCTCGAGTCCGACCTTGCTCGCCTGAGCTTCACACTCGACACCGAAGCCACAGCGCCCCAAGGTTATGCCATCACGGCTGTGGATGGCGATGTCCAAGACCCCGACAGCACAGACCTCGTTTTCAGTTCGCAAGGCGCCAGCAGCGCGCTGTTCACACTGAACCAAGCGCCCGAAGCAGGTGCGACCGTGACCCTGACCTTGGGTCAGAAAAGCTACAACGTCTTGCCAGATGCCAATGGTGTTTGGCAAGCCACTATTGCCCCGGCAGACCTGAGGTCTGGCACCAACACGCCCCGTATTCGCATCGTCGACGCTGCGAGCAATGTGGCAGAAGCCGACATGCCGCCGTTCATTGTGGACAACCAAGCCTTTGTCTTTGACCTGTCGGCCACGCCCGAACAAATCGCCACTTTGGCGCCTGAGAGCGACAGCTTCATGCAGGACAACGTGACCAACGTCAACCTGCCTGTTTTTGTGGGGCAAGCCGAGGCAGGCGCATTGGTCACCTTGAGTGATGGTCTCGAAGATATCGGCTCGGCCCGCGCCGACGCGAACGGCCGTTGGCGCATCGCTGCCACCAAAGCGTTCGAGGACGGTGAATACTCCCCCGAGGTCACTGTCACAGACAAGGCGGGCAACGTCAGTCAAGAAGTCGGCTATGGCGCCGTGTTCAACATCGTCACCACCAAGCCGGAAAGCAGTGAAGTCTTGCTGGCCGATGTAGACCCCAGTTCTGATGAAGAACTTTTGCCCTTGATCGAAGGCGACGAAGCGGTTTTTGATGTCTCTGTTTTAACAGCCCCATACACCGAATCAACTGCTTTGGTTGCTGCAGACATCACATTCGAGCTCACCAGTTTGGACACTGGTGCAGACAATGCCGACGGCATCACCATGTTCCCCTTGCCCCGCATCACCGGCTCGGTCAGCTCGGAAAGCGACACGGGCGATCTGGTGGTGTATGTCACGCTGCGCGGCACAGGGCCCGATGGTGAGCTCGTGGAGGTCAAATTTGCACCCATCACTGCGGTGGACGGTGAGTGGTCGTTACAGGTCACTGAGCCATTGGGCGAAGAGCTTGCAACCTACACTTACATCCCTTATGTCACCGTCATGGATGGCGCGGGCAACATCACCAACACCACCGGTGCCCCTATCGTCATTGACCGCCAGGCGCCTGAAGAAGCCACGGCAGAACTGGTGCCCGACGCAAGTAACGACACCGGCATCGACGAAACCGACGGCCTCACGGCCAATCTGCAGCCCATGCTGCAAGGCACGGCAGAAGCTGGTGCCACCGTGGTTGTTGCCTTTTTGGAAGATGACAGCTTGGCCTTCACAGCCACGGTCGAAAGTGATGGCACTTGGACTGTGCAAGTCGAGTTGCCCGAAGGCGAGTGGACGCCGCAGATCACCGTGATTGACCTGGCGGGCAATGTCAGCGACCCGATCGATGCTCAAGTGAGTTTCACTGTGGACGAAACCGCTCCTGACGCGCCGGAATTCAACGCGTTTGGCGACACCGAGGGCAACGACACGGGCATCTTGACGGACGATTTTGTGACGGCGAACAACACGCCCACGCTGTCGGGCTATGCCGAAGAGGGCTCATTTGTGACGGTGAAG
>JAIXOZ010000175.1 GCA_027486495.1 Comamonadaceae bacterium | reverse complement strand
GCCAGCATGGGTTACTGCGGTTGCGCCACCATTGAAGCCATGCACAACGAATCGCAGTTTGTGGAAATCACCGCAGCGGGCATCCGCGAGAGCCATGTGCACGACGTGCAGATCACCAAAGAAGCGCCGAATTACCGGGCGGAGTGATGATGCGCAAAAGCATTTTCTTTGCGCTGTGTTTGGTAACGCTGCTGTTCAGTCTGCCAAGCCAATCGGCTTTGGCGGCTAACGATAACGTGAATCAATCTGAATTGGCTGCGCAAAAGGAACTGGTTCAAATTCAGATCGAAGCAATCAAAGCCCTGCACCAAAAAGATGCAGATGCAATCAACAAGCGCATTGACGATCAGCTTGCGCAGGTGGGGCAGGGCGTGGATCGTTTCGGGGTGATTGTTTCGGTTTTGGGTACCTTGATCACGGTCCTTCTGGTGTTTGGTGGGTATATTGGTTATCGCAATGCCAAATCGGAGGCGAGGATTGTTTCAAAATATACGGCAGAGGAGTGGTTTAGAGAAAATGGCCCCCAATTAAGCAAAAGAATTGATGAACTCACTGCGCGTTTTGAAAAGCAATTTCAAGAAAAACTCCAACAGCTCTCCAATCGAGCTGACCCATTGTTGACGGGCTTTTCACTTACGTACGAAGATCTTGAAAAAAAATATAACTCAGCAAACGAACTCGGTAAAAGCGGACAACATCAAGCAGCAATTGAGGCATACGATGCCATTCTGGATGCGTGTCGGCATGATCAAGACCAGCGTATTGAATCCATCGCAGCAAGGGCACTTGTCAATAAAGGTGCAGCACAAGGGAAATTGAAGGAGTTTTCCAACGCAGCTGAGTCGTTCCGCGAGGCGCTGGACTTTTACGCAAAAGATGACAGTCGACAATTTGATGAACCCGTTGCCTATGCTTTAAACGGATTGGCTTTCACCAAGGTCCTCAAGGCCGAATCCATTTGGGGTAAAGACTCCAAAAAGGCAGTAAATATTTTGGAGTCAGCTTTAGATGACTTAAATATGGCCATAGAACGCTACCCAAATGCTGTTGCGACTGTTTTTGGGAATAAGTCACAAGTTTTGTGGTTACTCTCTAAACATGCCCAAGCAGAAGATGAGTTCAGCCGAGCTTTGGCTTTGAAGAATGGAGGGGGGAAAACTCTCTATGAGTCGACGATCAAAGTTTTGGATGATTCCAGCCTCAGTGAATTCAAATCAATGAGACCGGTCATTGATCGCTTGTGGCAAGATTTCACGGCCCTCACTTAAACTTACTTGATACATGCTAATTGACCAACTTCGCCAGATGAACACCCGCCTGAACAGTATGGCTGCGCAGTTTGGTGCGACTCGTCTGCGCGTTTTTGGCTCGGTGGCTCGGGGGGAGGAGACCCCGGACAGCGATGTGGACTTTCTCGTCGAACTCCCTCGTGGGTATGACTTGTTCAGTCAGCGCATGGCCTTGGCGCAGAGCTTGGGTGAGGTGCTGCATCGCAAAGTGGATCTCATCCCCGAACACGAATTGAATCCCCACATCAGAGCGCAAGTGCTGGCTGAAGCTGTTCCGCTATGAGCAAGTCTTGGCAGGCCCACGCTCTGCACATCCTGGATGTGGCCGCCAAAATCAGGCGCATTCAGGCACGGGGGGATCTGACGCAAGACGAGGTGCTTTATGACGCCGCACTTCGCAATTTGCAAACGCTTTCCGAAGCCACGCAAATGCTGCCCGATAATCTCAAGCTTGAGTTTCCTTCCATTCCTTGGCGGGAAATCAGCGGTTTTCGGAACATCTTGGTTCACAACTATTTGGGTGACATTGACGCACTGACCGTTCAGGCCGTGGTCGATCGTCATCTGCCCCCGTTAATTGACTGTGTGCAGACCATGCTCGCAGCCGATGCTTCTTCTGACACTTAACGCGCTTTTTTGCATGTCACATTCAAAAATCCTCATCCTCGACTTCGGCTCCCAAGTCACCCAGCTGATTGCCCGTCGCGTGCGCGAAGCCCATGTGTTTTGCGAAGTGCATCCTTGTGATGTGAGCAGCAACTGGGTCCGTGAATACGCCAAAGATGGCAACCTCAAGGGCGTGATCTTGTCGGGCAGCCACGCCAGCGTGTACGAGGTGGACGACAAAGCGCCCGATGCGGTGTTTGAGTTGGGCGTGCCGGTTTTGGGCATTTGCTATGGCATGCAAACCATGGCCCAGCAGCTCGGCGGCAAAGTCGAAGCGGGCACCACCCGTGAATTTGGCTACGCTGAAGTCCGTGCCCATGGCCACACCGAACTCTTAAAAGGCATTGAAGACTTCGCCACGCCTGAAGGCCACGGCATGCTCAAGGTGTGGATGAGCCACGGCGACAAGGTCACGGCCATGCCTGCCGGCTTCAAGGTCATGGCCTCGACCCCCGCTTGCCCGATTGCCGGTATGGCCGACGAAACGCGCCGCTTCTACGCGGTGCAGTTTCATCCCGAAGTCACACACACCGTGCAGGGCCAGGCGCTGCTCAACCGCTTCGTGCTCGACATTTGCAAAGCCAGCCCTGACTGGATCATGGGCGACTACATCGAAGAAGCCGTGGCCAAAATCCGAGAGCAAGTGGGTGACGAAGAAGTCATCCTCGGTTTGAGCGGGGGTGTGGATTCCTCTGTTGCCGCCGCACTGATCCACCGCGCCATCGGCGACAAGCTGACCTGCGTGTTTGTGGACCACGGCCTGCTGCGCTTGAACGAGGGCGACATGGTCATGGAGATGTTCGTCGGCAAGCTGCATGCCAAAGTCATCCGCGTCGATGCAAGCGATCTGTTCTTGGGCAAGTTGGCGGGCGTGAGCGAGCCCGAAGCCAAGCGCAAGATCATTGGTGGCCTGTTTGTGGACGTTTTCAAGGAACAAGCGGCCAAACTCAAGGCAGGCGACGGTGGGCACAAGGGCGCAACCTTCCTGGCCCAAGGCACGATTTACCCCGACGTGATCGAGTCGGGCGGCGCCAAGAGCAAAAAAGCCGTCACCATCAAGAGCCACCACAACGTGGGCGGTTTGCCCGAGCAACTCGGCCTGAAACTGCTGGAGCCATTGCGCGATCTGTTCAAAGACGAAGTGCGCGAGCTGGGCGTGGCGCTGGGCTTGCCCCGCGAGATGGTTTACCGTCACCCCTTCCCAGGCCCAGGTCTGGGCGTGCGCATCTTGGGCGAAGTCAAGAAGGAATACGCCGACCTGCTGCGCCGTGCGGACGCGATCTTCATCGAAGAGCTGCGTAATTTCACCGATGAATCCGGCAAGACCTGGTACGACCTGACCAGCCAGGCCTTCACCGTGTTCTTGCCCGTCAAAAGCGTGGGCGTGATGGGCGACGGCCGCACCTACGACTACGTGGTGGCTTTGCGCGCCGTTCAAACCAGCGACTTCATGACCGCCGACTGGGCCGAGTTGCCGTATGCGCTGCTCAAGAAAGTGTCGGGGCGCATCATCAATGAGGTGCGGGGTATCAACAGAGTTACATACGACGTTAGTTCAAAACCACCGGCGACGATCGAGTGGGAGTGACTTTTTTGAGCTAAGTTGTTGATTTATATAGGTTTTAACTTGCACAAATGTTTTGCAACCCATTAAAATCTGTTGATTTTAATGGGTTTTACTTTACAGTTACTAGTGTAGTAGCACAACGTTGCTGTTGCTCAAAATCGTAGCTGTCGCATCCCGGATGATCGTAAGGCCGTTTTATAAACAAATGAGGATGAGAAGCGTACCAGTCTTTCATGGCCCTCATCGGGGTTTTGCTCTTGAGTGCCGACTGGGGTAGCT
>JAIXOZ010000026.1 GCA_027486495.1 Comamonadaceae bacterium | reverse complement strand
TGAGCAACTGCTCAATGGCGCGCAGGCCTTGTTGCGTCAGCCCTGCACTGTCAGAGCGGTTGAAAGCGAAGAGTGTGTCAAAGGACAGTTGCAATCGCTCAGTGTTAAGGGGTGCTGGAATGGTCGCCGCTGGGGCTGGGGCTTCAACGCATTCGGTGGCCTCAGCGACGCGGCTGATGGTGTGCACCTGCAGTCGTGTGGAGGGCAGCTCTTTGAGTGCCTGTTGTTCCGTGACGGGCACCAAGACGATGGCTTTGCCGTTTTGGCTTCTCACGCGGACGTATTGGTTTTTGCCGCCCATGGCGGTCATCTCGGTGATGCTGTCAAAGCCATCTTTGTTGGGGCGCTTTTGGACGTCCAGGTGCCGCAAACCCAATTGGGCGGGGCCGGGTGTGATGCAAATGGGGCTGTAACCACCCGGGACCAAGGAGGCGTGGTAGCGGCCGTTGACGTAAATGCTGGAGGCGCCCTCGCTTGCACTGTCCAGGGGGCGATAAAAGATGATGCGACTCTGAGTGGGTGCGACGGCATTGCTGGTCATGCTGAAGGGATCGGCCAGGGCGTCAATTTTGCTGATTTCGCGGGGTTTTTCTTGCGAAGTTGGCGGGGGGGGTGACGTTGAACCGCACGCGCTCAGGGCTGCGACTGCGCACGCTAAAACCAGGGCCTGAATGGCGCGTGAAGTTTTGGGGGTTTTGAAAGGGGTGGCAATTTGACGCATGGGGCTCTCCGGGAAGCTGGTTTGTTGGTTTTAAGTACCAAAAATCGGCTTTTGATATTTTTGTTGAAACTTTTGTTGCAATTTATATTGAATGTGAACTTTATCAATAAAAAATTAAATTTCTATACACGGATGCCACAAAAATTGAATCAAGCTGTAACTATTTGTTTAACTTATTGTGTATGCCCAGGACGGGCATTTGAGGTGCTTTGAAGGGCCGAAAAAAAACGCCCCTGGGGACGTTTTGGTACTGTTTGCGAGGAAAAACTGCTGGATGCGGAAACTTCACTTGGCAGTTGGTTGGTGGGAGAGCGCTGCTGATGGGCGTTCTGCTGGGATAATGGCCGCTTGCTCGGATTTGAACGTGGGTCGTTTTCAGCTAGACGACCCAGGGCGATGGCCCTGTTGGTTTCAGGTTTGAGCTGTTCTTAATCAGGTTTACACATGGCTCAATACGTATTTTCGATGAACCGGGTTGGCAAGATCGTGCCGCCCAAACGTCATATCCTCAAAGACATTTCGCTGTCTTTCTTCCCAGGCGCCAAGATTGGCGTGCTGGGCACCAACGGTTCGGGCAAGTCCACTTTGCTCAAGATCATGGCGGGCATTGACAAAGAAATCGAAGGCGAAGCCATCCCCATGGCGGGCCTGAAAATCGGGTACCTGCCACAGGAACCTGTGATGGACGCTGAGCAGACCGTTCGCGAAGCCGTGGAAAGTGGCATGGGCGAAGTCAAGGCCGCGCAGGCTCGCTTGGAAGAGGTGTACGCCGCCTATGCCGAAGAAGACGCCGACTTTGACGCGCTGGCCGCCGAGCAGGCCCAACTCGAAGCCATCATCTCTACGGCCGGTGACGCCTCCGAACACCAACTCGAAATTGCCGCCGATGCGCTGCGCCTGCCACCTTGGGACGCCATCATTGGCAAGCTGTCTGGCGGTGAAAAACGCCGCGTGGCGCTGTGCCGATTGCTGCTCTCGCGCCCCGACATGTTGTTGCTGGACGAACCCACCAACCACTTGGACGCCGAATCGGTGGACTGGCTGGAGTTGTTCTTGCAGCGCTTTTCGGGCACCGTGGTGGCCATCACGCACGACCGTTACTTCCTGGACAACGCCGCCGAGTGGATTTTGGAACTCGACCGGGGTTCTGGCATTCCTTACAAGGGCAACTACTCCAGCTGGCTGGAACAAAAAGACGCCCGTTTGGCCACAGAGCAGCGCACCGAAGATGCGCGCTCCAAGGCCATGAAGAAAGAATTGGAATGGGCCCGTGCCAACCCCAAGGGACGTCAAGCCAAGAGCAAGGCGCGTTTGGCCCGCTTTGAAGAGCTGTCTGACTACGACTACCAAAAACGCAATGAGACCCAGGAAATCTTCATTCCTGTGGCCGAGCGTCTGGGCAACGAGGTGTTCGAGTTCAAGAACGTCAGCAAGTCTTTTGGTGACCGTTTGCTGATCGACAACCTGAGCTTCCAGGTGCCTGCGGGCGCCATCGTGGGCATCATCGGCCCCAACGGTGCCGGTAAATCAACCTTGTTCAAGCTGATTGCGGGCAAAGAGCAGCCCGACAGCGGCGAAGTCAAGATCGGCCAGACCGTGCGCATGGCCTTTGTGGACCAGAACCGCGACGACCTGGACAACAACAAAACCGTATGGGAAGACGTCTCGGGTGGTCTGGACATCATCAACGTGGGCAAGTTCCAGATGGCCAGCCGCGCGTATTGCGGGCGCTTCAACTTCAACGGTGGCGACCAGCAGAAAAAGGTGGGCATGTTGTCGGGCGGTGAGCGCGGCCGTTTGCACTTGGCCAAAACCCTGATCGAAGGCGGCAACGTGTTGCTGCTGGACGAGCCGTCCAACGACTTGGACGTGGAAACCCTGCGTGCTTTGGAAGATGCGCTGCTGGAATTTGCAGGCTCGATCATGGTCATCAGCCACGATCGCTGGTTCCTGGACCGCATTGCGACCCACATTTTGGCCGCCGAAGGCGACAGCCAGTGGGTGTTCTTTGACGGCAACTACCAAGAGTACGAAGCTGACAAGAAACGCCGTTTGGGCGAAGAAGGTGCCAAGCCCAAGAGAGTTCGCTTCAAGGCTTTGAAGTAAGCCGATGCTTTGCACCAACTAGAACGGGCCCCTCGGGCCCGTTTTTGTTGGGGTCAGAATGGTCTGATCACTGGATGGGCATGGCGCGCAAGGTCAGGCTGCGCTGTGGCTGCTCAGGTGGTCGATCACTTCCTGGCGCAAGGCTTCCATTTGCGGTGCCAACTGCGCGTAGGCGGTGCGCAGCTCGCTGGGCTCTGCATGCTTGCTCATGCCCTCGACCTTGACCACCAGCTCGACCAGGCTGTCCACACAAAACACGGGGGTGAAGCCCTTGAGCTGGTGCAGGATGCGGTTGGCCGCGTAAACCTCGCCTTGGTCCAGCAGCTCCTGCAGCCGGGGCAAATCGTCGCTCAGGGTTTGCTGTAGCGTCTTGAGCAGGGACAACACGCCATTGGCGTCACCAATGAACTCCATGGCCCGTTCAATGGACAAATAGATCGGCTGAGGTGATTGGCTCATGAGGCGAAGTTACAAGTGAATACAAAAATCACGTAAGCAAATGAAACGTGAGAACCACATATTCTAGTCAAGCAATGCGGCCAAGCCCGACTCGGGCTCAAAACGTTTGTTTTTGAACATCAAACGGCTGGGGCCGGGAAAGGCCGCTTGCTGGACCGAGTGGCGCGGATCGCCCGGGTAGCAGATGGTGCGGATGCCGTCTTGGTCAAAGGGTTCGGGCTCAATGACGGGGGGGAGGCGGCTTTGTGCCTCGGCCAGCACACTTTGGGCGTGGGGGTGGCGGCTCAGGTGCACCAGGCTCATGATTTGGGGCGGAGCCAGCTCGATTTGGCGGTCCCAATAACGCAGCAACGCCTCTCGCGGCTGGATCCAAAGGGCTTCGGTGGCCTCAAAGTTGTCATGCTCGGCCATTTGGTCATCGGGCACCTGGGTGATAAAAAACCGCGTGTCAAAGCGTTTGTTGGTGACCGAGGCCTGGCGCGGCGTGATCCAGCGACACCAGGGCAGCAGGGGCTCGGTGTGCAAGGCCAGGGCCTGGGCCGCAAAGGCCTCGTGCCAGCTTTGGCCGCTGCGCAGGGCATGCAGCAGGGCCTGGGCCTGTGGCTCGGCATGGGGCGCGCAGCCCAGCAGCACCCGACATTCTTCGTAGGCTTCGCGCATGGCGGCCACAAACAGGCCTGCGGCACGTTCGCTGGGGATATCGGGCTCGTTGAGCCTTTGGTGCAAGGTAGCGCTGTCCTGGCTCAGGCGGGGCAACCATGCTGGGCTTTGGTCCTCTGGGTCGAGTTTGCCGCCGGGAAACACATAGGCGCCGCCCAGCACGTTCGAGGCCTGGTGCCTGCGCATCAGCAGCACCTGCAAGCCGCTCGGGCCATCGCGCAGCATGACCACGGTGGCGGCGTCCAAGGGGGGGGCGGTCAGGATGGTGGTGTTCAGTTCCATGGGGATGTCAATCGGGTAACAGGCTGCGCCCGGGGGGCTGGTTTAAAGTGCGTAGCAGCGGGCTGCAGGGTCATTGGGGCCAGATTAGCAGATGAATCAGCTCAGCCCCGTCTTTCAATGTCACAAGGAAAACACATGAGCATCGATTTCACAGGTCGCGTGGCCATCGTCACGGGCGCTGGCGGCGGTTTGGGCAAACAACACGCGCTGGCACTTGCCGCACGCGGGGCCAAAGTGCTGGTCAATGACCTGGGTGGAGATGTGCACGGCGTGGGCGGCTCGGTGTCGGCCGCACAAGCGGTGGTCAATGAAATCCGCGCAGCGGGCGGAGAAGCCTTGGCCAATGGCGCATCGGTGACCGATTTCGAGGCGGTCAAAGCCATGGTCCAGCAGGCGGTGGACGCCTGGGGCCGGGTGGACATTTTGATGAACAACGCCGGTATCTTGCGCGACAAGAGTTTTGCCAAGATGGAACTGGCCGATTTCAAGCTGGTGATGGACGTGCACGTCATGGGCGCGGTGCACTGCTCCAAGGCCGTGTGGCCCCTCATGCAGGCACAAAACTACGGTCGCATCATCATGACAACTTCATCGAGCGGTTTGTATGGCAACTTTGGTCAGGCCAATTACGGCGCAGCCAAGATGGCTTTGGCAGGCCTCATGCAAACCTTGTCGATTGAGGGCGAGAAAAACCACATTCGCGTCAATTGCCTGGCCCCTACGGCCGCCACCCGCATGACTGAAGGCCTGATGCCCGAGGCCGTGCTGCAAGCCCTGGACCCCAGTGCCGTGGTGCCCGCCATGCTGGTCATGGCCAGCGAGGACGCACCCAATCGCACCATCATTTGTGCAGGCGCTGGCAGCTTTGAGGTGGCGCACATCACGCTCACGCAAGGCGTGCACTTGGGCACCGGAGCCGACACCGCAGAGCGCCTGGCTGCAGCCATGGCACAGGTGACAGACCGCCAAGGTGAAATGGTGCCCCGCTCGGGGTCCGAGCAGGGCACCCTGGAGGTGGGCAAGGCTTTGGCAGCGCATCCAGCTTAAGCTGTCCTGAGCACAACACAAATTCTTTGACGATTGAAGACCCCTTCGGGTCGGATCAGTGCTGCTGTGCAGGCGTTTCTGGCGGTGAGGGAGGCATTTTTTTCTCATCGCCAGGGCGCATGCCTTTGAGCCAGTAAACCCAGGACAGGATCACCGCCACGGCGGTGTACAGCTCGGCCGGGATTTCCTGGTCCAGGTCGATGCGGCTGAGCAAGGCCAGCAGCTGCGGGTCCTCGGCCACATACACGCCGTGGCGTTGGGCTTCGTCGATGATGCGCTGGGCCAGCTCGTCCTCGCCCTTGGCGCTGACGATGGGGGTTTTGCGCTTGCCATACTCCAGCGCAATGGCCTCTTTGAGGGGGGCTTTCATGTTTGCACGTCCAGCAAACTGCCCGTCTCGGGCGGGCTCCAAGGCATGGGCTCGGCGGGGCCGGGGCCATGAATCACCTGCAATCGCGTCATGTGCAGTCCAGCGCTGTCCAGCTCATCCTCCAGGTCGGTCGACATGTCGCGGGCGCGTTGCACGACATCTTCGCGCAAGGCCCACATGACCATTTCAACCTCGGTTTGGCTGCTGATGCGCGTTTGCAGCCAGATCTCACCGAGATCGCGGTTGCGGGTGTGCAGATGGATGACCAGAGGCGCTTTTTCTTCGCCCGGCGGGCGTCGACCCCTTACAAAACGAAGGGCCACCGGCTCGGCATCTGCAAACGGCAACATCATCGAAAACACCCACTCCCTGCCCGTCAAGGTTTCGGCCGCCGTGAGTTGGCGTGACTCGATGTCGTCGACCGCATCCTGGATGGGACCCATGCCCTCAGCGCCAGAGGTCTGCATCCAGCGCAAAAGTTGCCGCAAGCCCGATTTCAGGTCCACCGCACCCTGGCCTTGGCCATTCAAGAGCAGGGCCTCGGTCATCCAGCCACTGCGTTGCATCAGCTGCTGCAGTTTGGCGGGCGTCATTTGGGCCATGCTCGGTCGCAAGTTTTGCCATTGCTGCAAAGCTGCCAACCCGGGGGTGGCTGGGCTGAGGTTTTGCAGCAAGCTGTCAAGCCCACCCGGTCGCAGCAATTGCGTCAGGGCCGCCATGTCGGGCGGCCTGAAACCCAGCTGCTGCGTGCGGCCGGGCAGCAAGGGCTCGGTCGTCGCCGTACCTGCTGCCCCTGCAGTCCTTGCAGGCGTCTGTGCCTGCAGAGGGCGCAACCAGATCGAGCCATCGTTTTGCACCTGCACCCGAAACAAAGCCGTGTCCCCCGCGGCCAGCCGCAGCCCTGCAGGCAGCTCTTTGGGCAGGTCAATGAAGCGCCCCACCAGGGCCGGGTCTTGCAGGTTCAGGCGCAGCCGGTCGAGTCGCGCCTCGACCGTGGTCTGCACCACCTGACCGTCGCGCAAACCCAGCTCCGCCGCCGTGCGCTCTACCACCAAAGGCAAGCGCCCCTCCAAAAAAATGCTTGGGGTTTTGGGGGTCAGGTGAGCGGTTTCCGCCCCGGTGATCATCTGGGCGCCTGCATTGGCTTCAAGGAAAGCGCACCCAGCCGCGCTTTTCGCCAGTGCTTTGCAAAACCTTTGTTTCCACCGCTTCAGTTTCAAACAAAGCCGCAGCAGCAGGGTGTTGTTGCACCATCATTTGACGCAGTGCCGCCATGCTGGGAACTTGCAGTGTGCTGCCCGTGCGCAACAAGTGGGCCGAGCCCGAGGGGAAGACCTGTGGGTTCAGGCTCACAAAGGCTTGGCGCAAAAAGTCAGCATGCAAAGGCAGGTGGGGCAAAGCCCTTCGGATCACACGGTCCAGTGTCTCGCCCCGCTGCACCGTGACCGTTTGGACCTGCAACGCCTGCCCGGACACGGCCTGCCCGGACACGGCCTGCACAGGCACGGGCGCAGCAGGCCCCAACAAAACCTTGAGAGCCGATGCCGACTGGTCTGCGGCCACCGCGGGGGTCGCCCCACTGGCAGCAGACAAGGCCAACCAAAGCGCAGTCCACAAGTGCAGGGTACGTGGCGCAAACCAAGGGCGAGAAATCAAATTCGCAAAAGACATGGTGTCATCCTGAGTCAGGGTCAACAGGTTCACAATGGCAAAGCCATCCAAGGGCCTTGGCTGGTCAATGCAGGGCCGGCCAAGGGTTGAAGTTCGGTGCGGTGCGGGCCCACCTTGACCACCTGAGCCAGCGCCAGATGTTGGGCCACACCCACCTCCAGCATGCGGCTGGGCACTTGGCGGGGGTCCATCAGCAAGACCCGATCGCCAGGGCGCAAACCACTGTCCAGACCCGCTTGCAGCTCCAGCTGCTGGGCTCCATTTTGGCGGCGCACATGAAACTGCACGGGCTCACACTCGGTGCGCTTGTCCAGCTGCGCCACCCAGCTTTGCATCTGCGCTTGCAATGGGCCTTGCACCTGCTGCGCCCAAGCCGAAGGGTTTTTGGACATCGAGGCTGGGGACACCGCGATCACCGTGGTGACTTGCCACTGCACGGCCATCTGGCCTAACGGGGCTTGCTGTTGGCCCAGGCGCAGGCTCAAAGTCCAACGCCAGACTGGCTCGGGCCCGATCAGGCCCATGCTCAGACGCTCAGACAAAGCAGGCGTCAGCTCGGGCGCATGAGGCCTGAGCGATAGCTCCGCCGTCCAGCCGCTCGGGGCCTCTTCGCGTCCCGTCAAAGCCCTCATGTAAGCGTTGCCCGCTGATGGGCCATCGTAGGCGGCCAGCGACTGCGTGCGCCAGCGCTGCGAGGCCTGCATGTTTTGAGTCCAAGCCTGTTGCGCCAAATTCAACAGGGTTTGGCTGGCAAACTGCTGCGGCCCGCTGAAACCCTCGGGCATCGCTGTTTGCACCAGCAAAGGCAAACGCCAAGGGCGAGGCGGTGCGGTGCAGCTTTGGTCTGCGCCCAAAGGCTTCCAGCCCCAAGGCAAGACCTCGGCACTGACCCGGGTCTTGGGCTCATCGCCCTGCACATAAGACAACACCCGCACCCCACGCACCTGCGCCTCGGAGTGGAAATGCGCGCTCTCGTGCAAAGCCCCTTTGTCGTCCACCCAAGCCGAGCTGATCACCCGCGTCGGTCGATCCAGCGTCGCATCCAAAATCGCTTGCCGAATCGCCTCCAACTGGGCTTCGTTTTGGGCCTGGGCCGCATCCCGTGGGGAGATCGTCTTCACCTGGGCGCTGACCAATGCCCGCACCGGAGCAGAAGCCATGGCCCGGGCGGCCAACTCTGCAGGCCCCAAGCTCTGCGCCGCAGCCGAGCCCGCCCAGCCGCCCCATATGCCCACACCCAAACCGACACCCAGGCCCAGGACGACGCGCCGCCAAAAGACCCAAGTCCCAGTCGACAGCAAAAGGGCAGGGTGGGTCTGGGTCATGGCATCACCGGTCAAGGGCATGGGTGGGGTTCAGCGGCGGCGGGCGGTCAGCTGGCCCAAATACAAGGCACGCAAGTCACGCACCACATGCTGGTCCAAAGACAAGGTGGTCTCATACGTGTCATCGCCTACCGGGGTGATGCTGACCATGGTGGCCCCATAAATCACACCCTCCACCTTGGAGCGAAATGTGTCGCTCATGATGGTCATGTCGGCCACCGTGGTGCTGGCATCGAGCTGTTGACCATACACCTGCTCGGTCAAAGAGCGGTAAGCATCGAGCTTGGAAGCTCGGATCGCCAGCAAACGCTGCTGCGCCGGATTCTTGTGGTTTTGCACGCTGATTACCGCATAGCCCGTGGCCACCAGGGTTTCGCGTTTTTCCACCATCGGCGTGATCATCGTGGCAGGTTCTGCAGGCGCTTTGGCCGTGGTGGGCAAAGGGCTGACTTCCGTGCCCGCACCGTACAAAGGAACAACCTGGCATCCCGCCAACACCCAAGTGAAGAGCAAACAGGTGGCCATGGAAAGACGAGGGGTCATAGAGCTTCTCCAGAAATGAACACACGCACAAACAGAAGGCAAGTGCAGCGACTGTGCGTCTTGAAAAGTACATCGACAGCAAAGCCCAAGTCTTGAGCTTGATGGCGTCCTTGGCATTCAATTCAGGCTTCAGATGCCGTTTTTAATTAAAAAAAGCACAGGGCGAACGAAAAATCGTTAAAAGAAGCATATTTTTCAATAAATTCTTGAAAAACACATTTTGTTAATTTATAAGATAAATATTGACATAGCTCAACACGCGCCCTGACCAATGCTGCCATGGCAGTGCACCCGCCCATCAAGCATTGCACTGACAACACCCAAGACCCAAAGACAACGGATCACCATGAAAGCCAATGCCAAAACCCAAATCATTGGTCAAAGCCGAGCCTCACAGTTCCTGCGGGACCTGATCCAAACCTTTAGCGCCTCGACCTCGACCGCTTTGGTGACGGGGGAGAGCGGCACCGGCAAAGAGTTGGTGGCCCAAGCCCTGCATGCCCAAGGCCCCCGCGCCAGGGGCCCCTTTGTGCCCATCAACTGCGGTGCCATCCCGCGTGAGCTGATCGAAAGCGAGTTGTTCGGTCACCGCAAAGGCACCTTCACAGGTGCCGTGGCCGACCGCTTGGGCCGCTTCGAGCTGGCCCACGGAGGCACCCTGTTTCTGGACGAAATCGGCGACCTGCCCATGGACATGCAAGTCAAGCTGCTGCGTGTGTTGCAAGAGCGCTCCATCCTGCCCGTCGGCGCCTCGCGCGAAGTGCCTGTGGACGTGCGCGTGGTCGCGGCCACCCACAAAAACCTTGAAGCCGAAGTCGCGGCCGGGCGCTTTCGTGAAGACTTGTACTACCGCATCAACGTCTTGCCCATCACCACCACCGCCTTGCGCGAGCGGGCCGACGACATCGCAGCCCTGTTGCAGTTCTATGCCGAAAAGCACACTCTGCCTAGCAACCGCCCCCTGAAATTTGCGCCAGACATGTTGCAAATGCTGCAGGCCTACGCTTGGCCTGGCAATGTGCGTGAGCTGTCCAACCTGGTCGACCGTTTTTCCACCCTATTCCCCTCGCAAACCCTGCTGGTGCACACTGTGCCCGCCTGCATGATGCCCTCAGGCCTGGCCGCATTGCAGGCCCAGCGCCTGAGCCAAATGCCTGCGCCCGAGCCAGTTTCACAGGTCAGTATGCCCTCGGTGGCTGCTGCATCTGCCCAACCCGATGGGGCGGATGCGCTCAACCAGCCCAGCCCATGGGCCGACAGTGACCCACTGAGCCATCTCTTGGCCGGTGGCGACTTGGATTGCGCGCCCCTTCAGGCGCGTGCCTTCCTGCCGACACCCATGCCCTCGTCAGCATCGAACGACGAAATGAGTGCCGTAGAAGAGGTCATTTTGTTGGCCCAAGGCATCCAATCTTTGCCGCCCGCCGGCATCTCGCTCAAGCAGCACCTCATCGACATCGAGCGCAACCTCATCGAGCAAGCTCTCAGCCGCACCTCGGGCAACGTGTCTCAAACGGCTCGTTTGCTGCAGTTGCAGCGCACCACGCTGATCGAAAAGATCAACAAATACGAACTGCGTGCCGTTGGCTGAGCGTAGCGCTTAAGTTCGCCTCACGGAAATCGGTTCTTGAGGGTGCAACTGGCATGCGCTCCAAGGGGGATTTGTGCGGGCCCGCGCCGGCACGGGCATCTGTAAAGCGATCCAGCACAGAGTTTTGAGCCCTGTTTGGCGAATTTGTGCGCTTGCGGCGCGGTCACAAAGCAGGCTTGGGCGTTGGAACGGCCACAGAACCGCCGGTGTCATTCAATATTCATGGGTCAAGACGATCATAAATGATAAAAATTGGATCTCACAACAATAAAATCGACAAAAAGCATTAAGCTGTAGTAAAATTATCATCATTGGCATCGTAGGCATTTTTGGCAATAACGATGGCTTTTTAAATCCCAAAGGTAACTAAATGTCGAAAGTTGTGAACCCTAAGATCAGCCAAAAAGAAGCAGGCGTTGACCCCTCCACCAAAGTTGGTTCACGTGTGCCGGTATCGCCTCTTGAGCAACTGACTACCACTGAAGGCCTGTCTTCTTTGCGAAAAGTCAAGCCATCTCGTCAAGCGCCGCCCCTTGAGCTTGACGAAGAACCCACTGCATCTGAACATGATGAGAGCGCCGAGCCCAGCACAGAAATCATCTTGGCTGCGGCCTCTTCAACGGCCCCTGAAACCTCGACAACTGCCACCGTAGCCTCGTCAACCGCCTCCGCAGATCCGGTAGTCAACCCCCTTGCGCCTGCTGTCACATCGGGTGCTTTGGACACGGCTTCTGGCAAAAGCGTCGAAGTATGGTCCCCCGCCGTCGACCCCCAAACCTTGCGATTGCTGACGGTCCTTGGCGGTGCTGTGTTTCTGGGTAGCTTGGGCTCCTCAGGTCGCGGCAGTACACCGACGCCTGGGGGTAACGAAGCGCCTGTCCGCAGCAGCACGCAGATCGATGCAGCAGGCACCGAAGACACGGTCAAAGTCTTCACCGCAGCCGAGTTGATCGCCAATTACACCGACCCCGAACGCGACCCGCTCAGTGTCGCTTCGGTGAGCAACCCCACCAACGGCACCGTGGTGCTCAATCTTGACGGCACCGTCAGCTTCACACCATCGCCCAATTACAGTGGCCCCGCCAGCTTCAGCTACACCGTCAAAGATGCCAGTGGCTTGCTGGGCACAGCCACGACCGTCAACCTGACCGTGGCCAACGTCAACGATCCGGTCGAAGGCAGCGTAACGGTGCAAAGCGCCAACGGCAGCAACAAGGCCGGCATTGCTTTGACCGCCGATGCGACAGACTTGAGCGATGCTGACGGCTTGGGCACCCTGGCCTACCAATGGCAGCAAAGTGCTGATGGCCAAATCTGGACCAACATCGGCAATGCCACCTCAAGCAGCTTCACACCCGGCGACGACCTGATCGGTCAAAGCGTGCGTGTGCAGATCAGCTACACCGACCTCAAGGGTGCCGCCGAGGCTGTGAGCAGTTCCGCTGTCGTTGTCCTTGATCCTGTTGACCCCATCAGCTCATCTGACGGTGCCGGTATTGACGGTTACCTCGCCAACGCACTGGTCTGGCGCGATGCCAACGAAGACCAGCAATGGAATGCCGGGGAGCCTTACGTCTTCACAGATGCCAGTGGCTTGTTCAAAAACCTGACCAATGGCCCAGGCACCATCCGCTTGGCGGGCTTGACCGACGAGCTGCGTGCCTTGTTGACCGACGAGTCTTCTGACCCCACGACCGACATCTCGACGGGCAAAACCTTTACCGGTATCTTGTCTGCCCCCGAGGGCGCGAGCGTCGTCACACCCTTGACCACCTTGGTGGTGGCCACAGGCGGTGACCCCGTCAAGCTGGCCGCTCTTAAAACAGCGCTGGGCATTGACCCCAGCATCGATCTGTCCCAATACGATCCCCTGGCTACCTTGGTATCTGGCAACGCCACCCCCGAGCAAATCGCGGCGGCACTGAGAGTTCAGACCGCGTCGCTCAAAGTTGCCAACCTGATGAGCATGGCGGCCACCGCCGTCGGGTCAATGGATGCCAATTTCTCCCTGTCTGACTTGGTCAACTCGGTGGCCCTATCATTGGTTGAACAAGCCAGCAGCCCCGGCGGCCTTCAGTTGGACGACTCGGCCGCGCTGACCAAAACCTTGCAGGCCGCTGCATCGGGCGCTGGCGTGGTCGTCGACGACGCCACCCTCGCGGCAGCCGCCAAAGCCATGGCATCGGTCAACGCCAGCATGACCCTCGCGGTGGACAGCGCCATCCAGGCTGCAGGCAATGGACTGTCACTGAGTGACGCCTTGTCGGTCATGACACAAGCCGTTGCCAGCCAACTCGTGGTGCAAGAAAGCTTGCTGCCCGCCGTGGCGGCTTCGGCATCATCTGGTGGCGCCATTGCCATCAATACCGACAGCTTCAGCGGCGATGCACTGCAAGAGCTGGTCAACACCGCCAAGTCCAGTGTGCAGACGCTGGTGGTCCCAGACGCCAGCCAAAGCACCATGGTGGCGGTGGACGATTTCGGCCTGATCAACAAAGCCGGCACAGCGCCCTGGACTGCCCTGAATGGCAACCTTGTGAGCAACGATTTGTCGGGCGCCGACGCTAAAAAGATTCTGGCCGCAGCCAAAGGCACAACCAGTAACGCTGCCGATTTGGAAACACTGAGCACTGAGCTGAGTTTGACCGGTGTCTACGGCACACTCGTCGTGAAGGCCGATGGCAGTTACACCTACACCGTGACCAACAACGGGTTGGCCAACCAGTTGGTGACCGACACCTTCACCTACCGGGTTGGCAGCGGCAACAGCACTGACCTGGGCACCTTGACGCTCACCTTGGACGCGCGAAACGACGCGCCTAAAGTGACAGCGGTCCAGCTCGCGCTCGAAAGCGCTGGCAGCGTCAGCGCGGCTGAGGTGGATCTTTTGGCCGGGGCCAGTGACGCTGACGGCGATCCAATCTCGGTCAAAGAAATCAAAGGCCAATCGGACTTTTCCAGCACTGGTCCTTGGGTGGGCAAATATGGCGTGTTGACCTTCGAGGGCGGCAAATTCACCTACCAACTGGACTTGGCCAATGACACCGTCAACGCACTGGCACCCAACGCCACGGTGCGCGATGTGTTTTTGTTTGGCGTGACCGACGGCACAGCCACGACCCAATCGACCTTGACCGTCACCATCACCGGCTCCGCCGTGGTGGGCAGCCCAGTTTTGTTGGTGGACAGCGACAGCAGCAACAGCGGCCTCAACACCATCTCGGAAAGTGCGGTCAGCGGTACTGCTGTGGCCAATTTGCAGCTGCAGGGCAGCGATGCCGATGCTGGCGCACGCGTGACCCTCAGCTTGGTCGGTAACCCCAATGGCCTGTTTGTGCTCGACGGCAACCAAATCAAGCTGGCCTCAGGCAAGAACCTCGACTACGAAACCGCCACCAGCCACACCATCGTTGTCAAAGCCACCAGCACCGACGGTGGCGCGGTCACGCAAAGCTTCACCATCGCGGTGACCAACGTCAACGAAGCGCCTGAGATCACATCCGGTACGACCGGCAGCGTGGCAGAAAACGCAGCGGTCAACACCTTGGTCTACACCGCCCAAGCCTCCGATGTGGATGCCAGCACCACACTGGTCTACAGACTCAGTGGCCCCGATGCCGCATCGTTTGACATCCATGCCAGCAGCGGAGCCGTCACACTCAAGCCATCAGCCAACTTCGAAGACAAATCGAGCTACAACATCAATGTGATCGCCAGCGATGGCTTCCTCAGCGACAGCAAGGCCGTGACGATCAACGTGACCGACGTCAACGAAGCCCCATTCTTGTTGCAGGACTCACCCAGCAGCTTTGTCCTGGTCAATGGAAGAAGCTTGACACCCATCAGTTTGGCGGATGATTTTGCAGATCCGGAAAAAAACACGCTGAATTTCAGTCTGACGGGTGCTCTGCCAACCGGCTTGAGCTTTGACCCAGTCACAGCCTCTTTTAATGGCACACCAACGGTTGATGGTGATTACAGCGTGACCCTTCGGGTCAGTGACGGCACACTTTTCAGCGACCAGATCTACGCCCTGCGTGTGGTCAGCCAGCCCGTGGTGGTCAGTGTCAGAGCCGACAAGGCGGCAGCCAAGGCGGGGGACCTGATCACATTCACCGTCACACTCAGCGAGCCAGTCACCATCGACACCACCTATGGCAGGCCTGTGCTGGTTTTTGATGTGGCTGGCAAAGACATGGAAGCCGAGTACCGTGCCGTATTTGGTTCTGGCACCAGCACCGCCACCACCGTGCTGACCTTTGTCGCTACGGCCATTGCGGGCACCGACACACAAGTGACCATCAAAAGCCTGAGCCTTAACGACGCCACCGTCACGGGCAATCTGACTCTTCAGGGCTTGAGCACAGTGACCTCGGCCCGTGTGGACAACTTTGTGGTGGACAACAGCGAGCCGGTGTTTACCAGTGGCATCTTTGTCATCGTGGAAGAGAACATCGATACGTCGACCCCGGTCTACACCGCCAGTGCCACCGACGACACAGCCTTGAGCTACAGCTTGTCGGGCCCCAATTTCTTGTCCTTCAATCTGGTCGATGGTGTGCTGACCTTCAAGAATTCGCCAGATTTTGAAAAATTACGGAGCTACATTGTCTGCATCGACGCCACCGATGCCGCAGGCAACAAAAGCACCCAAGAACTGCACATCGGCGTGACCGATGTGAACGAAGCCCCTACGGCCATCACGCTCAACAACGTGGTCTCCAGCCTGCCGGAGAACACCAGCACCCGCAACCGCGTCAAGGTCGCAGACATCCAGGTCAGCGACGACGCGTTGGGCACCAATACCTTCACACTGACGGGCACCGACGCAGATTTGTTTGAAGTAATCGGCAACGCGCTTTACCTCAAATCGGGTGCCGTGCTCGACCACGAGTCTGTCAAAAACAACTACGCCGTCACCGTATCGGTGGGTGACCCCAACGTCAATGGCAGCACCGTCAGCACTCCATACACGCTGGCTGTGACCAACGTGAATGAAAAGCCGATCTTCAGCGGATCGTTGATTGACCAGACCCTGCAAGTCGGGGTTGCCGGCAGCATCGTGGTCCCGACCAATGCTTTCACCGACCCGGATGTGGGGGACAGGCTGAGCTATCTTGCCTACGTCGACAACGTGTTGATCGAGTCCCAAAACTGGATCAGCTTCAATGCCAGCACCCAAACCTATGAGCTCAAAGCGGACGTATCTCAGCTGGGCGCTCACACCCTGACCGTTGAAGCCATCGACAATGGCGGCTTGACAGCGAGTCATACGTTTGGTCTGAATGTCACGCTGCCAGTGGGTCAAGGCATTTTGAAAAGCCACATTGCCACGTTTACGGATTACCTGGACAACCCGGCGACCATTGGGACTAAGGACTACACCCAAGCGAACCCCAGCTCGGTCACGGGTTCATTTGACGGCAACAGTGGCTTGCTCAACTTGGGCAGTGCTGAAATCAAGGTGTCACGCGGCAACCTGCTCCATATCTCTGACGGCAACCCGGACACCGTGGGTAACGCACCCCTGTTGAGCTTGTCCTTGGGCGCTGCGCCTTCTGGAGAGGCCAAGAGCGCCATCTTGAAGATCGCGCTGACACGCGGCTTGGACAGCGTCCAGAACGTCGGTGAAAGCCATGTGAGCGTGCTCCTGAACGTGGACATGCTCAACGTGGGTAACCAATGGGTCATGCGTGCCTCAGGCACCAGTACGTCCCCGCAAATAGCCAGTGTGCAATTCAGCAGCAGTCTGACGGGGTACCAGCCCATTGAACTGGACTTTGACTTTGACAACAATGACCTCATTGCCAGCACCAGTGGCGGTGGCGATAGCCTGCAATTGGACGTCAATGCCTTTGCGCTGTTGACCAAACTCAACGACAGTGAATTTGCCTCATCGCTGGGCAGTTTCTTGAGTAACGGCACCTACACCCTCAGCATTCAGCAGCAAGGCGGTGATCCTCTGCCGCTGCTCAGCCGCACTGGCCAAGCCCTGGATGGTGTTGCGCTGACGCTCAACGTTGACTCCAACACCAACAATCTGTCGCCCTTTTTGGCGCTCGGCAGTGACTTGCAGGACATCAACCTGGCCATTGCGCCCAAGCAAATCCTGGCGGTTGGCGATTTCCTGCAAAGCGGTGGCGGCACCGACACCAATACCGGGCCTCGTTTTGCCCTCACTGATCCAGAAAACAAACTTTCCAAAATCTGGCTGCTGCAGCCGCAATCGGGCACCTACGGTTTGCGAAGCGCAACCGAAATCACTTGGTTCACCAAAGCAGACTACGAGACCCTGAGCGATGTGCTCATCCTGCCCTTGAGCTACGGTGATTTGGGCAAACTCGTCTACCAAGCCCCTGAGACATTCAAAGGGGGAGCATCTCTTGCCAGCCTTGGTTTGCAATTCTTCCTGGAGGACAACCAGCAAACCTTCTCCCCCTTGTACCAGCTTGACGTCCAGCTCAACGATGCACTCTTGACTCAAAACCTGGTGACCGAAGGCAGTGACGCACTGGCTTTACTGACATTGACCACAAGTCAGGATATCCAGTCCCTGCCCACGCAAGGCAAACTGTTTTTTGTGCGCGGTGATACGCGCACCGAGATCAAAGACATCGGTACGTCATTGCTCGCGGGCGATCGTCTTGAATACGAAGCCCCCGATGCCGGTGGTAGCCAAGCCAGCGCAGGAGAGGTGCTGCTGCGCAGCTTTGACAACGCCAAAGACACGTACACCTTCACCACACTGGGCTTGAAAGTGAACCACTTGCCCAGCTTGGCAGTGACGGGCACGCCGCAGACCGTGACTGAAGACTCACTCACCGTCTCAACCAGTGTCACCGTGACCGTCAGCGACATCGACACCCAAAACGTGCTGTCCTTGCAAAGCGAAGGTTGGACCGTCAATAACGGTGTGCTCAGCAAAGCTTTGACTTACGGTGTCGCCACCCTCACCCTGGTTTCAGGGGGTGAATACTCACTCAGCTATGTCCTTGACCCCGTTCGCAGCCAAAGCCTGAACACCACCCCGGTGAATGAAGTCCTGACGCTGGTCGTCAGCGATGGCCTCGGGGGGACAGCCAGCCGCACCGTGACGTTTGTGGTGCAAGGCGTCAACGATGCCGCAGCGTTTGTGAAGCTGGATGACAGCACACCGTTTGACGCTGTGCGCATCACCGAAGGTTCAGGCGCGGTGTCAGGCCGCTTGGTTGTCAGCGACATTGACAGCCCGGCGACTGTCAACGCCAGCACAACCACGGGTAAGTATGGTCAATTTGAGGTCAAACAAGACGGTGCTTGGACCTACACACCCAACGGCGACCTCAACGCGCTGAAGGCCCAAACCTACACCGATCAATTTTCTGTGACCACAGCCGATGGCACCACAAAACCCATCACCGTCACGATCCAGGGCGAAAACGATGCCCCTGTGCCCAAAAATTTCAGTGCAAACGTCGCGATCAATCAGGTTGCTACCTTCGACATTGTCAAGGACAGCACGGACCCTGAAGGCGACCTATTCACCGCGACACAGGCTGTGTTGCGCCAAGGGGGCGGCCAGGTCAGCTTGGTCGATGGCGTGGTCACCTTCACGCCCACAACGGGGTTCTTTGGGCAGGTCTATATCGACTACACCCTCATGGACGAGTTCAATGCCACATCCAGTGGCGTTATCAGCCTGTACGTGGGTGACAACTGGCGCCCCACGGGACAAGACGCAAGCCTCAGCACCCAGGAAGACACCGCCTTGGGCTTCAGTGCCGCCAACTTTGGCTTTGCAGACCAAGACCCGGGTCAAAGCTTTTTTGCTGTGCGCATCGACAGCTTGCCTCATGCTGATGCGGGCTTACTCAAGCTCAATGGCATCAACGTCACAGACGGTCAAGTCATTCTAGAGGCTGCCATCGCCGAACTGACTTTTGTACCCGCTGCCAATGCCTCGGGCTCTGCCAGTTTCACTTTCAGCGTGCAGGACAGCGCAGGCGCATTCGACGCCATTCCCAACACGGTGACGATTGATGTCACCGCCGTCAACGACGCACCCGACATGACCTCGGCCACCTCGGTCAGCGTGTCAGAAAACACCAGCAGCGACTTTTACACCGCCATTGCAACCGACATTGAAAGCGATGTGCTGACTTACCGCATCACCGGTGCCGACGCTGACATGTTCACAATTGACGCCAGCACGGGTGCGCTCAAATTTGCAGCGGCGCCCAACTTTGAAGACCCAGGCTCAGCCGCTGAAAGCAACACCTACAGCATTGTTCTTGAGGCCAGCGATGGTGTGGACAAAAGCACGCAGGCGTTGAGCATCAACGTCACCAACGTCAACGAAGCGCCTGTGATCAACTCAGGCGCCACCGGCACCGTGGCAGAAAACGCAGCCACCAGCACGGTGGTCTACACCGTAGAGGCCAGCGATGAGGACCTAGGCGCCAACTTGCGCTACAGCCTGGACGGCACCGATGCAAATTACTTCAACATCGACGCCAGCACTGGTGTCGTCACACTCAGGGCATCGGCCAAATACGAAGACAAGGCCAGCTACAGCATCATCGTGATCGCCAGCGACGGCGTAGTGGGTGAGCCAGGCACATTGAGCGTCACCAAATCCGTCACCATCAGCGTCCAAGACCTCGGGTCGGACGGTGCCGCGATTGACGGTTACTTGGCCAACGCACTGGTCTGGCGCGATGCCGACGGTGACAAACAATTTGACTCTGGAGAATCCTACGTCTTCACAGACGCCAGCGGCGCGTTCGAAAACCTGACCAATGGCTCGGGCACCCTGCGCTTGACGGGCTTGACCGACGAGCTGCGTGCCTTGTTGACCAACGCGCCAACCGGCGACACGACCGACATCTCGACGGGCAGTGTTTTCACCAGCGTGCTGTCAGCCCCAGAAGGCGCTACAGTGATCACGCCATTGACCACCTTGGTGGTGGCCACAAACGGTGATGCCGACAAGCTGGGCGCTCTCAAATCAACGCTGGGCATTGGTGCCAGCATCGATCTGTCCCAATACGACCCCTTGGCCACCTTGGTCTCGGGCAGCTCTGCGGAAATCGCGGCGGCCCTCAAAGTCCAGACCGCTTCGATCAAAGTTGCCAACCTGATCAGCATGGCGGCCACCGTCGTGCAGTCATTGGATGCCAACTTCTCCCTGTCTGACTTGGTCACTTCGGTGGCAGCTTCATTGGTTGCACAAGCCAGCTCCACAGGCCTGGACCTGGACTCTTCGGCCTCCCTGAGCACCACCTTGCAGGCCGCTGCATCGGGCGCAGGCGTGGTCATAGACGACGCCACCCTCATCGCAGCTGCCACAGCCATGGCAACGGTCAACGCCAGCATGTCCAGCTCTGTGGACAGCGCCATCCTTGCCGCAGTCAATGGAATTTCCCTGAGCAGCGCCTTGACGGTCTTGACACAAGCTGTCGCCCTCCAAATCGTGGTGCAAGAAAGCTTGCTGCCCGCCGTGGCGGCTTCGGCATCATCTGGCGGCGCCATTGCCATCAACACCAACAGCTTCAGCGGCGATGCTCTGCTAGAACTGGTCAACACCGCCAAGTCCAGTGTGAAGACGCTGGTGGTCGCAGACGCCAGCCAAAGCACCATGGTGGCGGTGGACGATTTCGGCCTGATCAACAAAGCGGGTACAGCCGACTGGACTGACTTGAGTGGCAACCTTCTGAGCAACGATTTGTCGGGCAGTGGGACCAAACTCATTTCGGCCGCCATCAAGGGCGCAACCCTCATCGCTGCCAGTTTGACAGACTTGAGCACAGAGCTGAGTTTGAGCGGCGAATACGGCACACTCCTTGTGAAGGCCGACGGCAGCTACACCTACACCGTGACCAAAAACGTGCCCGCCAACAGCGTGGTGACCGACACCTTCACCTACGAAGTCAGCAGCGGCACCAGCACTGACCTGGGCACCTTGACTCTGGCTTTGGACACCCAAAACGACGCGCCCAAAGTGGCTGTGGTTCAGTTGGGGCTGGAAAGTGCTGGCATCGACAGCGCTGCCACGGCAGATCTTTTGGACGGAGCCACTGACGCCGACGGTGATGCGCTCACCGTCAAAGAAATCAAAGGCCAATCGGACTTTGCCAGCACGGGCCCTTGGGTGGGCGAATACGGAACCTTGAGTCTGGTCAACGGCAGTTACACCTACCAACTGGACCCGGCCAATGACACCGTCAACGCACTGGCGCCTAACGCCACTTTGCGCGATGTGTTTTTGTTTGGCGTGACAGACGGCACAGCCACGACCCAATCGACCTTGACCGTCACCATCACCGGCTCTGCCGTGGTGGGCAGCCCCGTGTTGTTGGTGGACAGCGACACCAGCAACAATGGGCTCAACACCATCTCGGAAAATGCCGCCAGCGGCACTGCTGTGGCCAATTTGCAGCTGCAGGGCAGCGATGCCGACAATGGCACCACCGTCACCCTCAGCCTGGTCGGTAATCCCAATGGCCTGTTTGTGCTCGACGGCAACCAGATCAAGCTGGCCGAAGGCAAGAGCCTCGACTACGAAGACGCTTCCGAATACACCATCGCCGTCAAAGCCACCAGCAGCGTCCTCGGCTCGGACACAAAAAGCTTCATCACGAAGAGCTTCACCATCAACGTTACCAACGTCAACGAAGCGCCGGTCATCACGGACAGCAACAGCGGCAACATCACCATTGCAGAAAACGCCACGCCCGGTACCGTTGTCAGCGGCCTGACGTTGTCGGGCACCGACGACGA
>JAIXOZ010000102.1 GCA_027486495.1 Comamonadaceae bacterium | reverse complement strand
TCGCTCACCTGCGCTGTGCCGTTCAAGATGCGCGAGACGGTACTGGGCGACACGCCGGCTTGCTTGGCGACCATCGTCAAGGTGGCGCGGACTTTGGTGGCAATTGAACCGGATGGCGTTGTTTGTGGAGTCGCACGTTTGGAAGTCATTGTCATGCGCTTGTGATGCTTTATTCCCTAAAGTCAGGATTATGATTGTTATGGCCTTTGCCAAACCTTGACGTAATCCACTTGCATGGTCATCGCGGGCAAGTTTGCCGGTACAACATGGCCACCGTTGGTGCCTCCAACAGCCACATTCAATAAAAGATACGCGGGTTGATCAAACGGCCAATCATCTGTGCTGGCATTTTTGGGTTTTTTGTACGAAACAGTTGGGATCCCGTTAACGCCAATGAGTATTTCATTGGCGCTCCAATGCAACTGAAAGCGATGGAATTTGCCACACATATTCGTCACCTCTTGTTTGGCAGATCGTGCATTGCCTCCAAAATGGTTGCGTGTATGTAATGCTGAGAGGACTTGGTTTGGCTGAGTTGTGAATTCGGATCCAAACCACTCCATGATGTCAATTTCGCCACGAGCAGGCCATGAACCGGTTTTACCCATCAGCCAGATCGCCGGCCAAGCCCCTGCAACGCACGGCACCTTGGCTTTGATTTCATAAAAACCATAGGGTGTTACGTTCAAGGCGCTGAAGTACGCATCAGTGTTGGTTGTGATGCGAGCAGAGGTGGCAACCAAACCCAAACCTGATGGTGCCTCTGGAGGGACACCTTCAAGGACTTGGATGGTCAATAACCCATTTCTGACAAAAACATTGGATGCCTCCCGGGTATAGAACTGCTTCTCGAAGTTACCCCATACGTTACCCGAACCCAACTCCGGTGAACCCAAATCGTAAGACCAAGCGGCATCGGGTGGGCCTGCTTCTGTGAATTCATCAGACCACCTCAACTCATAACTGTCGGGCATGGTTAAGGACAGGGAGGTGGCGGTCATTGAACCACCACCGCCCCCACAGCCGGCCAAGACTGTTGTCATGATGATGGCCCCAAACCGCTTCACCCGGTCAGAAGGTGTAGACAAATCCTGCACCCATCCAATTGCCAGACTTGGCAATTCGAGGGTCCACCCCTGTGAATGCGGCGTGCCCAGGCATGCTCAAAGGTGCCAAACCTTTTTTGCCGAAATTCACCATGCCGGCAAATCCATACACGGAAAATCCGGGCTGAATTTCATAGCCAAGACCCAATGTGTTAAGGAGCATGGTGTTGGACTGCCCTCTTTCAAGCGGGTTTTGGGTGCGGGCTTTGTCCAAATACACCATACCGGTGTTCACATTCCATTTAGGTGCAAATCGATAGACAGCACCCAAGCTGATGTCCGTCGAACTGGCGCTGTAGGCCTTGTTCGTGTTTGCGTCTACGCCATCCACGTTGAACATATTGCTCCACAAGAGACCTGACGCACCACTTCCGGTGACGACGGCTTTTGAACCACTCCAACGGTTGTGACGAATACCCCCATACAAATCAGTTTTGGCATTGAGCTGATAGCGCGCTATCAGCATCAAAACCGACTGCTTGTTGCTGTCGACAATGTTGTCGTTAAAGGGGGCTGTGGTTGTAACACCAATGAAGGGCCCATGACCCCAAGCCATGGCCTGTCCGTTTGTGGAGGACTGCGCCACGGCATCAAGCATCCACGGGCCTTTCACATATTTGGCATGCAACTCATACAAGGCGGGCTGTCGCACTTGGGCTTTGGAGGAGCCTGAATCGTAAGTAGCTTCAAGGTACAGATCACCGCCTGCGACGTCGAGAAGAGGTGAGCCATACCTGACGGCCTGTGTCAACAAACCATACCCTGCGCCGCTTGAGGCCCAGGCGTCAGCAATGCCCAAACTGGTGCCGTAGGGGTAATCGGCCACACTCCAGCTCCGTGTCGGGAAAGCTCCTAACTGAATAAGGCCGTAGTCTTCATGCAAAACCGTGGCGTTCTTTTCGTACAAAACACCATCGATATCCTTTTTGCCATCTCGCCAACGCTGGCTAAGCAAGCCCTTCACCTTGAATCCATGCCCCAAATCAAATTCCTTTGTCGTGATGTAGGGCTGGAACAGCGTCAAGGAACCATCTTTCGCCCCGTAGCTGACACCAAGTGAAGTGGCATCAGCCCAGGGGCGCTGCCTGTCCTCGTTGGGATAAAACTGGCAATTCGAACACTGATTGCTGGATCTGCCAAATTCACCTTTGGCAAAGCCTGTAATTGTGAAAGGACCCAGATCAATCGCGTTTGCCCAAATCGGCATGAAGGCTATGGCGACGCCGATTACATTTAAATTGCTTTTCTTCAACATGATCATTCCTTTTTTATTAAGGCTCAAATGAAATGGCCCCAAGATTTATACCCATGACAGAATGTGAATTGTCTTTGTATATCCGAACTCTGACTGTGACTAAATCTCTATTGATAAACTCTGAGATTGTGCTAACTGTACCGCCACAACTTTGGGTAATCACAAATGCATTTAAATCCAGTTGAAATCTTGCATCAGACTGATTATTTAGAGTACCCGAAGAAAGAGCAGCAGCTTCTAAAACTCGATTAGACACAGCCGTTGGAACACAATTATCAATTGCTCTGGCTTCAAGAACTGGTGTGAATCGTTGAGCTCCTGCGATTTCTGGATTCCCCCAAACTTTTATATTTAATTTAGTCATTCCACTGATATTTAATCCATTAGGACGCATTACCCAGCTCTCAAAATAATCAAGTCCAGCCAAGGCTCCCGACCAGCTTCCCCAATAAAAATTGGGCCCATTGGCACTTTCATTACCCGCTGCACCGGACCAGGTCTCTCCCCATATATTTGTATCAGGAGCAACACCCCAACCATAAATTCCATCGGTGTCAGTACCGCCTTGCTTGAATACTGATAATTCGCCCACCCATGCAGGGTCAGGTGTATAACTTGAGGCAAATGTAACTTGCCTTACAGCATAGGCACCGTTATTCACCAAATTGGAAAGCTCACTACTGAGCAAAGCAGTTGAAGAATTAAATGCGTTGTTTGCAAAACTACTTATCCCGACAATAATCGATCGGATATTGGCAGAACCTTGAATTTGATTTGTTTGAATGACGCCTGCAACCAATCTCGCAACATTGTGAGTTTTGATATTGGCTTCAGCAACATAATCGATATCTACTTTAAAATCTGGGTCTGAAATACCTAGATTAGTTTTTACCGATTCAACGGCTTGGGCCCATGACTGACCGTTGTCCTTGTAAGACATGGCCAACGTTGTCAAAGGTGTCACTACGGTCACGTTGCCAGGCGCGGTCAGCTGATAAGCAGTGCCCACGGGCACAAGAGGGTTGTCCTCATCAACGGCAGTTGCAGGAACGTTGGCGATCAACCTGACCGTGGTCAAATCGAGGTTGCTTGGAGGATTCAAACTGAACACACCGCCAGCGCCGGAGGTGGTCGTTGGCTCATTTGCATCGCAAGATTTGTTGTTATTGACGTCCAAGCAGATTTGAGCGCCATTCAGGTAGCCATCCATGACCTTGCCTGTGACTGCAACGCCGTTGACTCCACCGCCGCCACATCCCACCACCAGCGCAGCAGCAGCCATGGCCGCTGGTAACGCCCAATTTATTCGACCTTCTTTACGCATGACCTTTTCCTCATTAAAGCTGAACATTGACCACAACTGAAAGCGCTTTCTGAAACCGCTTTCACACCTAAATTAAAAAACGCTACAAACGCTCATGCAACTGGCATTTACCCTCGGTTTGACAAAACTTAGGGTTGAACCGTCAACTTGCCAGGGGCCGCCTGAACCGAAACGCCGTCACTGAACCGAACTGTTCGAGCTTGTGGGTCTGGATTGAAAACCATGTACGTCTTGCCCTGGTTGGCATGCTTGAACACCGCATAGAAATGGGTGTCTGCGGTCACACCCAGATCGGGCGCACCTGCCCCCTCCAGAAAAGCGAGCCAATGTTGGGCGTGGGTGCGCGTGTCACCCAGTTCCACAGAGCCCCATTCGTCCCAGCGCGCAAGGCCCTTGGCGGGATCGACCAGCGCGACATATTTGGCAAACAGGTCTTGCCAAATGTCATGGGGCTTGGCGCGTTTGCCTCGGCCTTCATAAATCTTGATCTCACGCTCCAGCGCGGCCATGTTTTTGTGCACGAAGTCTGGGCTTTGACCCAGATAGGTAGAACTTGAAGTCAAGGGCAGCAGGTTGATGCCGTGGATTTGGCGCGGCTCGTCAATCCACCAGGTGTTGTGCGCGAGCTTGCCGCCAAACAACATGCTCACCTCAGCGTTCTGGTACTCCTTGGGCAAGGTCAAGCCATGGATGTCAAACCAGTAATGGTTAATGGCCTGGATCTCTGTGGCGTACAAGTAGGTGCCCAATTCAACCAGTTCTGGTCGCCCTTGCAAGGCGCCCCAGAGCATCAAGCCGGCCCAGGCATTGATGGCCTCAGACGATGACTCCTGGTTGTTGCCGTCAGGCGACAGCGCAACACCCGAAGCCCATGAGTGCCCCTCGTAAGGGTCAAAGTTGCGCAGGTATGGAAAGTCCTTGCGCCCGCGCTCTGACGTGGCGATGTCGGCCACCAACAGGTCGATCATGCCGCCCCAACGTTCAGGCTTGATCCATTGTGGATCACGCAGTCCGATATCGGCTGCAGCCCGAATCCAGTAACCATAGTGAAAATGGTGGTCGTTCATGTCCTTGACCGCGTCGTACTCTTCCGGGTAACTGACCACGGTGCCCAAGGTGGGGCTGTAATGAAAATATGTGCGCTTGCTTTGTCCGGACAGCCACTCTTCAAACCGCCCCTTCACCAGCGCCAGCAACTCGTCGCGGGTTTTTACATCGCCTTCTGCGTCCGCCACGCTCATCAATTGACTGATGCGCTGCAGACCCTTGCCTTGCCAGTAAGGCCCTTGACCAATTTCAAGCATCATCCGGCGAGCACGTCTGGCCTCCTTGGACAGGTTGCTGAGAATCGCTTTGCTTTGTGCAGCATCCTGGACGCCCGGCCAATAGGGCACAAAGCCGGTATGACGGTAGCGTGTTTCAAAACTGCTGCTTGCAAAAAGGCGTATATCCCCTCGGATGCTGCCCAGACTGCCCAAAGCCTTTTGAGGCAATGCTGGATTTTGGTGCCAATGGTGAGGATACAAACCCACAATGCCTGTGCCTTCGGGTCCCTCAAAAGTGCGGGTTTTGAGCTTGAAGCTGGTGATCACCTCGCTCTTTTGCCGGTCCACGCGGAAGTCGGCGCGGGTGTCCACAATGTGGCTGTAAGCCTGAGCTAAAAATTCTCGAACGGTGCTGTCTTGGTCGTTGGGCAAAATGGCCACCGATGCATAACGACGGTCAGCAGGCAGCCGCATTTGCCATGAAGAACCTACTTGCACCCATTGAGCGCCCGTTGGTGCAAATGCAGCATAGGTCTTGATGGCATCGCGCACCAGCAACACGCGAGGGTCAGCAGGCCACAAGCTCCCTGTCAGAGAGCTTGCCAAATCCACAGACAAATCGCCTTGGGTGAGCTGGGCATAAACAAATGGGCTGCCGTGCGCCACCGTGGTCAGCATCGTGTTCTTTTCGGCCTCAAAAGCAATGTCTACGGCCCAATCCGAATGCCCGGCCAACAGGGCGGCTTTCGGCTCAAAACCCAATGGACGAAGGGTGATCTCTGCCTTATGGGGATAAAGGATCTCAACATCCTTGCGATCGGTAGGCACCACCGTTTTTTGTGGATATCCGACTTCAAGCCCCTTGGCGCTGGCTTTGGCCGTCAAAGGCACAGCGTGCAGCACTTCCGACCAACGGGTGAACATGACGGACGAATACCACTGATTGGTGGGGGCCGCCCGCTCCAACATGGCTGCCGTGCGAAACGGTGCAGCAGGCACAGGGTTGTCCGCTGAACTGACTTGCGTGCGCCAAGCGCCAGTACCTCGTTGAACGACATCTGCAGCATGACCTGCCATGCCCATGCTCAAACTCAAAACAACGCCTGCCCATTGATAGAAATGCATGATCTTTGATCCTATGACTCAAGAAATTTTTTGGCCGTCTGGCCCAAAAATGAGGGTGCCAGACCAATCGGGCAACAAGCCGATTCTTTGTCCTACATCCGTTTTGAGGGCATCTGGCCGCACCTTGATGCGAACAGGTTCTGCTAAACCATCAACATGGGCGTAGACCACCATCACATCGCCCAGGTTCTCAAGGAACTCGATGACACCAGGAAGACCCTTGTCTTCGGTGGTCAGCTCCATGAATTCAGGCCTCACCCCAAGATGAACGCCCTCTGCCAAAGGACCGTGAGCGTTGGCAGGGATTTGGGCCAGATTGAATTTTTGCGACCCAACGCTCAGCGCCAATGAGGCGGCATCCCATTGATAGGGGAGCATGTTCATTTTGGGTGAACCCAAAAACTCGGCCACAAAGCGGTTGTGCGGTTGACGGTACAAATCCATCGGCGCCCCCACCTGCTCAATCCGTCCTTGGTTGAACACGGCAATCCGGTTGCCCAGCGTCATGGCCTCGGTTTGGTCGTGGGTGACGTAGATCATGGTGGTTTTCAGATCGGCGTGGAGCTTGGCCAGTTCAATGCGCATTTGCACACGCAATGAGGCATCCAGATTGGACAAGGGTTCGTCAAACAAAAACACTTTGGGGCGACGCACAATGGCTCGGCCAATGGCCACGCGCTGACGTTGGCCACCCGACAATTGTTTGGGGTAGCGCTTGAGCAAAGGACTCAGTTGCAAGCGCTCTGCCGTCTCTTGAACGAGCTTGGCGGTTTCTGTTTTGGAGGTGCCTGACATGCGCAAGCCAAAGCCCATGTTGTCTTCCACGGTCATGTGCGGATACAGCGCATAACTTTGAAAGACCATCGCAGCGCCACGTTCAGAGGGGCCTTTGGCACTGACGTTTTCGTCACCAATGTGGATGCTTCCGCCGGTCATGTTTTCAAGTCCGGCAATCATGCGCAGCATGGTGGATTTGCCGCAGCCCGATGGGCCTACAAACACCATGAATTCACCATCACGGACTTGCAAATCCAGGCCCGGAATGACCACGGTTTCACCAAAGTGTTTGGTGACGCCTTTTAGTTCGATCGATGCCACGTTATTTCTCACTCAGAAATTTTTGATACCACAGTGCACTGTTTTTGAATGTCCGTTGCTGTGTCTCAAAGTCCACATGCACCAAGCCAAAACGCTTGGCGTAACCGCTGGCCCATTCAAAGTTGTCCATCAGGCTCCAGGCAAAGTAGGCCCCCACCGACACGCCTTTCGCCATGGCGTCGTGTGTGGCGGCAATGTGGTCGCGGATGTAGGCCAATCGCTGCGCGTCATCCACCTCGCCGTTGACCAATTGGTCTTTGAAAGCCGCGCCGTTTTCTGTCACCCACAACTGCAAGGGTTGGTAGTCGGCATGCAAGCGACACAACAACTCGGTCAGTCCTTGTGGGTAAACCTCCCAGCCCATGTCGGTGACGGTGTTGCCCGTGCTGGCCACATCCCACGGATTGCCACATGAAGAAAAATTGCGTGTGTAGTAATTGACGCCCAAAAAGTCGTTGGGCTGTGAAATGGTTGCCAAATCACCGGAGTGCACGGGCGGCGCATCGGCACCCAAATGTTCAATCACGTCCTTTGGATACACGCCTTTGAACAAGGCATCCATGTACAGGCGCAGGATCAGGCCATCGTCCAGTTTTGCCTTGGCCACGTCCAAGGGGTCATCACTGGCAGGGTAAATGGGTGACAGGTTCAGCACAATGCCCATGGCGGTGGCCAGCCCCAGGCCACGCATGGCTTGCAATGCCATGCCATGGCTGAGCAACAGATGGTGCACCGCTTGCATGGCTTGTTTCTTGGACTGAATCCCTGGCGCAAAAATCCCTTGTTCGTAACCCAAGATGGCGATGACCCAAGGCTCATTGTGCGTGCAAATGCTGTGCACGCGGTGGCCAAATCTGCGGGCCACTTCGGTGGCATAGCGTGTGAAATGCGTGCAGACCTCACGGTCGGCCCAACCACCTTGGTCTTGAAGCGACTGCGGCAAGTCCCAATGGTTCAGGGTCAAGTGCAATTCAATCCCGCGCTGGGCAAGCGCCGAAATCAACTGGTCATAAAAGGAAAAGCCCGCTTCGTTCCAGGCGCCTTGACCATCGGGTTGTACGCGTGGCCAGGAGATCGAAAATCGGTACGCATTGACGCCCAAGCGGGTGATCAATTCAACGTCTTCGGGCCACCGCTGGTAGTGCTCGCAAGCCACGTTTCCATTGCTGGCATCGGCAATTTTTCCATCCACAGCACAAAAGGTGTCCCAGATGGATGGGCCCTTGCCATCGCGGTCGTGCGCGCCTTCGATTTGAAAAGAGGAGGTCGCTACACCCCACTTGAAGCCTTGGGGGAACTGGTCGCGAGAGACGGTCATGGTACTCATGTTCAAAGGGGTTGTTTTAGCCGCGCACAGCGCCTGAAGTCAGGCCTTCGATCAGTCGGCGTGAAGAGAAAATGAAGATGATCAACAAGGGGATGACTGCGATGGCCGATCCAGCCATCAATGCGCCCCACTCGGTGTCAACCGGGCTTTGAACGCTGCGCAGCGCCAAAGGAAAGGTGTACATCTCAGGTGAGCGCATCACAACCAAGGGACCTATGAAGTTGTTCCACGAGGCAATGAATGCGATGAGTCCGAGCGTGCCGAAAGCGGGCCCCAGCAAAGGCACGACCACACTCCAGTAAATTCTGAATTCACCACAGTTGTCCATGCGAGCCGCTTCAATCAGCTCCTTGGGAATGGCCGAACTGATGTATTGCCGCATCAGGAAAATGCCCATGGCGGGGGCAGCACCCGGCAGATACAGCGCTCGGGGTTGGTCGATCCAGTTGAGCGCATCCATGATCAAGAAGGTGGGGATCATGCCCAAAAACGATGGCACCAGCATCGTGCCCATGACCAGTGCAAACAACAGTTTTTTGAAGCGAAATTCGTAGACCGCAAAGGCAAAACCCGCCATGGAGCAAAACAAGAGCGTCAGCGCCGTCCCCATCAAACCCACATACAGCGACCACCCCAGGTTTTTCCAAAATGGAATTTTGGCCATCAGAATCTTCATGTTGTCGAAGAAGTGATCGCCAAAAAACAAGGGGGGTGGAACACTGAAAATGTCAGCCCGCGATTGCGTGGCAAACACGAACATGAAATAAAACGGGCCCAACATCAACAAAGCGCCCAGCACAATGAAAATCCACCCCATCACACCCAGTGTGGATTTGGCTTCAGACATGGCTTGGCTCATGCTTGACCTTCTTTGTTTTTAAAGACTTTGTTCGTGGCCAAAGTCATCACCAAAATGATGACAAACAGCATCCATGAAATGGCACTGGCCAAACCAAAGTCATTGAAGTCAAACGCCGTGCGGTACATGTACATGGCAGTGGTCATGCCGGCGTATTCAGGGCCGCCTTTGCCACCGGTCAAAATGAACGGCTCTTCAAAAAGCTGCAAGCCCCCAATCACGGTCAGGGTCACGCCAAAAAACATGATGGGCTTGAGTTGCGGCAAGGTGATGAAGAAAAACTGTTGCCAGCTTTTGGCCCCATCCATGCGGGCGGCCTCGTACAAGTCTCGTGGAATACTTTGCATGGCAGCCACGTACAAAATCACATTGAAGCCGAGGTAACGCCAGAACACCACGGCGGACACCACGGGCTTGATGGCTTCTGGACTGCCCAACCAGTCAATGTTTTCGGCGGGCAAAATTGCCGTGAGCAAGGGCCATTTCGCCATTTCTGCCAGCGCAGCATTGACCATGCCGTAATCGGTCGAAAACAAGGTGCTGAACATGATGGCGATAGCCACCGTAGAGGTGATGTAGGGCAGGAAATACGCACCCATGGCCGCATTGCGCCAGCGACCCATTTTTTCGTTGATCAAATAAGCCAAGGGAATGGCGACAAGGTGTTGCGGCATGCCCGACGCGAGAGCCATCCACAAGGTGTTACTCAGGGAGGTCCACACCAAGGGGTCCTCAATGGCAAACATCACATTTTCAAGTCCCACATATTTCATGGAACCGAGACCCTGCACCGGATCCCACATGTGAAACATCAACACGAAGGAAAAAACAATGGGAAAGAGTCCGAAGACCAGGAAGAGCAACAAAAATGGGCTGATCAGCACGTAAGGTGCCAACGCGGGTGTCAGCACGGGCT
>JAIXOZ010000131.1 GCA_027486495.1 Comamonadaceae bacterium | reverse complement strand
TTGCTCGATGCTGCGCGCCCCAATGCCGCGCGGCGGAAAGTTGACAACCCGCAAAAAACTGGTGTCGTCGTTGGGGTTCTCCATCAGGCGCAAATAAGCCAGCGCATGCTTGATCTCGGCGCGCTCAAAAAAGCGTAAACCGCCATAAACGCGGTACGGAAAACCAGCGTTGAACAACGCGGTCTCCAGCACCCGGCTTTGCGCGTTGCTGCGGTACAGCAGCGCCACTTCTTTGCGCTCAAAACCGTCTTGCTTGACCAAGTGGCGCAGCTCTTCAATCAACCATTGCGCCTCGGCAAAGTCAGACGGCGACTCCACCACCCGCACCGGCTCGCCCGCCCCCTGGTCTGTGCGCAGGGTTTTGCCCAGCCGGGTCTTGTTGTGGCTGATCAGGTGGTTGGCCGAGTCCAGGATGTTGCTGAAGCTGCGGTAGTTTTGCTCCAGCTTGATCTGGTGCTTGACCTGAAACTCGCGCACAAAGTCGGCCATATTGCCCACGCGCGCACCCCGGAAGGCGTAAATGCTCTGGTCGTCGTCACCCACGGCCAAGATGGCACATTCCCCCCCCTCCCCTGGCAAACCCGCCAACTGCTTGAGCCAGGCGTATTGCAGCTTGTTGGTGTCCTGAAACTCGTCCACCAAAATGTGTCGAAAGCGGCGACGGTAATGTTCACGAACATGCACGTTGTCGCGCAGCAGCTCATAGGAGCGCAGCATCAGCTCGCCAAAGTCCACCACGCCTTCGCGCTGGCACTGCTCTTCGTACAGCTGGTACAGCTCCACCTTGCGACGGGTTTCGTCGTCACGCACCGTCACATCACCCGGGCGCTGGCCGTCTTCCTTGCAACCCGAGATGAAATACTGCACCTGCTTGGGTGGAAAGCGGTCTTCGTCCACATTGAACTGCTTGCACAGCCGCTTGACAGCCGACAGCTGGTCTTGCGTGTCCAAAATCTGAAACGTCTGTGGCAGCCCCGCCAACTGGTAATGCGCCCGCAAAAAGCGGTTGCACAAGCCGTGAAACGTGCCAATCCACATGGCGTTCACGTTGACTGGCAGCATGGACTGCAAGCGCAGCTTCATCTCTTTGGCGGCCTTGTTGGTGAAAGTGACCGCCAAAATGCCGCCGGGCGAGACTTGCGAGGTCTGCAGCAACCAAGCGATGCGGGTGGTCAGAACCCGGGTCTTGCCCGAACCGGCCCCCGCCAGGATCAGCGCGTGCTCTGGGGGCAAGGCCACGGCGCGGTGTTGCTCATCGTTGAGCTGGGCGAGCAAGGGGGAGGAAGTGTTCGGGGAGATGTCTGACGGCATAGGCAAGGATTGTAGAAGCCGCATCCAGCAGGCCCAGTGAATCAAACGATCCATCGAATAAGCGACCGCTGCAACCATCGCGTTTTTGCAATCAGCCGATGTTTTTTTACTACATTTAATTACAAAGTTAGCCGCCCTTGTTGTAAAAAAATCAAATAAATGCGCATACTGTATATACCGTTTATTCACTGAGCATCAATGATGAAAAATTTCTCACTATCATGCTTTTCCGTCCCGCAACTGTGGAGCCGTTTGGCGTGCTACACGTACCAGCCCAGCGCCACAGGCTCCTTCGATTACGGTTCTCCACAACTGGGCATGGTCGCCTCAGCCAATGTCGAACATGCCCATTGGCCTGGCGCAACACAAAATGATGCGCCCCGCTTGAAAATTGACTTGCGACCCAAGGCCAAGCAAGACTAATTCAACGCATTGGCTGCAATGGCGCGTATTCAGCTTCACTGTCGCGCCTCTTGATACGGCACCGCTCAAAGCGGGTCGATAGGTTCAGCCGCGACCTTGCCTGCTTCAGCGTAGATACTTCTCTACTCAGTTGCTGCCCAGTTACACGTTAGAGCGCACAGTCGGTCTAATGCGGGACATGCCACTTTCATAAGGCGTGCCAACATGCTGGCCAGCCATGCTCCATGTAAAAGCACACCCCATGACACCGCCAGTTTGGCCAGTCCCCATTCAAACAACCCTCCTTAGACCAAGGCATGGTTTGCACACAGGAGGCACTTTGTGAAGGTGTTTTACGGCTGGCGCATGGTCGGGGCCGCTTGTGGCATCCAGTTCCTGCTGGCGGCGTTCCTCACCCAAGCCCTTGGCCTGTACATCGCTGTGCTGGCCGACGAGATGGGTTGGAGCAAAACCACCTTGTCCGGGGCTGCAGCCTTGCAGTCTGTTGAGGCGGCCATCATCGGCCCGGTGCTGGGCTGGGTGATGGATCGGTTTGGCCCGCAAAAAATGATCCGTTGGGGCATGGTGCTGTTCAGCGCCGGTTTGCTGCTCCTCAGCCAAGTCGACAGCGTGACCACTTTTTATGCCAGCGCCGTGCTGATGGCGGTGGGTGCCAGTTTGGGCGGCTACTTTCCGCTGTCGGTGGCCCTGGTGCATTGGTTCGAGAAATTTCGTGCCCGCGCCCTGTCCTTCATGAGCCTGGGGCTGGCGATGGGTGGGTTGGTGGTGCCGCTGATGGCCTGGTCCATGCAGCAATGGGGCTGGCGCGCCACAGCGGCCGGTTCGGGCGTGCTGGTCCTGCTGGCGGGCCTGCCCTTGGCCAGCATCATCCGCCGCCGCCCTGAAGACCATGGCGAACACGTCGACGGCATTGACCCGGCACAAGCCGCCACTGACCTGGCCCAAGGTCGCCCGGCACCACCGGTGCAGATCGAATTCACGGTGGCGCAAGCACTGCGCACCCGGGCCTTCTGGATGCTGGCCATCGGCCACGGATTGGCCTTGCTGGTGGTGTCGGCGGTCAACGTGCATGCCATCACCCACATGAAAGAAGGCCTGGGCTATTCGGTCACCACCGCCAGTTGGGTGATCCTGATCATGACCTTCGGCCAGCTGGCCGGGGTGCTGATGGGGGCCACCATGGGTGATTGGTTTGAAAAAAGAAAGGTGGCCGCCCTGTGCATGCTGGCCCATGGCATCGGCATGCTGTGCCTGACCTACGCCAACCACATGGCCATGTTGTTGGCGTTTGGGGTGTTCCACGGCATTGCATGGGGGTTGCGTGGCCCCTTCATGCAGGCCATTCGGGCCGATTACTTTGGCCGCAACGCGATTGGCTTGATCCTGGGCCTGTCAGCGGCCATCATCGCGCTGGGTCAAATTGCCGGTCCCATGATCGCCGGGGTGCTGGCCGATCTGACGGGGGACTACCGCTTGGGCTTCAGTCTGCTGGCCTTGCTGGCGGCCCTGGGCTCGCTGTCCTTCATGTTGGCGACAAAGCCGCTGCAGCCTGTTTCCGTCTGAAGTCGGTTGACCCGATGGCAGTCTGCCTTGACGGTCAGTCTGCTGAAAGATCTGGAAAATTGAAACGGGTAGAATCAGCCACCGGGCCCAAGATTCTTGCGCCCGGTTTTTTTTGCCCTGAACCCGCAATGGGTTCATCTCAGGGGCCCAAAAACCGGCCAGGCCAAGCGCTCACTCGTTCTTTCAACGAATCCTTTTTTGGAGCTTGGTTTTCTCATGGAAATTTTTGATTACGACAACATTCTTTTGCTGCCACGCAAGTGCCGCGTGGAAAGCCGTTCCGAGTGCGACGCGGGCGTTGAACTCGGTGGCCGCAAGTTCCGCCTGCCGGTGGTGCCTGCCAACATGAAAACAGTGGTGGACGAGTCCATCTGCCTGTGGATGGCGCAAAACGATTACTTCTACGTCATGCACCGCTTTGACCTGGACAACGTCCAGTTCGTGCGCGACATGCACGCCAAGGGTGTTTACGCCTCCATTTCGCTGGGTGTCAAAGCCCCTGACCGCGCCACCGTAGACCAGCTGGCGGCTGAAAACCTGGTGCCCGAATACATCACCATCGACATCGCCCACGGCCACGCCGACAGCGTGCGCGACATGATTGGCTACATCAAAGGCAAGCTGCCCAAGAGCTTTGTGATCGCAGGCAACGTGGCCACACCCGAAGCCGTGATCGACCTGGAAAACTGGGGCGCGGACGCGACCAAAGTGGGTGTGGGCCCAGGCAAGGTGTGCATCACCAAGCTCAAAACCGGTTTTGGCACGGGCGGCTGGCAATTGTCGGCGCTCAAGTGGTGCGCCCGCGTGGCCACCAAGCCCATCATTGCCGACGGCGGCATCCGCAGCCACGGCGACATCGCCAAGAGCGTGCGCTTTGGTGCGAGCATGGTCATGATCGGCTCCTTGTTTGCGGGCCACGAAGAGTCGCCCGGCAAGACCGTTGAGGTCGATGGGGAGATGTTCAAGGAATACTACGGCTCGGCCAGCGACTTCAACAAGGGCGAATACAAACACGTCGAAGGCAAGCGCATTCTGGAGCCGATCAAGGGCAAACTGGCCAACACACTGATTGAGATGGAGCAGGACGTACAAAGCTCGATCAGCTACGCCGGTGGCACCAAGCTGATGGACATCCGCAAGGTGAATTACGTGACCCTTGGCGGAGATAATGCGGGTGAACACCTGCTGATGTGATCCCTTATCTACTGGCCTCTGTGTCATACCGGGCTTGACCCGGTATCTAAGGTTTGTGCTGGCATGGACCCCGGATCAAGCCCGGGGTGACAACAGGCTGAATTGATTTAGGGGGTAGAGATAAAGGCTCTGGCCAGAGGGCCATCGAGCTTGGCGGCATTCAGCGCCAGGCCCCCAACGCCAGCATCAAACCACTGACTACCAGCAAAGCACAAATGATCTGACGTAAAAGCGCCACCGGTACCCGGTGCGCCACGCGGTGGCCCAGCCAAACACCCGTCAGCGCCACGCCAATCAACACACTCCAGCGCTGCCACAACAGTCCACTGGACAAGCGCCCGTCCAAGGCCATGACCAGCAAGACTGTGGCCGCAGCCGCGGCAATGACCATGGGCGTACTGGCGCGCAACTGCTGCACATCGGCCACGCGGCGGCTGAGCCAGGCCACCACCAAGGGGCCCGCGGTGCCAAACAGCATCTCCACCAGGCCGATGGCCCCGCCCACCGGGTGCACCCAGACCGGGGCCGGTGGCTCCAAACGCGTTGCCCTCACGCGCAAGGCGTTCAGGCCCACCCCAGCCACATACATCCCCAGCAAGAGCAAGGGCCAGCGGGACTGCAGGTGCTCCATGAGCCACAAGCCCAGCACCGTGCCCACCACCATGCCAGGCAGCAGACGCCTCAACTCGCGCCACTGCACCTGCCGCCAGTTCAGACCACTGTGAAAAGCCGAAGCGGGGACATCCATCAGCAATGTCAGTGCGACCACCTCAGGCAAAGGCCATTGCCAAGCCAGCAGCGGCACGATGACCAACGCAGAGCCAAACCCCGTCAACCCCAATACGGTGTAACCCAGCAAAACCACGCCCATGGGGTAAAGCCACTCTTGCATCCTGATTCCTTTTTGGCCGTCAATCGGTCAAATGCTTTTGAACAAAGTCGCGAAAAACCGACATGACAGGCAACTCGGTTCGGCCCGCCAGCGTGATCAGGGCCAGTCGAGCCTGCCCTTTTAGGGGCGTGCCCATGCCCAATTCCACCAAACGGCCTTGGGCAATGCCTTGACGGGCAGCCCCCTCGATGCCCAAGTAAATCGCATCGGTCTGGCCCACCACATCGAGCAGGCTCGCAATGTCTTCACATTGCAAGGTGGTCATTTGCGCCGGATTGGCCCGAGGCCCATAGTGGTCCACCAGCAAACGCGCCACCTCTTGCGACAACTGTATCGAGGCGATGGGGAAAGCCAGCAAAGCTTCGAAAGGAACGTCTTTGGGGTGAAGGCTGAGCAGCGGGTGCCCCTGGCGGCACACAAAGCCTGCGCGCATCTCCACCACATGCGTGATTTTCAAGTCGGGCGCGGCTTCCACACGCCGCACATCCACCACCAAGGCATCAAGTTGCCGCTCGCGCAACTGGGTCAATTGCAACTCGGTGGATCCGCGCGAGACGGTCACCTGCACCGTGGGATGGTGCTTGGCCATATAGACCAGCCAAGGTGTCATCAACATGGCGCCGGGGCCGGAACCCAAGCCCACCCGCAAGGCGCCCAAGCCACCTTGCAGCAACAAGGCGGCACCTTGTCGGAGTTCCTGGGCCTCGTGCACGATGCGCCTTGCCCGCTCCAGCACCGAACGGCCCAAGGGCGTCAGCTCATTTTTTTTGCCGACACGGTCCACCAGCATCCCGCCCAAGTCTTCCTCCAGTGACTGGATGCTGCGGCTCAAGGCCGACTGGGTGATGTGCAGTTTTTCTGCCGCACGGCTGAAGGAGCCGGTTTCGGCCAGTGCCAGCCAATACTCAAGGTGCCTGAGGTTCATGCATTCATTTTACGAATGAATTTCAGGAAAATAAGTCATTGGACACATTGATTTGGCGTTTTTACGATGCGCTCATGGTCATTTCAACCATGCAGAACTTCTAACCCACCGGAGACATCATGAACGTCAAAACCCTTCTCGGCACACTGGTCTTAGTCGCCAGCGCTTTCAGCCCCGCATTGGCCCAGACCTATCCCACCAAAACCATCAACCTCATCGTGCCCTACCCGGCCGGTGGGCCCTCTGACTTTTTTGCCCGCAAGGTGCAGCCTGACGCTGCGGCCAAACTCGGTCAAACCATGATCATCGAAAACATCGGCGGCGCAGGCGGTGCGATCGGCATGGCCAAATTGGTCAACGCCCCCGCCGACGGCTACACCCTGAGCTTGGGCAGCCCCATGGAGCTGGTGCTGGCCCCGATGGCCATCCAGGGCGTGAAGTACAAATCGGAAGACTTCAAACTGGTGGCGCAATTTGCCACCACCACCACCATCCTGGCCGTGCGCAACTCGCTCAACGTCAAAACCGTGGACGAACTGCTGGCACTGGCCCGCAAAAATTCGGACAAACCCCTGAGCTACGGCAGCGTGGGCCCTGGCTCGCTGTACCACCTGGTGGGTGAAAAATTCTCCCAACTGACCAAAGTGCCGATGCTGCACGTCCCTTACAAAGGCATAGCGCCCCTGCTCACCGATTTGATGGGCGGTCAAATTGACATGGCTTTCCTGCCCATGGCCGGCTCGATTCCCCAAACCATCATCGACGGAAAAATCCAGGGCTTGGGCGTGACGGCCAAAACACCGCACGCACTGTTCAAGCAATTCCCCGCCCTGGCCACCATGAAGGGACTCGAAGGCATGGACTTTGACCTCTGGGCCGGTGTGCAGGTGCACAAAAACACCCCGGACGCTGTGGTCAACACCCTGAACAAGGCCTTCTATGCAGCGGCTGAAGTGCCCGAAACGCGCAAGGCCTTGGAAGCCAGCGGTAACGTGGTTTTGCCTTCGCGCACGCCCGCCGAGCTGGCCCGCATTTACCTTGGCGACATCGAGCGCTACCGCGCCATCGCCAAATCGATTAATCTGCAAGCCCAGTAATCGACGAGGTCCCGCCATGAACGCCCCCACCGACGCTTTTCTGCACGACAAACTCCAGGCCCTGCAGGCCCAAGCCGATGAATTCATCGCGGTGCGCCGCGACATTCACAAGCACCCGGAGATGGGCTACAAGGAGTACCGCACCAGCGACCTGGTGGCCGAGCAGCTGACCTCCTGGGGCTACCAGGTCACGCGCGGCCTTGGCGGCACGGGCGTGGTGGGCCAACTCAAGAAAGGCACAGGGATCAAAAGCATCGGCATCCGCGCCGACATGGACGCCCTGCCGATTGACGAGGCCACCGGACTGCTGTATGCCAGCTGCAACGTGGGCATCATGCACGCCTGCGGTCATGACGGGCACACCGCCATGCTGCTGGCCGCGGCCAAACACATCGCCCAAAAGGCAAAGTTTTCCGGCACCGTCAACCTGATTTTTCAGCCGGCTGAAGAAGGCTTGGGCGGCGCGCGCAAGATGATGGACGATGGCTTGTTCACGCAGTTTCCGTGTGACGCCGTGTTTGGCATGCACAACATGCCTGGCCACCCGCAAGGCCAGCTGGTTTTTCGCGATGGTTCGGCCATGGCGTCTTCGGACAACGTGACCATCACCATCGAGGGCACGGGCGGCCACGGCGCTGTGCCCCACCGCGCAGCCGACCCCGTGGTCGCGGGCTCGGCCATCGTCATGGGCTTGCAAAGCATTGTGGCGCGCAACATCGACCCACAAGAGATGGCCATCATCACCGTGGGTGCCTTCAATGCAGGCGTGGCCAACAACGTGATTCCCCAACATGCCACGCTCAAGCTCAGCGTGCGCTCGCTCAACCGCGAAGTGCGCATGCTGCTGGAGCAACGCATCACCGAGCTGGTCCATGCCCAGGCCATCAGCTACGGCGTGAAAGCCCACATTGATTACAAGCGCGGCTACCCAGTGCTGGTCAACCACCTGCGCGAGACCGACTTTGCGCGCGACGTGGGCGAAGAGCTGGTGGGGGCCGCCAACGTCACGCGCCAAGGCCCTGCGCTGACCGGCAGCGAAGACTTTGCCTTCATGCTCGAAGAAGTGCCCGGCTGCTATTTGCTCATTGGCAATGGCGATGGCTCGGGCGAGGGCCACGGCGCTTGCATGGTGCACAACCCCGGCTACGACTTCAACGACCACAACGTGGCCGTGGGTTCAGCCTACTGGTCCTTGCTGGTAGAGCGCTTTTTGCCAGCTCAGGTATAAAGCGTCCCGGCCGGGCCTGGGAGCCTGTCCCGGCGCTACCGGCATGCCAGGCACATGGCCGCTGCTGCCGCCGCTGGATTGAATCTGGAGAGTCGCCACTTCCTGTCCACACAGGAGTCCGGACGGGTCTGAGACAATCGGGCTTGAATATGTCTGATCTCATCCAAACCGTTTTGATTTATGCCCTGCCGGTGATCTTCGCGATCACGCTGCACGAGGCCGCCCACGGCTACGCCGCACTGCGCCTGGGCGATAACACCGCCGCCATGCTGGGGCGTGTCACACTCAACCCCTTTCCGCACATCGACCCAGTGGGCACCATCTTGCTGCCGCTGCTGCTGTACTTCAGCACCAGCGGCGCGTTTTTGTTCGGTTATGCCAAACCCGTGCCGGTGCGCTTTGACCGGTTGCGCCACCCCAAACGCGACATGGTCTGGGTGGCGCTGGCCGGACCGGGTGCCAATTTGGTGCAGGCCTTGCTGTGGGGCGTGTTGTTTTATGTGCTGACCGGCAGCGGCGTCAGCGAGCGCTTTTTCATCGAGATGTGCAAAGCCGGCATGTTGACCAATGTGGTCATGTTCGTCTTCAACCTGTTTCCGCTGCCCCCACTGGACGGAGGCCGCATCTTGGTGGGCATGCTGCCCTGGCGGCAGGCGGTGCTGGTGTCGCGTGTGGAGCCCTGGGGCTTTTTCATCGTGATGGGTTTGGTGCTCACCGGTCTCATCAGCGCCTGGTGGATGCAGCCCCTGATGGGCCTGACCTTTGACTTTTTGAAACTCACCCTCAGTCCGCTGGCTGCATTGTTGCGCTGACTTTGCTTGCGCTGACTTCTTTTTTGGTTTTTTGGTTTTGACCCTATGACTTCCCCATCCCGCACCCGCGTTCTTACCGGCATCACCACCACGGGCACCCCACACCTGGGCAACTACGTGGGCGCGATCCGCCCCACTGTGCAAGCCAGCCGCGACCTGAGCACCGATGGTTTTTACTTTCTGGCCGACTACCACGCGCTCATCAAATGCGATGAGCCCGCCCGCATCCAGCGCTCGACACTGGAGATCGCTGCCAGCTGGATCGCCTCGGGCCTGGACCCGGACAAAGTCACCTTCTACCGTCAATCCGACATTCCCGAAATCCCTGAACTCACCTGGCTCTTGACCTGCGTGACCGGCAAGGGGGTGCTTAACCGCGCCCACGCCTACAAAGCGGCGGTGGATAAAAACAACGCCGCAGGCCATGACACCGATGCCGATGTGACCGCAGGCCTTTTCATGTACCCGGTGCTCATGGGCGCTGACATCTTGATGTTCAAGGCGCACAAAGTGCCTGTGGGCCGCGATCAGATCCAGCACATCGAGATGGCACGCGACATGGCGTCAAGCTTCAACCATTTGTATGGCGAGCATTTTGTGCTGCCCGAAGCCGTGATCGAAGAATCGGTGGCGCTGCTGCCGGGACTTGACGGTCGCAAAATGAGCAAGAGCTACGACAACACCATCCCACTGTTTGCACCCGCAGCGCAAATGCGCAAGCAAATTGCCGCCATCGTCACCGACTCCAAAGCACCGGGCGAGCCCAAGGCCACCGAGGGCTCGGCGCTCTTCCAGATTTACCAGGCCTTTACCAGCGCAGACGAGACCGCCGCCATGGCCCGCGCCTATGCAGACGGCATCGGTTGGGGTGAAGCCAAGCAAATGCTTTTCGAGCGCATCGACCGCGAAATCGCACCCATGCGCGAGCATTACCAAAGCCTGGTCGACAACCCGGCGCAGATGGACAAAATTTTGCTGGCCGGGGCCGACAAGGCACGTCAACTGGCCACACCTTTCATGCGCGAATTGCGCCATGCCGTGGGTTTGCGTGCATTGTCATCGGGCACGACAAGCAACACGATCAAAGAAACCAAAACAGCTCTTCCCAGTTTCAAACAATACCGCGAAAAAGACGGTCTGTTTTATTTCAAATTTGTCGATGCCAAAGGTCAGGTGCTGCTGCAAAGCTTGGGCTTTGCCACGCCAAAGCAAGTAGGCATTGCCATTGCGCAACTGCAATCAATTCCAACGGTCAACATGCCGGACGTCGCGTCTTTTATTCAAAGCGTCGGCACAGCTTCGTGGGACCTTATTCAAGAAAATTTACAAGTTCTCCGAGCGACAACTGTCGTAAAATAAAATGATTTTCATGTTTTAAATAAAAAATGTATAAAAATCATCGAAATTCTGATATCCTTATACTTTCAGTCTAAAGCGGAGAACAAAACATGACTGTTTATGTGATTGACGATCACCCCTTGATGCGTGATGCACTCACCATGCTGCTTCACAGAGTCAAACCGGGTCTCAAAATCATTCCCATTCACAAATTGAATGTGGTGGAGTCGACCGTGGAAAAGAACGGCCCTCCAGAACTTTTTTGTCTCGATTTGCAGCTGCCTGACACCCTGGGGGTTTCAGGTGTTCAAGTGCTGAAATCCAAATTTCCTGACGTTCCCTTGGTGGTCGTCACCAGTTCAAGCGCCAGCGAATACGAGGCGCGCTGCATGGAAGCGGGAGCTGATGGTTTCATTGAGAAATCCAACAGCCCCGCACTCATCATTGCAGGTTTGCGCAGCCTCTTGGTGACCGAGGAAGCCGCCGCCGTCGAAGATGCCGCTTTACCCTCTGGCCCCACCAAGCTGTCAAAACGCCAAAAGCAATTGATTTTGATGTTGGACCAAGGTTTGTCCAACCGCGAGATTGCCGAAAAATTAGAGATCAGCGAACACACGGTCAAAGTGCACTTCTGGCGCCTTTTCCGCCGCTTGGGCGTGAACAGCCGCACGCAAGCCTTGCACTTCGCACGCACCAACGGCTGGCTGGGCATCTGAATCCGACTTTCGCATGTGTTTTTCGAGCTGGCCCCTTGGGCGGCGCATCGTTGTTCGCGCATCGGCCAAACATGATGAACGGCTCAAAGAAAGCTGACTAGGCGATGCCACGCTGAATTTTTGCCATGGCAAGCTGCACGGCAATGGGCTCAATGGCGAGGCTCTTGAAGGCATCCGCTTCATCGACCGGATGGAAGCGAACGGTGGCCTGAAATACCGCCAGGATGTTTGGAAAGATCAGACCTAACACCGCCAGGCCTGATCCACGCCTCAATTTTTCTTTTTGTCCTTGTCCCGGTTGATGATGTCGGGTGTCACGGCATCCACCACATTGACCACGGTCTTGACCCCATAAATCACGGTGGAAGCGGCCACATCGGCAATGGCCAGCACCGTACAGCCTTGCAGCAAAGGCAGAGACATAACAGCAACGATCAAGGTTATGCTTTTCATCATTTTTCCTTTTCGCTTGCAAAAGTGCACACGCTGCGGCACATGCGCGATGGTCAGGTTGCACGCCAGAAAAAAACCCCACATGGCGTGCCATGCGGGGTTGATTTGGCGGAGAGGGAGTCATTCTACTTTATTGTCCAGTGCTGTTCAATAGCAACCAATAAATCAGTTTTACCCTATACAAATCAATGACTTACGAATTTCGTTGAACTTTGTTTGTCCAACTCGGTCCTACAGCGTCTTGCTCATTAGTGTGTCTTAGAATGTATCTTGGATTTCAAGACATACAGACATCATGGGCAAGCTAACCACGCTTTCAATCAAATCAATCAAGACAGTCGGCCTTCACGCCGACGGTGGTGGACTTTACCTCAAAGTTCAGGCTTCGCCCGACCCGAGTCAGCCAAACAAGAGTTGGATCTTTCGCTGGGGTGCTGGCGGAAAGAACACGATTGGCCTGGGTCCGCTCAGGGATGTCACTCTGGCTGAGGCAAGGGATACGGCGGTTCAACATCA
>JAIXOZ010000124.1 GCA_027486495.1 Comamonadaceae bacterium | reverse complement strand
CTCCTGCCACCTTCGGTAGCGAAGGCTCGGCCCAGGACGGCGGCTTTCTGGTTCCGCCTCAGTTCGCCCAGGAAATCTTTCAGTTGTCTTTGGGCGAGGACTCCCTGCTGCCCATGACCGACAACGTGGAGATCACGGGCAACACCATGGCCTTCCCCAAGGACGAGACCACGCCCTGGGGCACCAACGGCATCCGTGCCTACTGGCAAGGTGAAGCGGCTTCTGCCATCGGTACCAAGCCGGTGCTGGGCCTGTCGACGCTGCGTCTCAAAAAGCTCATGGCCCTGGTGCCGGTGACCGACGAGTTGCTGGACGACACCAATGCCCTGTCGACCTACCTGCCCGACAAGATCGCCACCTCCATTCGCTGGAAGACCAACGAGTCGATCCTGTTCGGCTCGGGCACTGGCCTTCCTGTGGGGTGTATGACCAACGCCACCACGGTGACGGTGGCCAAGGAGTCGGGGCAGACCACGCAGACCCTGCTGGCGCAGAACCTGGCCAAGATGATCTCGCGCCTCCCGCCGGGCTCGTTTGGCAAGGCCGTGTGGATCGTCAACAACGACGTGCTGCCCGCACTGTTCACCTTGATGCTGGGCAACTACCCGATCTACCTGCCCACGGGCATGAACCCGGGTGGCATCCAGGTCTCGCCCTACGGCATGCTGCTGGGCCGTCCGGTTTTCGTCTCCCAACACGCCAACACCTTCTCTTCTGCGGGTGACGTGCTGCTGGCCGATCTGTCGTACTACCAGACCATCACCAAGGCCGGTGGCATGCAAACGGCCACCTCCATGCACCTGTACTTCGATGCGGACCTCACGGCTTTTCGCACGACGTTCCGCATGGACGGCCAATCCAAGATCGCTGCGCCGATCTCCCCCGCCAAGGGCAGCACGACCATGTCGCCCTTTGTCCAACTGGGCGCACGTTGATCGTCCCCCCACTCTGAAGGAGAACTTTGATGTTTCCCAACGCAAAAGGCAGCGAGCTGTTTTCGGTTCTGGCCACCATCGACCCTGCCAGCCAAGCTGTGGGCACTCTCAACACCGGCTGGATATCTGCTGCTAACCATCTCGGAATTGTGGCACTCGTGCAAACCGGCACGCTAGGCACCTCTGCCACGGTCGATGCCAAGTTGCAGCAGGCGCTGGACAGTTTAGGCACGGGTGCCAAAGAAGTCGGTGGCAAAGCGATCACCCAGATCGTCAAAGCCACGGGTGACAACAAACAGGTGCTCGTCAATGTCAAGCCTGAAGAGCTTGACACTGTGAACGGCTTTGGTTTTGTGCGTCTGACAGTGACCGTTGGCGTGGCCGCCAGCATCACATCGGCCCAGTTGCTCGGAGTCAACCCCCGTTTTGCACCGGCAGAAGTGAGCAATCAGGCTGCTGTGGTTCAGGTGATTTAAATGCCATTGCAACTTGTCACCCCACCTTCAGAGGAGCCGGTGTCCCTGTGGGAAGCCAAACTCCATCTGCGGGTGGATTTTGACGAGGATGACATGCTGATCGCATCGCTCATCACTGCAGCCCGTCAAGCAGCCGAAACTCTGACCGGCAGGCAGTTCACCACTGCCCGCTGGAAGCAAGTGCTCGACTGCTTTCCCGGACCGTCTCTGATGGGCGTACCCGCAGGTCAAGCTTTCAGCTTGCCGGGGCACGCCATTTTGTTGTTCAAGACGCCGGTGCAGTCAGTCGTCTCGATCAACTACCTGGACATGGGGTCGGCACTGCAGGTCATGCCTGGGGCCACCTACACGGTGGACGCCGCCTGTGAGCCAGCACGCATCACTCCCGTATTTGGTCAGATCTGGCCAACTTGTTTGCCGCAGGTTGGTGCGGTATCGGTCACCTTCGATGCCGGGTATGGCAGTGCCGCCCAGGTACCAGAGGGAATCAAGAGCTGGATCAAGTTGCGTGTCGGCAGCCTTTATGCCCACCGCGAAGAGATTGCAGTTCTAAGTCGCGGCCGTTTGGAAGCGCTTTCATTCATTGATGGTTTGCTTGACCCCTACAAGGTCGCTTTCGTATGAGGGCTATGCCATGAGTTCAGTACGAGCGGGTCAGCTAAACCGGCGCATTACCTTGCAGCGACAGAGCAATGCGCAAGACAGCTACGGCGGCCCGGTCCGAACTTGGCTGAATGTGGCCACCATTTGGGCCGACATAAAGCCTTTGACGGGGCGCGAGCTGGAAAGCGCGCAGCGCATGGCCAGCGAAATCTCGCACCAAATCACGGTGCGTTATCAGGCAAGTCTCGCCGATACCCGCGTGGTATCGGGCTACCGGGCGATTTACAAGGCCCGCATCTTCAACATCCACGCGGCGTTGAACGAGGATGAGAGCAATGTATTGGTCACGCTGCTTGCCTCTGAGGGCCTGGATTGAATGGCTAAGTACGAGAGCGTGCAGATCGAGGGCCTTGATGCTTTGGCCAAGGCTTTGAAAGAGTTGCCTGCCCGTGTGGCCAAGAATGGCCTGCGTGCAGCGGTCTATGCCGGAGCCAAGGTGATTCGGGATGAGGCAAAGTTGCAAGCTCCTGTTGCAACGGACGATCTGGGGCCTAACCAGCCACCACCCGGCACTTTGAAGCGCTCGGTGATTTTGAAACAAATCCCTGAGTTGTCGAATAAGAACAAGCAGACCTTCTTTGTCACGGTTCGGCATGGCAAGAAGTACCGCAAGCAAGGCAAAAAGGGCAACCTCTCGCAAGACGCTTGGTACTGGCGTTTTGTGGAGTTCGGGACCGT
>JAIXOZ010000163.1 GCA_027486495.1 Comamonadaceae bacterium | reverse complement strand
CGCCCTTCAGGCGCACCACGTTGCCGGGGAACAATCTTTTGTAGCCCTTGGGCGGCACTTCTTCAAAGTCTTCGCGCTCGATCCACACTTCTTTGCCGATCTTGAACACGCGGTCAGCGGGGGGCATGGCGCCTTCAGTGCCATCTTTCCCATCCTTGCCTTCGGCAATCGCGCTGTGGGGCAGGGCGGGTTGGGTGCAGTCTTCGGTGTAGCTGTCGCTGCCAAAGGCCTCGGCCCAGTTGCTCAGCACCAGCTTGACGGGGTCGAGCACGGCCATGCCGCGGTGGGCTTTGTTTTCCAGGTCTTCGCGCAGGCACCCTTCGAGCGTGCTGTAGTCGATCCAGCTGTCGCTCTTGGTCACGCCAATGCGGTCGGCAAACAGGCGCAGGCTCTCGGGCGTGTAGCCCCTGCGGCGCAGGCCCACGATGGTCGGCATGCGCGGGTCGTCCCAGCCGCTGACTTTGCCTTCATTCACCAGTTGCGCCAGCTTGCGTTTGCTGGTGATCACATAGGTCAGGTTCAGGCGCGCAAATTCGTACTGCTTCGGCGCGGGCGCGGCCAGCAGTTTGCATTCGCACAGGCGCTCCATCAGCCAGTCGTAGAACGGGCGCTGGTCTTCAAATTCCAGCGTGCAGATGCTGTGGGTGATTTGCTCCAGCGCGTCTTCGATAGGGTGGGCAAAGGTGTACATCGGGTAGATGCACCAGGTGTCGCCCGTGTGGTGGTGGGTGGCGCGGCGGATGCGGTAGATGGCCGGGTCGCGCAGGTTGATGTTGGGCGAGGCCATGTCGATCTTGGCGCGCAGCACGGCCGCGCCGTCGGCCAGTTGGCCGTCGCGCATTTCACGAAAGCGCGTCAGGTTCTGCTCCACCGTGCGAGTGCGGAAGGGGCTGTCCACGCCGGGCTTGCCAAAGTCGCCCCGGTTGGCGCGCATGTCTTCTGCGCTTTGCTCGTCCACATAGGCGTGACCGGCTTGGATCAAGGCTTCTGCGGCGCGGTACATGAAGTCGAAGTAGTCGCTGGCCTGGTAGGGCGCGGCGCTTCCGGCAGCCTGGCCCATTTGGGCCCAGTCAAAGCCGAGCCATTGGACGGCGTCAATGATGCTGTTGACGTATTCGGTGTCTTCTTTTTCGGGGTTGGTGTCGTCAAAGCGCAGGTGGCACACGCCGCCATATTCTTTGGCCAGGCCAAAGTTGATGCAGATGCTCTTGGCGTGGCCCACATGCAGGTAGCCGTTGGGCTCGGGCGGAAAGCGGGTGCGGATCATGGCCGGGTCGGGCGCGCCAGCAGCGTGGTGCGCGGCGTCACCGGGGCTGCCAGCCCAGCGGCGGGTGGCATAGGTGCCCTTGTCCAGGTCGTTTTCGATGATCTGGCGCAGGAAGTTACTGACTTTGTGCTCAGCAGAAGTGTCTTTGTCGGTGGGGGTGGTCATAGCGCTTGATTTTAGGGGGTGGCGTGGGCCCCGGCGCATGGGGCGTGTTACGAATGGACACCAATGTAAAGCCCCGGAGGTGCACCAAAGCGTTGGCTGTCGCGCTTAAGGGGCAGGGAGCATGCTTTCAAGAAAAGCCAACGTCACCAGAGGAACTTTGTCATGCTTTTTTCGTTCAAGTCGTCGTTTTCAAGACCACTGACCATGCTGGGGTTGTTGGGTCTGGCTTTGGTGCAGGCAGGCTGCGCTCACCCGGTGTTTGTGGAGCCGTCGGTGTCGGTGCATTCGCGCATCGGCCATGTCCCGGTTTATGGCCAGGTGGGCGTACCTGGCCCAGTTTATTACGCCCCGCCCCGTGTGATTCATGTACCGCCGCCACCACCGCGTGTGATTTATGTCCCGCCACCCCCGCCGCGTGTGGTGTTTGCTCCCCGGGCTCTTCCCCCAGCACAAATTTGGGACCACGGGCACAACCGTGGGCACCGTGGCCAAGAGCGCAGGCAGCACCGCGAGGAGGAACGGGAGCGCGGTGGCGGTCGTGATGGGCGGGGGCAGCGCGATCAGTGGCGGCACTGAGCCGACTTATGGCCTGTGAGATGGGGTCTGTGATTCGGCCAAAAGCCGTAGATATTCAACCATTCTTCAGGGCCGCTGGCGCAGCACCATCTCGTTGCGCCGGATTTCCACGTCAAAGTGTTTGAGGAAGGCTTGGCCCAGCAAGGCTTGGTTGGGCTGCAGCCCGCTCAGGCCCACGGTGACGCTGGCGTCGTTGAGCACCAGGTGACCCGCCCGCACGGGCACGCTGCGCACCAGTTGGCCGGGGCGTTGGCCGTTGGCGGTGTGCAAGGTGATGTTTTGCCCGGCTGGCAATCCGGCTTGAGTGGCCAGCGCCTGGCTTACGCTGACATGGCTGGCCCCTGTGTCCACCAAAAACGTGACGGGCTGGCGGTTGACTTCGCCTTCGACATGAAAATGCCCGTCGCGCTGGCGCGGAATGACCAGGTCGCCCGAGCTGAGCGCATAGGGCTTGAGGCTGGCCTGGCGGTTTTGCTCGATGCGCTCAAACACCAGATACAACACCCCGGCCACGGCCAGCCACACGGCGGCGATGGCCAGTGCGCCGAAGCGGGCGGTTTTTTGAATCGAGGGTGTGGGCATGGACAGGAGGCGTGAGGGTGTTGGGGTCAGCCCTGAGCGTAACCTGTTCAGATGCGATCCGAGAGGAGCGCCCTTGAAGACCCGATGATTTTGCGCGTTCACATGGCCTTGAACAAATGCGCGTACAGGCGGCTTACGCTCAGCTTGGTGGGCAGGCCCTTCAGCCGCAAACTCAGGCGGCCTGATTCGTCGCGGGTGACGGATTCGATGGCGGTGGCACGCACCACAGAGCCCCGGTGGATTTGCCAGAACACTTGCGCATCGAGCCGTTGCGTGAGTTCTTTGAGCGGGGTGCGCAGCAGCACTTCTGCGCCGTCGGTGGTGAACACGCGCACGTATTTGTCAGCCGCTTCCAGGTGCAGCACATCGTCCACCGGCACCATGCGCAGCTGGTTGCCCACGCTCGCTTGCAGCAGTTGAAGGCGCTGCAGAGGGGCATCGGGTTTGGTGGCTTCGGTGGATGCACTCAGCAAGGCGCGCAGTTGCTGCAGCACCGGGTCCAGTTGCTCGCTGCTGTGTGGAGCGGGCTGGCGCTGACGCAAGGCGTTTTGCAACCGAACCACGGTTTGGGCCAGCCGGTCGGCACGCACGGGCTTGAGCACGTAGTCCACCGCATGCACGTCAAACGCTGCAATGGCGTATTGGTCATAGGCACTCACAAACACCAGCAGTGGAAAGGCCTGGTGTTCGGGCCACTCTTCTGCGAGTTCGGCTGCGGCCTCCAACCCGGTTTGGCCCGGCATGCGGATGTCAAAAAACAGAATGTCGGGGCGGTGTTGCAGCGCCAGTTGCACGGCGCTCAGGCCGTCACCCGCAGTGGCCAGCACACGCAGCGCGGGCCACAGGGTTTGCAGTTCGTTTTGCAGGGTTTGCGCCAGCAGGGCTTCGTCTTCGGCAATCAGGGCGGTGGCGGGGGTGTTCATGCGGTGGGTGTTGTTAAAGGCAATGTCAGCACCACGCAGGTGCCGCCGGAAGGCAAGGAGCTGATGTGCATGCTGGCGCGCGGGCCATACAAAGTGTGCAGGCGTTGGCGCACATGGGTGAGGCCCCAAGAGGGGTTGGCCTGCGTGCCGTCTGCTTGCAGCGGGCGGGCCGCATCGGCCAGCGCCAGTTCGCTGATGCCGCTGCCGTTGTCACGCACCGTCAGCAGCAGTTGCGGGCCTTCAGCACGGGCTTGCACTTCGATGCGGCCGCCGCTGACGTGGGGTTCCAGGCTGTGACGAATGGCGTTTTCGACCAAGGGCTGCAGGATGAAACGCGGCACAGGCGCTTTGGCCAAGGCATCGGGCAAGTCCAGCTCAAACGCCATGCGTGGCCCCATGCGGATCGCCATCAGGCTCAGGTAGTCGCCCAGTCGAGAGAACTCGTCGCCCAACGGGTGCAGCGCTTGGTGCATCGGCACTCGCGTGGCCTGCAGCGTGGTGCGCAAGTAGTCGTTCAGGTGGTCCAGCATGGCATGGGCGCGCGCTGTGTCGTGCCCGATCAGCGCCCGCAAATGCGCCAATGTGTTGAAGAGCATGTGCGGCTCCAGCTGCGACTGCAGCAGCATGAGCTGCGCCTGTGTCACCTCGTTGGCCAGCGATTCGGCTTTGCCGCGTTGGCTGAAATACGCAACGAAGGCGACGCTGATGGCGATGGAGGTGACCATCAGGCCCCAAAAGCGGTTGCGATTGAAGTGCCACAGCTCCCAGGTGGACTTGCCCGAATACGCGTCGCCCACCAGCGTGCCCAGCGCATAGCCCAGCGGAATGCCCACCAACAGGATGAGCGTGGCGGGCAGCGCAGGCGGCCAGTAATAGGGCGCGGGTGAGCGCAGCAGGCGCTTGAAGGCAAAGCGCGGCACATCGGTCAGCAGCCAAATGAACGTGGAGATCGCGTAGGCATAAACCAGAGACACATCCAAGGCGCTGGGGTGTCCTTTGGCCACGTTGCCGTTCCAAGTGCCCAAGCCGATCAACAAAGCCACGCTCCACACGATCAGTAAGCGCTGCAGCAAGGGGCGACGGTGATGGGGCGGGAGCCAGGCAAGGAGGGTGTTTGTGTTCATGGCTGAGAGAGCTTTTGTTTGAAGAATAACGCGATCTGGTCGAAGGCTTTTTGGCGGTCTTCGTCTGTGAATGCAGGGTTGGGCAAGCCGCCGCGCATTTGGGTGGCGGCCACGGTTTGGGCGATGCTGGCAGGCCAGGGTGAAAGCCAGTCAAAGTGTCCCGCTTGCGGATGGTTAGACAGGGTGGTGCAGGGAGTGCAATGTTTCAGCACATGCTGGCTGTGAAAGCGGGGCAGCAGCACGCCGTCATCGCCCGATGTACTCAGGCCCACGGGGATGCGCATGCGCGCCAGGCTTTCGGGGGTGAAGATGACCCCGACGGGCACCGCCAGGCTGACGGCGGCGATGCGTGGGTCTGGGCGGGGGTCTGATGCTTCGACGCCTTGCCCTCCATAGGCCACTTTCAAGTTCGCTGGCATGTAGGGCTCGGGTGCGCCGCGTGCCATTTCAAATTGACGTCGGCGCTGGGTTTGCAGTTCTGGGCGTTGCCCCAATCCGTTCAGACAAAAACCGATGTCCTCGTCCAGGTTCTGCGCACAGTGCTGGATCAAATTCAACATGCGCCACTGCGCCCCGGCCAGCACCAAGCCGGTCACACCGCCTGCCGACATGCCGTGCACGCCCACGCGGCGGGTGTCCACCAGCGGTGCCAGTGCAGGGTCACGCGCCACGGCGTCGATGGTCTCGCTCACGTCTTGCGGGCGGGTTTCCCAGCTCTTTGGGCCTGCTTTGCTGAAGTCTTGCCAGTTGTCGCCCCGGTGCTCGGGCTGGGCCACCACAAAACCGGCGCGGGCCAGCGTGGCGGCCAGGGTGTGCTCTGGCAGTGCGCTGCCAGCGGTGCCGTGCGACAAGACAATCAGCGCCCGTTTGCCCGATGCCGCTGTTGAATCGGCCTGCAAAGGCGCGGCGTTGCTGGCGATTTGAACGGTGAATGCGCCGTAAGTGACGTCTTGAGCCACCGCCGCAGTGGGGTAGACCAAGGTGATGGTCATGCCGCCCGACTGGATCTGGCGTATGCCCACAGAGGTGACTTGTGCCTGGCTGGCGCTGGCGGCCAGCAAGCTGAAGGTGTAAGTCAGGAGAGTCAAAGTTTTGAGAAGGATGTTCATGTCATCTCTTTCATTGAAGTTTCAACAAACGCCAAACCCGAGCGATCACGATGCCGGACAACAGCCCATACAAGGCGCTGATGCCGATGGCCGCTGGCAATCTTCGGATGTGTTCTGGCGCGACGGCGCTGAGCATGCCCACCACAAACTTGCAGGCAAAGATGGCCATGAACAAGGCCAGTGGCATCCAACTGCCGGGCAAGGTGAAGCGCTGGGTGACGGGGTTGTAGCTGGCCCCAGTGGGGGCGGCGCTTTGGCTCAAGGCCCAGCTCACGAACAGACTTGTGAGTGCCCAACTGATCAGGGCGATGGCCAACCAAGGCGTGGGCCACCAAAGTTGCACCACGCTGAACAAGGTCACAGCGGTCAGCGCGACTTTTGCGCCCAGCAGTTGCAGCTTGCGCACTTGCCGGGTGCGGGTCTGCAGCCAACCCAGTGCGACCAAGCCGATGAACAGACCGAGAACCCAGAGGGGGATGTGTTGAAGTGTTGGCATGTCGATGTTTTGGTGATTCAGATCCAACCCAGCCATTGGCCCCACACCAAGTCGCCCAGATAGCGCCCGGGCAACAGGGTGAATAAACCTGTGACGATGCAGGCCCAGAAATACAGCTGTTGCATGGTTTTGCGGTGGCCGGTGATGTTGCCCGCCGCCAAATACCGGAAGGCCCGGAACAGGCTGAACAGGGTCAGCGGAATGAGCAAATGGATGGGCGAGTAGCCCCAGAGGTTGGGCAGCCGGAAGTCGCGGATAAACACCCCAGTGAGCGAGGCCCCCAGCATGCAGGTGACCCAGGCGTAGCCCAGGGCGCGGTGCAGTTGGGGGCGAAGGGTGGAGCCCATGCGGGCCCAGAGGACCCAGGGGCCGATGGCGACTGCGCTGAGCGCCAGGCTCAGGTGGACGGCGATGGTGGGCGTCAGGGATGAGGCTAGTGGCACGTTCTTTCTCTTGGATGGCTTGTGGTGCCTGCACTGTGGCGCGCCCATGGCCCGATTTCCATCCGTTTGCGACGGTTGACCGGTCAAGTGGCGCGAAATGCTGTGGACGGGTGTGAATGGCTGACGCAAACAGGCGCGTGCGTCGATTTTTTGGAGGCAGCCATGCCCAAGCAACGATAATCCCCCCAGATTTTTCGAGGAGCGTTTGTGGACCTGATGTTGTTGCTGAAAGCCGCCGTGATGGGCGTGGTCGAGGGTTTGACCGAGTTCTTGCCGATCTCGTCCACCGGGCATTTGATTTTGGCCGGGGCTTTGTTGGGCTTTGACGACGACAAGGCCAAGGTGTTTGACATCGCCATTCAGACGGGCGCGATTTTGGCGGTGATCATTGTGTATTGGCAAAAGATCAGCAGCACAGTGCGCGCCTTGCCGCGCAGCGCCGATGCCCAGCGTTTTGCCTTGAACGTGTTCATCGCCTTTGTGCCTGCTGTCATTTTGGGCTTGATGTTTGGCAAGGCCATCAAAGCGAACCTGTTCACACCCGAGGTGGTGGCGACCAGTTTCATCATTGGCGGTTTCATCATTTTGTGGGCCGAGCGCAGACAGGCCAGCGCCGTGCATATTGCCGAGGTGGAAGACATGCGTTGGCAAGACGCGCTCAAGGTGGGCTTGGTGCAGTGCCTGGCCATGATTCCGGGCACCAGCCGCAGCGGCGCGACCATCATTGGCGGCATGTTGCTGGGCATGTCGCGCAAGGCGGCGACCGATTTTTCTTTTTACCTGGCCATCCCCACGTTGATTGGCGCGGGGGCTTACAGCCTGTACAAAGACCGCGCATTGCTCAGCGTGGCCGATGCGCCCATGTTTGCGGTGGGCTTGTTGTTCTCGTTCTTGAGCGCTTGGGTGTGCGTGCGCTGGTTGCTCAAATTCATCTCAACCAACAGCTTTGAGGTGTTTGCCTGGTACCGGATCGTGTTCGGTCTGGTGGTGCTGGGCACCAGCTACTTTGGGTTGGTGACCTGGGCGGCTTGATCGGGTGCACCTAGGCGACATGCTGGGCCTTGGGCCGCGCCCAGAATGGAAGTCCCTTGTTTGACGCATCTTGTGGATGCGTTGGTTCAAAGCCCCCTGCATGTCTGTTGTCCTGTCCGCCTCTTTTCGCCGTTTGGCCTGGTCCAATTTATTGGCCCAGTCGGCCGAGCAGCTGAGTCTGGCCGCTGTGCCCATCGTGGCGGTGCTCTTGCTCAAGGCCGGACCCGGTGAAATTGGTTTGCTGGCCACCATCCAGTCGCTGCCGTTTCTGCTGCTGTCCATGCCGCTGGGCCTGCTGGCCGACCGCACCTCGCGCACGCGCTTGATGGCGCTGGCCGAGACCTTGCGGGCCTTGGCTTTGTTGTTGTTGCTGGCGCTGATCGTGACGGGGAACGTCTCGATTGCGGCTTTGGCCGTCATCGGCTTCATCGCGGCGGTGGGCACGGTGGCGTTCAGTGTGGCCGCGCCTTCGCTGGTGCCCGCGCTCGTGCAAGTCGATGGCCTGGCGCAAGCCAACGGGCGGCTGGAGTTGGCGCGCAGCGCGGCTTTTGCGGCAGGCCCGGCTTTGGCGGGCGCTTTGATCGCTTGGACCGGGGCGTCGGCGGCGTTTGTGCTGTCGGGCATGTTGTCGGTGGCGGCGGTGTTGTGCCTGCGTGGGATTGCTGAGCCTGCACGCGCTGCCATGCCTGCGCGCCACCCTTTGCTGGAGTTGCAAGACGGGGCCAAGTGGGTTTGGCAGAGCGACTTGCTCCGGCCCATGATGTTTTGCTCCATTGTCTGGAACATTTCTTGGTTCATGCTGCAAGCGGCTTACGTGCCCTATGCCATCAACGACCTGGGGCTGGACGCCAGTGGCGTGGGCGTGACGCTGGCCTGCTATGGCGTGGGCATGATCGTGGGGGCACTGCTGGCGCCGCGTGTGGTGCGGGCGCTGCCGTTTGGGCAGGCGATTTTGCTGGGGCCTTATTTTTCGGTGCTGGCGGCGGTCACCATGGCGCTGACCTTGTTTTGGCCGCAGGGCTGGCTGGCGGCCTTGTCTTACTTTTTCTTTGGGGCGGGGCCGATCATCTGGACCATCACCTCAACCACCTTGCGCCAAACGGTCACGCCCCGCGCCATGATCGGGCGGGTCACGTCGATCAACATCGTGGTCAGCATGGGGGCACGCCCCTTGGGTGCAGCCGTGGGCGGTGTGGTGGGGGTGAGCTTTCCAGTATCAGTCAGCCTTTGGTGCGTGGTCTTGGGCTTTGGCCTGCAGGCCATCATCATCAGCGCGTCCAAGGTGCGCACGCTCAAGCGCTTGCCCGACCCCTTGCCCGATTGAAGAAAAACCACGGAGGAGACAAGACCATGGAACAAGCCGCTTTTGAAGCTTTGTTGAATCGGTTTTCGGCCGCTGCCGAGGCGGGCGACGGCGAGGCCTTTGCGCAGTGCTTCACGCCAGACGGCGTTTACCACGACTACATCTACGGCGACCACACGGGCCGCGCCGACATCGCCCACATGATGAACGACCTGTTCCACCGCGATGCCGGGCCGGATTACCGCTGGGAGATGTTCGAGCCCGTGTGCAACGGGCAGCTGGCCTATGCGCGGTCGTTGTCGAGCTTCACTTCGCGTGTGCCCGAGTTTGCGGGGCGGCAGGTGGTGATCGACGGCATCAGCCGCTTTGAGTTGCGTGACGGCTTGATCTGCGACTACAGCGAATCGGTGAACGGCGGTGTGGCCATGGTGCAGCTGGGGGTGGCCGCGCCGCGCCTGGAAAAGGTGCTCAAGCGCTGGAGCCAGCAGTTGCTGAACCAGCCCGCCACCCAAGCGTTTTTGGCCCGTGGCAAGCGCACGGTGTGAGTTGTTCAACCCTTCCTTGAAAGGCACAGCCATGAGTTACCAAGACATCCTCTACAAGGTCGAGCACCGCATCGCGACCATCACCTTGAACCGGCCGGACAAGCTCAACGCCTGGACCGCCGTGATGGAGCGCGAAGTGCTTGAGGCCATGGACGCGGCTGCCGCAGACGACGGTGTGCGCGCCATCGTGCTCACGGGGGCAGGGCGCGGTTTTTGCGCAGGCGCCGACATGGATTTGCTCAAGGGCCTGGACCCGAGCGACATCACGGCGACCACTTGGACAAAACCTTTTGATGTGAACCAGCGGCTGGATTACCAGACGCGCTATGGCTTTTACCCGGCGATCCCCAAGCCGGTGATCGGCATGCTCAATGGCGCCACCGCAGGCATTGGGCTGGTGCACGCCTTGTATTGCGACATCCGATTTGCTGCGGACAACGCGGTCTTCACCACCGCGTTTTCAAGGCGCGGCCTGATTGCCGAGCATGGCCTGAGCTGGATGCTGCCCCGCATCGTGGGCCACGCCAACGCGATGGACTTGCTGCTGTCGGCCCGCAAGGTGATGGCCCCCGAGGCGCAGGCCATGGGCTTGGTCAACAAGTTGTTTGCGCCCGACGCTTTGGCTGCCGCCACCTATGCCTATGCGCGTGATTTGGTGGACAACGTGTCACCCCGCTCGATGGCCGTCATCAAGCGCCAGCAGTACGACGCGCCGTTCCAGACATTGGCAGAAAACACCCGCCAGGCCAACGCAGAGATGGCCCTAAGTTTTGCGAGTGATGACTTCCGTGAAGGTGTGGCGCATTTCATGGATAAACGCGCACCGCAATTCACGGGCAAATAAGGCTCAAGATCAGTCCTTGGGGCAGACACAGGGTTGCCCCCCGACTCATTGGAGCGTCATCAGCGGGATGTCTTTGGCCACGGCCAGCTTGTCGAGTTGGGCGCGGGTCTGGCTGGCCAAAAAGGCTTCTATGGCTTGGCGTGTGGCGGGCTTGAACAGGTCTTTGACGGGGTGGGCCAGCTGGACACCTGCGGCTTCGCACAGGCGCTGCGCAAAGTGCGGCTCCAGGGCCGCGACGGCCACACGGCCGTTTTTGCAGGCGTAGATGCGGTAGCCCGCGTGCGCACCGCCCACCGCGCCATCGGGTGTGGTCATGCGCAACTGGCGGGGCATCGCCAGCCAGGCGGCGGCATCGGACAAGGCCACTTCGTGGCGCGAGCCTTTGCCGGTGCTCTTGAGTGAGATGACGGCCTTGAGTGTGGCTTCGCTGGCCATGAGTGCGCCGCCCATGTCGGCAAACAAACTCGGGGGCAGGTCCATGCCGTTGACCAAACCGACTTCGGCTTGGTAGGTCAAATCGTGGCCGGGGATTTCGGCCAGAGGGCCGGGGGCGCCGACCACTTCGATCAGGCTGAGTGCGGGGTACTGCTTGCGCAGGGTTTTCCAGCTCAGGCCCAGTTTGGTCAGGGCCGAGGGGCGGAACGAGGTGAGCAGCACATCGGTCTTGGGCAGCAGCTTGTGCAAGGCGGCTTGTCCGACCTCGGTTTTGAGGTCGAGTGTGTGGTGTTTCACCCCCTTGTGCATCAGCGCGTAACCGTCGGGGGTGTAGTGCTGCATGGGGTCGCCAGCAGGTGGGTTGATCTTGGTGCAGCTGGCACCCATCTGGGCCAAGCGCATCAGGGCGGCAGGGCCAGGCAGGTTCAGGGCGAGGCTGACGACGCGAACGCCGCGAAGGGGGTGGGTGGAGGACATGCAAAGACCTTGAATTTGTTTGCCCTGCATTATGGGCAAGGGGCTGACGGGGCACTGTCACCTGTGCGGTGGGGGCGCAAGCACCCAGCCCTTGTGCACACAACGGTTTTCAGACGCCCAGGTTGCGCAAAGTGGCCTCGATCGCTGCAGCGGTGGCGATGGGTTTTTCCATGGGGAAGAGGTGGGAGCCGTCGAGCATCATGATGCGGCCCTTGACCACCTGGTGCGTCAGGTCGGTGCCGGCTTGGCGCATTTCAGCCGAGTGGGTGCCGCCGATGAAAGCGGCGGGGCATTTGAGGGGTTTGCGCTTGAGCAAGCTGTCGAGTTTGTGCGGCAGGCTGTTGTAAATGGCCGTTTCGATGTCGCGGTCAAAGCTGAGCACGCGCTGGCCGCCTTCGTCGTGGGTGCCGTGGTCAATGTAGTCCTGCAGGACTTGCTTGTCCCAGCGGGCAAATGATTTTTTGTGTGCAAAGCTCGCCATCGCGGCCTGGGCGTCGGGCCAGTGGTGACGGCGTTTTTGGCTGATGCGCCCAGGTGAAAGGGCCCCGATCAGGGGCGTGCGTTTGGCCAGGCCCAAGGTGGTGGCCCGCCAGCCGCCCAGCACGGGCGAGTCGATGAGCACCACGCCGCGCGCCAGCTCGGGGTGGCGTGCGGCGCACTTCAGGCTCAAGATGCCGCCGAGAGAATGGCCCACCAAAAAGGCGGGCTCGCCATCGCCTTGTTGCGCGCGTGCAAAGTCGGCCAGTTGCTGCACCAGGTGCGGCCAGTTGTTGGTGACGGGGTATTGCGGATCGTGGCCAAATTTTTCCACCGCGTCGACTACAAAGCCGCGCTGGCGCAGGTTGTCGAACAGCACGCGGTAAGTGCTGGCCGGAAAGCTGTTGCCGTGCGAAAAGATGATGCGGGCGACCATCAGATCAGTTTCTCTTCAGGGGTGGTGATCTTCTTGAGCAAGGCGTTGCGTTGGGCGGACACCATGAGCGGGATGTCGGTCGCACCCCCGTTCCACATCGGGTCTTCGATGCTGTCGAACATCTGGCGCAGCTTGTCGCCCCAGCTGGTGCGCAGCATTTTGAAATAGGGGTTGTGCTCGTCGATGCACATGATGCGGTCGGTCTGTAGGCTACCCGCTTGGTAGACCACCATGTCCAGCGGCAGGCCCACCGACAGGTTGGATTTGAGGGTCGAGTCCATCGACACCAGCGCGCATTTGGCGGCTTCGTCCAGTGGGGTGTTGGGGGTGATGACGCGGTCGAGCACCGGCTTGCCGTATTTCGATTCACCGATCTGGAAGTAGGGCGTTTCGTCAGTCGCTTCGATGAAGTTGCCGGGCGAATAGACCTGGAACAGGCGCATGCCCTCGCCGCCGATCTGGCCGCCAAAGATCATGGACACGTTGAACTCCACACCCGAGGCACGCAGGGCTGCAGCGTCGCGCTCGTACACACGGCGCACAGCCGCGCCCAGCACGCGGGTCGCGTCGAACATGCTTTTGGCGTTCCAGATGGTCAGCGGTTCATCTTGGCCAGGCTCGACCAGTTTTTCAATTTGCAGCACTTCGCGCACCGACTGCGAAATGCTCAGGTTGCCTGCGGACAACAGGGTCATAAAACGGTCGCCCGCTTTTTCATAGACGATCATTTTGCGGAAGGTGCTGATCTGGTCCAGGCCCGCATTGGTGCGGGAGTCGGACAAAAACACCAAACCGGCGCGGGTTTTGACGGCAACGCAGTAAGTCATGAAACAACTCTTTAATTTTTGGGCAGCAGGCGCTGCAAGGCATACAGGGCATCGAGCGCTTCGCGGGGGCTCAATGCGTCGGGGTTGATTTGGGCCAGCGCCGCCTCGACGGCGGTGGGGCCTGCGGCTTCGGCTTCGGGCGGCGGGGCAAACAGGTCGACCTGAGCGCGTGCATCTTGGGCGCCCGACTCGAGCGCGCTGAGTGCATGGCGGGCGTGGTTGAGCACGGCAGCAGGCATGCCCGCCAGCCGCGCCACCTGAACGCCATAGCTCTTGCTGGCGGGGCCAGGTTGCAGCTCGTGCAAAAACACAATCGATGCACCCGATTCGGCGGCGCTCACATGCATGTTGACGGCTGCGGTGTGTGTGGCTGGAAACTCGGTGAGCTCGAAGTAGTGCGTGGCAAACAGCGCAAAGGCCTGCGTTTTGTTGTGCAGGTGCGTGGCGATGCCGCTGGCCAGAGCCAGGCCGTCAAAGGTGGAGGTGCCGCGCCCGATTTCGTCCATCAGCACCAGGCTGTGCGGCGTGGCGCTGTGCAAGATTTGCGCGGCTTCGGTCATCTCCAGCATGAAGGTCGATTGCGCGTTGGCCAGGTCATCGGCCGCACCGATCCGGGTGTGGATGGCGTCGATGGGCCCCAGGCGGCAGCGGCTGGCGGGCACATGGCTGCCGATGCTGGCCAAAAGCACGATCAATGCCACCTGGCGCATGTAGGTCGATTTACCGCCCATGTTGGGGCCGGTGATGATTTGCAGGCGCTGCTTGCTGCCCAGCACCGTGTCGTTGGCAATGAAGCTGGCACCCGACAGCTCGGCCAGACGCGCCTCAACCACCGGGTGGCGGCCTTGGCGGATTTCGATGCAAGGCTCTTTGGTGAATTCGGGCGCGCACCAATGGAGGGTGAGCGAGCGCTCGGTCAGAGCGCACAACACATCCAGCGATGCCATGGCCTGCGCCAGTTCGGTGAGCGCGGGCACAAAAGGTTGCAGCTGGTCAAGCAGGCCTTCGTAGAGCCACTTCTCGCGGGCCAAGGCGCGTTCTTGCGCCGACAGGGCTTTGTCTTCAAAGGTTTTGAGCTCGGGCGTGATGAAGCGCTCGGCGTTTTTCAGGGTTTGGCGGCGGCGGTAGTCGTCGGGCACTTTGTCCAGTTGCCCTTGCGTGACCTCGATGTAAAAGCCGTGCACTTTGTTGAACTGCACGCGCAGGTTGGCAATGCCGGTGCGTTCTTTTTCACGGGTTTCCAGGTCGAGCAAAAAGGCATCGCAGTTGGTCTGGATGCCGCGCAGCTCGTCCAGCTCGGCGTCCACGCCGTCAGCGATCACACCGCCATCGCGCACCAGCGCAGCGGGCTCTTCGAGCAGGGCCATTTGCAGCAGCTCGGCGCAGTGGGTGGGGGGCGTGAGCCAACGGGCCATACCGGCCAACAAGGTGCCGGGCTCGGGCTGAAGCGCTTGCAGTTGCACCGACAGCGCAGCCGCACGCGCCAGCGCGTGGCCCAGCGCCACCAGCTCGCGCGGGCGCACTTGGCGCAGCGCGGTGCGGGCGGTGATGCGCTCCACGTCGCTGGCGCCTTTGAGTTGTTCGCGCAGGCCGCTCCAGGGCCCTGCGCCGCTCTCGCCGCGCAACACGGCCTGGGCTTGCAGGCGTTGCTGCGCCACTTTGCGGTCTCGCGGGGGGCTGAGCAGCCAGTTTTTGAGCAAGCGGCTGCCCATGCCGGTCATGCAGGTGTCCAACAGCGCAAACAAGGTGGGCGAGTTGGCAGCGCTTTCGCCGCGCAGGGTTTGCGTCAGCTCCAGATTGCGGCGGGTGCTGGCGGGCAGGTCGATCAGCGCGTCCGAGCGCTGCACTTGCACACGCTGCACATGCGGCAGGCTGCGGCCTTGGGTGTGTTCGGCGTAAGTCAGCAGCGCGGCGGCGGCGGCATGCGCGTCGGCGAGGGCGTCGGCGCTCCAGGCGGCCAGTGACGCGGCTTGCAACTGCTCCAGCAGTTTGCGCTGGCCCAGGCCCGCGTCAAACTGGAAGTCGGGCCGCAAGGCGAACGACCAGCTGCTCCGGCCAACGGTTTTCAAGCCTCGCAGTTTTTGCTCAAACGTGGGCGTCATGCCCGCGCTGGCCAATAACTCGCTCGGGCTGATGCGGTCGATCCAGTCGGCCAATTCATCTTGCGCACATTCGGCCAGGTGCACCACGCCTTGCGTGACGCTCAGCCACGCCAAGCCGCAGCGGTTTTTGCCTGCTTGGTGCACGGCCAACAAGATGGCTTCGCTTTTGTCGGACAGCAGCTCGGTGTCGGTCAGGGTGCCGGGGGTGACCACGCGCACCACTTTGCGCTCCACAGGGCCTTTGGATGTGGCGACATCGCCCACTTGTTCGCAAATGGCCACCGATTCGCCCAGCTTGATGAGGCGTGCCAGATAAGTCTCGACCGAATGAAAGGGTACGCCCGCCATCAGCACCGGCTGCCCTGCTGACTGACCCCGGCGCGTCAAGGTGATGTCGAGCAGGTCGGCGGCTTTTTCGGCGTCGTCAAAGAACAGCTCGTAAAAGTCGCCCATGCGGTAGAACACCAAGGTGTCTGGAAATTCCGCCTTGATGCCCAGGTACTGGGCCATCATGGGGGTGTG
>JAIXOZ010000139.1 GCA_027486495.1 Comamonadaceae bacterium | reverse complement strand
TACAAAGGCCCAGCACCCGCCATGCAAGACGTGCTCGCCAACCAAGTGCCTTGCGGCTTGCTGGCAGGACCCACGGTGTTGCCGCATGTGCGCTCGGGCAAGTTGACGGCGCTGGCGGTGTCGGGCCAGGCGCGCTCGCCCTCTTTGCCCGAAGTGCCCACCATCGAAGAAGCCGGGGTGAAAGGCTACGAGGCCGACTTCAGCCTCATCTTGATGGCGCCCAAACAAGTGCCCGATGACATCGTGGCCAAATTCCGCCAAGCGGTGGTCGACGCGTTGCGCACCCCAGAGGTGACCGAACGGCTCAAGGCATCCGACCAGATCGTGATCGGCAGCACGCCCGAGCAGGCGGCCGTCAAAGTGGCCAAAGACTTTGCCAAATGGGGTGCGGTGTCGCGCAAGATTGGTCTGAATCTGGACTGACACCGAAGCGGCCCCAAATGACAAGCCCGACCCGCGAACGGGTCAAGGCGATGTCGGTCAAGGTGTTGTGACATGTTTCGATGTGCGGTCCGGCACATTTTGCCGGGTCATGCAGCACCTGCGGGTTTTGTATTGCGTGGAGCGCATGGAGGTGCGCTGATAATGAGCAAAAAAGTGTAAAGGCAACCCATGACCGAATCTCTTCCCCCACCCCGGCTCGAACACCTGTGCGACCTGGCTGTGACCATTGCAGCGCCTGTGGAGGTGGGCCAGACGCCCGCCGGTTTGCGCCGCATGATTCCCATCACTGGCGGGACCGTGAAAGGGCCGCGTGTGAATGGCAAGGTGTTGGCCGGTGGCGCCGACTTTCAGCTGATCTTGAATGGCGGCACACAAGCGCACCTGGATGCGCGCTATGTGATCGAGCTCGACGATGGCAGCCGGGTGTTTGTGCAAAACACCGCCTTGCGCGTGGCATCGCTCGAAAATTCACAACGCATCATGGACGGCCAGCCGGTCAGCCCGGACGAGGTTTACTTTCGCTGCCAACCCAAGCTCGAAGCCACTGCGCCCCAGTGGGCTTGGCTGAGCGAAAGCCAGTTCATCGGCAGCGGGCGACGGGCACCCGATGGGGTGTTTTTGAGCTTTTACCGGGTGTGCTAAAGCTTTGAGCCCAAGCTGATCAGCCAAACCGCCCCGGCGAATAGGCCGTCGGGTCGACACAAGTCGGCTCGCCACTCACCATCTCTGCCAACAAACGGCCTGCCACAGGGCCCATGGTGAAGCCCTGGTGCGCATGGCCAAAGTTGAACCACAGCCCTTTGTGGCGCGGCGCTGGGCCCATCACCGGCAGCATGTCGGCGGTGCAAGGACGTGCGCCGAGCCAAGGCGGCTCGGCCAGGGGCTGGCCCAGATCGATCAATTCACGCGCCAGCACCTCAGCCTTGGCCAGTTGCACCGGCGTAGGCGGGGCATCGATGGGGGCAAACTCGGCACCGGTGGTCAGGCGCAAGCCGCGCTGCATGGGGGCCAGCACATAGCCGCGCTCAGCGTCCAGAATGGGCTGCCGCACTGGGGCGGGTGGTGTGTAGTGCTGGTGGTATCCGCGCTTGATGAACAGTGGAAATCGATACCCCAGCGTGCGGATCAAACCGTCGGACCAAGGGCCCAGCGCCAGCACAGCCTGCTGGGCGTGCACCGGACCTTCGGCGGTCTGTACCGACCAACCCGCGCCTTGCGCCTGCAAACTGGCCGCGTCGCCCACCAGCAAACGGCCGCCACGCGCCACAAACAGGTCGGTATAACGCTCCACCAAAGCGCCTGGGTCATTCACCGCCCACGGGTCCAGCCAGTGCACGGCGCCGGCCAAAGGTCTTTGCAAAGCAGGTTCGGCCAGCGCCAGTTGCGCGGTGTTTTCTGCTTGAGAGCGCACACCAAAACGCGTGTGCAAATCTTCGGCCCGCTGCGCCGCATCGTCGAACGCCTGGGCTGTGCGGAACACGAAGCGAAATCCTTCACGCGTCACCAGATTTTGCGCCCCCGCAGCGGTGATCAACAGGCCATGCTCATCGGTCGCGTGAGCGATCAGGCGGCTGTAGGCTTGGGTGGCTTGGGCGTGCCGCACGGGTTGCGAATGGTGCAGGTAACGCAGCAGCGCTCTGCCCATTTGCCACAGCCCTTGGGCGTGCCAATGCACTTGGGCACCGCGCCCCAAGGCGACGTCCAGCAAAAAGCCCGGCTCACGCGGAAAGGCATAGGGCTCCACCGCCTCGCGCTGGATCAGGCCGGCGTTGCCCATGGATGTTTCCTGGCCCGGTACTCGCCGGTCCACCAGCGTCACGTCAAAACCGCGCTGCTGCAAATGCAAGGCGGTGCAGGTGCCCACCATGCCCGCGCCCAAAACAAGAATCGATGTGGTCATAAGTGGCGCATCATGCAGCAGCCCCGGCGGCACGTCTATCCCCTGTCATTTCAGTGTTTTATCGCCCGGTCACAATCGCTCGCATGAAACGCCTTTACGCTTATTTTTTCCGAGGTCTGATCACCTTTTTGCCTGTCGGTCTGACGGTGTATGCGCTGTACCTGTTCGTCACCTGGGTCGAAGGCTTGGCGATGCAGGTCTTGCGTCCGTTCACGGGCGACTTCTACCTGCCGGGTCTGGGCATTGTGCTGGGCACCGCCTTGATTTTGGTGCTGGGCTTTTTGGTGTCGCAGCCCTTCATGAAGCGGATGCTGGGCTGGGTAGAGCTGCCCTTCACCAATTTGCCCTTGGTCAAAAGCATCTACTCTTCGCTGAAAAGTTTTGCTGACTATTTCGCGCCCCACGAACGCGATGCGCAACAGGTGGTGTTGCTGAAAAAACCAGACAGCGACTTGTCCATCATCGGTTTGGTCACGCGCCAAAGCCTGGCCGATTTGCCCCTGGATGCGCAAACCCAGCAACACGTGGCGGTGTACCTGCCCATGGGCTACATGATTGGCGGCTACACCGTGTTTGTGCCCCGCGATTGGGTGCAGGTGTTGGACATGTCGGTCGAAGAAGCCATGCGATCGTCGCTGACGGCGTGGATGGGCAACCCGAAAAACCCGCCTGCGCCCTGAGCAGCAGGTGCTGCCAGCGCACTGAGCGATCTCCAACAAGATGGCGAGACAAGTTCAGGTCTGAGCCGCCAAATACGCCACCGCCGCCGCCACGCCATCGGTGCCAAAAGGAATTTTTTGCACCGTCATGGCCGCCTCGATACCGGCCAGCGCGCCCAGGATCATGGGTTCGTTCATGTCGCCCAGATGGCCAATGCGAAACACCCTTCCGGCCAAAGGCCCCAAGCCACCGGCCATGGCCACCTGAAAGCGTTCACGCGCCACCGTGCGCAGCGCTTCGGGATCGATCCCTTGCGCCACCTCGATGGCCGTGACCGAAGCCGAACGTGTCTCGGGCTGGCGCGCATGAAGCCGCAGGGCCCCCGGCACCGCCCAGCGCTCAACCGCCGCATGCACCGCGCCTGCCAGGCGTTGGTGGCGTGCCCACACATTGGGCAAGCCTTCTTCTTCGAGCAAAGCGATGGCCGTCTCCAGCCCTGCGATGTGGGCCAGCGGCGGTGTGCCGCAAAACTTGGCCGACTGGTTGTCGCTGTCGCGGCGTTGCCAGTCCCAGTAAAAGCGCGGCTCGGCATGGCGGACTGACCAGGCCATGGCTTTGGCGTTCACCGCCACAAAGCCCAAACCGGGCGGCATCATCAGACCTTTTTGCGAACTGCCCAAGGCCACATCCACGCCCAGCGCGTCCATGTCAAAAGGGCTGGCGGCCAACGACGCCACCACATCCACGACATACAGGGCAGGGTGACCCACGGCATCGATGGCGCGCCTCACTGCCGCCAGATCGCTGGTGACACCACTGGCCGTGTCGGTGTGGACCACCATCACAGCGCTGATGCGGTGGGCTTTGTCTTCACGCAGGGCTTGCTCGATCGCGTCCACGTCAAAGGGGTGGCCTTCTTGAAAAGGGGTGCGCTGCAAGGCGATGCCCATGCCTTCGATCTGGATCGCCCATTGGTCTGAAAAATGGCCCGATCCCGCCAGCAGCAAGGTGTGCTGCGGCGAAGCCAGATTGGCTGCTGCTGATTCCCACATGCCATGCCCGTTGCTGGCAAACAAAAAAACATGGGCGCTGGGGCTGTGCAACAGGCGTTTCATGCCGCTTTCACACTCAGCAATCATGGCCGCTACACGGGGGTCCGACAAGTCGGTCATGGGCCGCTGCATGGCATGCATGACCTCGTCGGGCACATGGGTCGGCCCAGGTGAATGCACAAAACGGATGCCAGGAATGCGGGGGGTCGACGGAGAAAAGCGGTTCATGCCTTGCCTGTTTGTCGGTGAATGAGAAATTTCAGTTTAAAGGGGCAAAGACTCAAAGCCTGTGCCCTGCGTGATAACCATTTCGCCCACAGTCATGGCCCTGTCGATCACCACAGCCACGTCGAGCGGGATAATCACCGCCACCCGCTGGCCCTGCACCGGCCAGCACCCTGCCCCAACTGCCCGGAGCCCACCATGACACCCGCCCCCGTGAGCCACGACACTTTGCAACAAGCCCTGGGTGAATTGTTCGCCCCCTGGGTGCAGGCGCTGAACCTGCAAGTGGAGCGTGTCGATGCCGACAGCGTGACCCTGCGCTTGCCGCAAAGCGAGCAGCTGTCGCGGGTGGGCGGCATGCTGTGCGGCCAGGCCATGATGGCCGCAGCCGACACGGCCATGGTGCTGGCGCTGATCAGCCACTTTGGGCAGTTCCGGCCCTGCAGCACGGTGCAGTTGTCGAGCAGCTTCATGAAACCCCTGTCGGGCCAGGACGCACTGGTCACTGCCCGGGTGCTGCGCGCTGGCAAGGCCATGGCCTTTGGCGAAATTGACTTGGCCGGAGCCGACGACGGCAAGAGTGTTTTCCGGGCCAGCACCACTTACGCGCTGATGTGACTTTGGGCACGAATGGCCATCAGGTTTTGATCAGCGTCTTTTGATTGCGAAAGTCACTCGGACTGGCGCCGGTGTGCTCTTTGAAAACACGACTGAAGTGGGATGGATTGCCAAACCCCCATGACACCGCAATGTCTGTGATGGCACGGGCCTTGGTTGTACTGGCTTGCAGGTCTTTGATGCACGCCTCAAGGCGCATGCGCTGGATGTAAGCCGCCACCGATTCGCCTTCGCCCTCAAAGGCGTTGTACAAATGCCTTCGGCTGCAGTTGAGGGCCCGCGCTATGCCGTCCACACTCAGGTCAGGATCTCTGAGGTACTTGTGAACATGGTGTCTGATCCTGTCGCGCAAGGCCTCGCGCTGGGTCATGGCGGTTTCTTGGCCCGCCAATTCGGACAAAGAAAGTTTGACCAGGTCCATGATCAAGTCGCCTGCACCCTGCGCGGCGCTGTCACTCATGTAAGGCAGCTCCAGATAGGTGTTGCGCATCGCCTCCAAGGCGACCCGCGAGATCCCTCCTGCACCCAGACGCCTGGCCATCAAACCCTCCAAGCGCAAACCTCTTTGGGCCGCTTGGTCCTTGGGCACCATGACGATCAAATGCTCAACACGGCTGGGGTTGGCCACTTCATAAGCGGTGGTGGTGTCGTAAATCACCCACCCGCCCACGTCGGCATGGGCTTCGCGCTGCATTTGATGCACTTGCGCTTGGCCCTGCCAGGGCGCCACGATTTTCAAATAGGGCACTTCACTGGTTCGGGCCATCTGTGGGGTTCTGACCACCCGGTGCCTGGAGGCCTCCAGCTTGGTCAAGATGACCTGACCCGCACGGGAGGTTTGCATGTGTCCATCAAAAACCGTGTCGCCGTAAAGGTCAGATTGCAAGCCCCCAAATTGCTGTGTGATCCATTCCGACCACTGGCCCATCCTGTCTTTGACAGGCAGCGCATCGGTGGACATGGACAGGGTTTTGAACATGGGGCTTTGGTATGAAAAAACGATTATGAACAAGCCCGAAATTCCCCTCAACGGCCAAGATTGAGGGATTACCCGTATGCCAATACGCATGTTGGTATTGAAACAGTGCACAAATTGCACAGCGCGGTGGGCATTTTGCAAGTAAGTTACGGGTTGGTTTTCTTTCACACAACAGGGTCTGAGCAGATCCACCAACAGGAGACAAGACATGACTACCCGTCGACAAATGATTCAAGGTGCCGCAGCCTTGGGTGCTGCTTCGCTGGCACCCGCCTTGCGTGCTCAAGTCAAGCCTGTGCGCATTGGTTACGCCATGGCCCGCACCGGCCCATGGACTGGCGGCGCTCAGGTCAGTCAAGAACCCAACTACCTGCTCTGGGCTGAACAGGTCAATGCTGCAGGTGGTTTGGATGTCAAAGGCGTCAAACGCCCGATCGAGCTGATCAGCTCCGATGACCGCAGCGATGTGGAAACCTGTGTCAGAACTTATGAAAAGCTGATGGGCTCCGACAAAGTCGATCTGGTCTTGCCACCTTGGGGCAGCAACGCCAACTTTGCCGTCGCACCTTTGGCCAACCGTTTTGGTTACCCATTTTTGGCACCCACGGCCTTGAGCCGAAAGCTGGTCGAGATGAAGTTGCCCTACTTCTTCTTGTTGCTGCAACAACCTGCGCCCATGACCAATGCCTTGGTCGATATGTTCAAGGCCAATGGCGTCAAAACCATTGCCTGCATTTATGTGGACGACCTGTTTGGCCTCGAGAATTACGCCGCCTTGAAAGTGGCATTGCAAGGCAGTGGGATTCAAATGGTGGAAGAAAAAAGCTACCCCGGCGGCGTGAAAGACTTGTCGCCTGTTTTGCGCTCGATCAAAGACAAGAACCCGGATGCATTTGTGGGCTTCACCTACCCACCCGACACGATTTTGGCGAGCCGCCAGTCCAAAGAAGTGGGCTTCAACCCCAAGTTCTTCTACGCCTCAGTGGGCACGGCTTTCCAGCTGTACCGCAACGTCATGACCCCTGCAGGCGCAGAAGGCGTCATGGGCATGGGCTCTTGGAACGCCAAGACCAGCCCTGGTGCCAAGGCTTACTTTGACGCACACACCAAGAAATTTGCGGGCAAAGAACCCGATCGCTGGGCCAGTGGCCACACATGGGCTGGCTTGGAGATCCTGACCGCAGGCGTCAAGCAAGTGGGCCTCGATAAAAAAGCGTTGCGTGATTACATCGCCAACACCACCCACAAGACCATCATTGGTGACGTTAAGTTCACGGGCAGTGAGAACACCGCGACACCGGGCACGGTCAGTCAGTGGCAGAACGGCGAGTTTGAAGTGGTTTGGCCACCCAAGTTGGCCACCGCCAAAATCAACACCAACAAACCTGTCTGGAAGTAAGCTGTGTCGGTGACCGCCTGGTTGGAGCTCATTGCCAGTGGCTTGATCACTGGCGGCATCTACGCGTTGGTTGCGCTGGGGCTGAATTTGCAATACGGCCTCATGCGCATCCTCAATATCGCGCACGGTGAATTTTTGATGGTGGGGGCCTACCTCACTTGGATGGTCCAGACCCAGTTTGGCTTATCGCCTTTGCTCATGTTGCCTGTGTCCTTTGGGGTGCTGATGCTGCTGGGCTTGGTGATCCACTGGCTGTGCTTCAGGCGGCTCAATGCGACATCGCCGACCCTGGACATTTTCGAAGCGCGCGGCTTGATGGTGGCCTTTGGCCTGATGTTCCTGATCCAAAACATGGTCTCGGCCATTTGGGGGGGGGAACTTCGGGGCTACGACTTCATGACCGATCCTGTAGCCATGGGAGGGGCGCAGTTCGCAGGCAACAAATTGTTGGTGTTTGCCATGGCCTTGGTGTTCAGTCTGGGCTTGATGCTCGTTTTGCGAAAGACTTTGCTGGGCAAAGGTGTCAGAGCACTCATGCAGTCGCAAGTGGGTGCGCAATTGGTGGGCATCAACACGCGCACCTTGCACCCCTTGATGTTTGGCATCGGCCTCGGTCTGTCCGGATTGGCTGGGTGTTTGCTCTCGATGGCTTACACGATTTCGCCGTCGATGGGCGAACCCTACACCGTGACGGCCCTGATCGTCATCACCCTGGGCGGTTTTGGCAGCATGGGCGGCGCACTGGCAGGAGGCCTCATGTTGGGCGTGATTGAAGCACTGGGCATGCACTTCACCAACCCGTCACTCAAGGCGCTGTTGTCTTATGTCGTCTTCATTGGCGTGTTGTTGTTTCGTCCGCGAGGGCTTTTTGCAAAATGAACTCCAAGAACTTGTTGTGGCGTGATGTGCTGGTGCTGTTTGGCCTGACAGGCTGGGCATTGGCACTGCCCGGGTATGGCAGCGAATTTGCGATGTCGATGGCGCTGACGTGCTTGATGTACGTCGCCTTGTCGACCAGCTGGGGCTTCTTCTGTGGCGCCTCGCGCTATTTGTCATTGGCCACTTCCGCCTTTTTTGGTCTGGGCGCCTACACCACGGCCATGAACCTGGACACCTTGCCTTGGGCCAGTGCCATCGCGCTGGGGTCTGGCGTGGCAGCGGCTGTGGCGGTGGTCATGGGTTTGGGGGTGTTGCACCTTCGAGGGACTTACTTTGCTGTGCTGACCTTCGGCATGGCCGAATTGATTCGACACGCCATCAGCTATTACGAGAAGTCCGTGCATGGCACCGTAGGCCGGGTGCTGACGACCGTGCCCGAGATGAGCACCATTTACCACACGGTTTTGTTGCTGGCTGTGATCTCGGTGGGCCTGTCGATCGGCTTGCGCCGCACCCGCTTTGGCCTGGCGCTGCTGGGCATTGGCGGCGATGAACAACGCGCCCAGACCCTGGGGGTCAACACGCGGTGGATCAAAGTGGCGGGTTTTGCCTTCACGGCTGCGGTGGCGGGCGGCGTGGGGGCTGCGATGGCCGTGCGCTGGACCTACATTGACCCGCACACGGCTTTTAACCCGTTCATCGGTTTTCAGACGGTGTTGATTGCCCTGATCGGCGGGGCCATGACCATCTGGGGACCCCTGATTGCGGCCATTGTCTTCAGCATTTTGGCCGAGACCTTGCGCTTGCAAGCGCCTCAGATTTACATGATGACACTCGGGTTTTTGTTGATCCTCAGTGTGCTCTATTTGCCCGGCGGTCTGGCTTCCTTGCGCTGGCAAACCTTCAAAGACTGGCGCACTGATACGCGCCAATGGTGGAAAGATCTTCGCTATGACTTGAGCGGGGACAAAGCGCGCAACAAAAAACGCGCCAAGGAGAGACGCATTGTCGGCGCCTAAAAACATCCTGCTGCGTGCCCAAGACATCACCGTGCGCTTTGGCGGACTGACCGCTGTGGATGCGGTGAGTGTGGACATCCAAGACGGCGAATTGGTGGGCATCATGGGGCCCAACGGTGCTGGCAAAACCACGTTCTTCAATGCCATCTCGGGCGTCACGCCGCTGACCAGCGGACAGCTCGCCATCGAGGGCAAGTCCCTGGCCGGTGCCGCTCCGCACAGCTTTGCAGCACGCGGGCTGGCCAGGACTTTTCAGACACCGCGCGTGTTTGCAGACTTGAGCGTCAGTGAAAACATCCGCTTTGGCTTGCAGTTTGCAGGCCGCAGACCGCGCAAATACATTTTTTGGGGCGAAGAGGTCGGCGTGCCATGGGCACTGCGTGACGTGAGCAGCATTTTGTCGGTGATTGGCTTGTCTCATCTGGCCGATTTGCCGGCTGCTGCCATCACCCCCTCACAGCAACGCATCTTGGAGATCGGCATGGCCTTGTCGACACGGCCCAGGATTTTGCTGCTCGATGAGGTGGCTGCAGGCTTGACCGAAATTGAAGTGGAAGAGATGGCCCGTCTCATTCGCCGACTGCGCGATGAGCTGGATTTGTCAGTCATCTGGATCGAGCATGCGGTGAAGATCTTGCTCAAGCATGTTGAGCGGGTGATCGTTCTCCATCAGGGTAAAAAAATTGCCGACGCCAGGCCCTCGGAAGTGGTCCGCAACAAGGAAGTCATCGAGGCTTATTTGGGTGACGAAATGGTCAACGCTTCGGAGGGATTGACATGATGTGGTATCGCCCTCAACCCTTTGTGCTGGGTGGATCAGGAAAAGCCCAGCTCAAGGTGCGCGGCCTGTCTGCAGGGTATGGACCCTTTGAAGTGGTTCGCAATTTGAACTTTGACGTCCTGCCCGGGTTAACGGTCATTTTGGGGCCAAATGGTGCGGGCAAGACCACGCTTTTGCGCGCCCTGTCTGGCCAAATACCCATGCGCGGCGAGGTCTTGTTCAATGGCGATGACTTGCCTGAAAAACCCCACGAGATCGTTCAAGCCGGTATGGCCTTGGTGCCCGAGGGCCGGCAACTTTTCCCACAAATGACGGTTCAGGAAAACCTGGAACTGGGGGGATGGTTGCAGTCGGCGGCGGACCGCCAAGCACGCATGAGTGCGGTGATGGATGACTTTCCCAAACTGCGCGAGCGATTTAACCAACTGGCGGGCACGATGAGTGGTGGCGAACAACAGATGGTCGCCATCGCCCGCGCCATGATGTCCGCGCCCAAGCTCTTGATGCTGGACGAGCCTTCTTTGGGCTTGGCGCCCCGCATGGTCGATGAATTGCTGCAAATGACGCGGCGCATCGCCGACAGCGGCACCACGGTTTTGATGGTGGAGCAAAACGTCAGAAAAGCACTGGCCGTCGCCGACCGGGGTTACGTCATCGAGCGCGGCACTTTGGTGGCGCACGGTTCATCGCAGTTGCTGGTGCGCTCCAGTGTCATCCGCGAAGCCTATTTGGGCGCAGCATCCAGCGAGACACGCTCCGCATCGCAAGCGCTAGAAAAAACGGTTCGATCCATTTGATTTTTCATTTTCCAGGAGTGCATTTCCATGTCCGATATGTCCATGCTCATCAATGGCCTCAAGGTCACTGCCGAAAACAACGCCACCTTTGAGAGGCGCAATCCTCTGGATGGCACCGTGGCCACCCGCGCACCCGCGGCGTCCACAGCCGACGCGATTTTGGCGGTCGAAGCAGCTGCCGAAGCGTTCAAAACCTGGAGCGAAACAGGGCCCAACGAAAGAAGAGCCCTGCTGCTCAAAGCGGCCGATAAATTGGAAGCGAAAACACCGGATTTCATCGAAGCGGTTCCCGCCGAAACTGGGGCCACTGGCATGTGGGCGGGCTTCAATGTGTTTTTGGCCGCAGGCATGATCCGCGAAGCCGCATCCCTGACCACCCAAGTCTCTGGTGAAGTCATCCCGTCGGATGTGCCTGGCAGTCTGGCCATGGGCATTCGTCAACCTGCGGGTGTGGTGTTGGGCATTGCACCCTGGAACGCCCCAGTGATTTTGGGTGTGCGCGCCATCGCGACCCCTTTGGCCTGCGGCAACACGGTCATCCTCAAAGGGTCTGAGAACTGCCCCAAAACACACCAACTGATTGTGGAAGCCTTTCAAGAAGCTGGCTTTCCTGCTGGCGTGGTGAACTACATCACCAACGCGCCTGCAGACGCCGGTGCCGTTGTAGAGGCCATGATCTCTCACCCAGCGGTTCGCCGAGTGAATTTCACCGGGTCGACCAAGGTAGGGAAAATCATCGCGCAAACCTGCGCCAAATACCTCAAGCCCGCGATTCTGGAGCTGGGGGGCAAGGCGCCCATGGTGATCCTTGACGACGCCGACATCGACGATGCCGTCAATGGCGCGACCTTTGGCAGTTTTGCCAACAGCGGTCAAATTTGCATGAGCACCGAACGCATCATCGTGGACGAAAAAATTGCCGACGAATTCGTCAAACGCTTTGCCAACAAAGCCAGCAACCTGCCCTTGGGCGACCCACGCAAACCCGAGCCTGTGGTCCTGGGCAGCGTGATTGGCATGGGCACCGTGGAGCATTGCAACGGCCTGATCGACGATGCACTGGCCAAGGGTGCCAAGCTGGTTTGTGGCGGCAAGTCCACCGACACGCTGATGCCCGCCACGCTCCTCGATCATGTGACACCGGCCATGCGCATTTACCGCGAAGAGAGTTTTGCGCCCGTCAAAGCCATCGTCCGCGTCAAAGGCGTTGAAGAGGCCATTGCCTGTGCCAACGACAACGAATACGGCTTGTCCTCTTCGGTGTTTGGCAAAGACATTGCGCGTGCGTTCAACGTGGCCCGAAAGATCGACTCCGGCATTTGCCATGTCAATGGTCCCACGGTACACGATGAGGCTCAGATGCCTTTCGGTGGGGTGAAAGGCAGTGGTTATGGCCGCTTTGGTGGCAAAGCGGGCATCAACGAATTCACCGAACTGCGCTGGGTCACCATTCAAACCACCCCGCGCCACTACCCGTTCTGAAGCACCCTCATCCAAGCCGCTGTGCAAGGTGCCGTCCCGAATTACTGGGGCGCGGCACTTTGCCCCAACAAATTGGCCCGCTCGGCTTGGCTACAATACGGCCATTCTTGTTCTGAGGTTCACATGTCCAATCACAACGACGCTCACACATCCGACGATCCCGTTGAAAACGTGGTCAAGCACATTCCCGTGGTCATTCCCGCTGCTGGTGCCGTGCTGATTTTCCTGCTGGCCTTCATTGCCGTGTTCATGGCCTGAGGCTTTGCAGCCTCCCGGTGCGTCGCCCTGGCAGCACCCACCCAACCCGCAACAGCCCGTGCTTTGCGGGTTTTATTTTGTCCGCACCGGCATGATGTGCAGCGCCTCGGGTGAAATCTGCAGCTGAACCCAGCTGCCGCAACCAACCTGCAAACGCTGCAGCAGGCGAGTGGTCAGGTTCAAAGTGATGGTTTGGCTCGGCAAGGCTTGCGGCCTGAGCGTGCACAAACTGATCTCGCCCAGCGACAAGACCTCCAACAACTGGCAGCGCAAGCGGGTGTGACCCGGTGGCACCATGTCGGGCGCCTGCCCATCGGCCATCACATCCACCTGTTCCCCGTTCAGCACCCAAGTCACCCGGGTGCCGTCGTCGATCTTGTTCTTGTCGAACACCCTCAAATCCAGCCCCGTTTCTGATGCTGCCGCAGCGGTCCAGCGCAAGCGCCCCCAGTCGGCGTGGTCCTTGAAAAAGCGCCCCTCAAAGTGGTTTTGAATGCCCACCAATTCGGCCACCCGGGCATTGCGCGGGCTGGCAAACACGCGGGCGGGCTCGCCCGTTTGCAGGGTCTGGCCCGCGTCAACAATCACCACCCGGTCGGCCAGGCGGCGGGCTTCTGCCAGGTCGTGCGTGACCAGCACCATGGGCACCGACACCTTTTGGCGCAAAGCAGCCAACTCACGGTAAAGCGTCTGGCGTGTGGGTGCATCCACCGCAGAAAAAGGCTCGTCCAGCAGCAAGACACCTGGCAGTGCTTGGGGTGTTGGGCTTGAGTCGGCTGTGGGCCTGGGCATGACCCGCACCAGCGCCCGCGCCAGCGCCACACGCTGCTGCTGACCACCCGACAGTTGCGAGGGCCTGCGCTGACTCAGCGTGGCCAGCCCCAGGCGGGCCAGCAAGGTCTGCACATCGGCGCTCGACCAACCCGGCCCAGCGGCCAGCGCCACATTGGCTTGAGCCGTCATGTGCGGAAACAACGCGTAATGTTGAAACACCAGGCCCGCCCGGCGCTGCTGCGGGCTGAGCTGCACGCCTGCTGCCGTGTCCAGCCAGGCCTGGCCCGCCACCCGAATGTGGCCTTGCACATCGGCCGGTGTCCACAGCCCGGCGATGGCGCGCAGCATGCTGGTTTTGCCGCTGCCTGAGGGCCCAACAAGCGCCACCAGCTCGCCCGCGCCGCAGTCAAACTCCGCCTCGAGCTGGATCGGGCTGGCCGAGCGTAATTGCACTTGCAATCCGGTCATCAGCGCTCCTGCAGGGCACGGCCACGCTGGCCCACCCGGTCAAACGCCAGCACCAGCGTCAACGCCAGCAAAGACACACCCACCAGCGCCAGCGCCATCACATGGGCCGATTGCAAATCCATGCCCTGCACCTTGTCATACAGCGACACCGACAGGGTGCGGGTTTCGCCCTCGATGTTGCCGCCCACCATCAGCACCACGCCAAACTCGCCCAGCGTGTGCGCCACGGTGAGCGCCATGCCCGCCAACAAACCAGGCCAAGCCAGTGGCAGCTCGATGCGCCAAAAGGTTTGCCAACTCGACAGGCCCGACACCCAAGCCGCTTCGCGCAGGCTGTGGGGCACCGCCGCAAAAGCGCGCTGGATGGGTTGCACCATAAACGGCAAGTTGACCAGCAAGCTCACCAGTAACAGGCCTTCGAGGGTGAACACCAGCCGAACATCCGAGGCCGCCAGCCACGCGCCCAAAGCGCTGCCTTGGCCAAAGGCCACCAAAAAGTAAAACCCAATCACGGTGGGGGGCAGCAGCAAGGGCAGCAGCAGCAAAGCCTCGACCACAGGCCGTCCTGCCCAGGCGGTCACGGCCAGCCAGCGGGCCAGCGCCAGGCCCACCGGCAGCAAAGCCAAGGTGGTCAAAACCGCCAAAGTGAGCGAAACGTGAAGGGCGGACCAATCCATGGGATGCGTTTTTTCGGGCGAATGGAAGTACGAGTTATGGGTCTGGATTATTGCGGCATGGCGTAGCCATGGCGCACAAATACCGCCTGCGCCGGAGGGCTCAGCAAAAACCGGTGCCAGTCTGCAGCCGCGGCACCCGCACCCTTGAGCAGCACCATGCGCTGGTGCAAGGGGGCATGCAAGTCGGCGGCCAAGGGCAAGACCTGCAAGCTGGGGGCGATTTCGGGGGCCTGAGCCAGCGCCAGCGCGGTGATGCCCGCTTGGGCAGCACCCGTGGCCACAAATTGGGTGGCTTGGCCGATGTTGTCGCCCAGCACTTTTTGGTCTCCAGGCAGCGGCCCCACACCTGCCCGCTGCAACGCCTCAACGGTCGCCACGCCATATGGGGCCAACGCCGGATTCGCCATGGCGAATTTGTCGCCCGGCTTCATCGCACGCACCACCGCAGCCAAGCCTTGGGCCAGCGGCAGTGCTGAATTTTTAGGCACGATCAGCGCCAAGCGACCCGTGGCGTAACGTTGGCCAGCATCGACCGTGCGCCCAGCTTTGGCGAGTTCGGCCACCCAAGCCTCGTCGGCCGAGATGAATTGCGCCACCGGCAAGCCCTGCAAAATCTGCCGCGCCAGGTTGCCAGATGCGCCCAAATTCACATCCACCTGAATCCCAGTTTGTTGCCGGTATTGATTCGCCAAGTCTGCCAGCACGAATTTCAGGTTGCTGGCCGCTGCAATTTTGACCCGCGTTGGGCTTTGTGCATGGACCAGCCAAGTCCCGGCCCCAGGCGAAGCCAAGGCCGCTTTCAGCCAGAAACGCCTCTGGGGCTGGAAGCCGAAACTCACAGCGTCCCGCATAACGTCATGCTTCTTTTGCATAGTTTTAAAGTGGTTTTCAGCCCAACTGACAGGCACAAAACAAGCAGTCTCCCTAAAATCGAGGCCCGCTGGTTACACCGCCGTTACAGCCGCTGTGTTCAAACGGCTGCAACCCTCAGTATCTCAGCACCTCAGCCGTTTTTTCAAAGCTCCTGCGCAGAGGTTTTGAAAAAACGATTTTTAAACTTGGAGCATTTCCCATGAACTCACCCGTGATGCAGGGCCTGAACCTCAATACGCCCAATTACGTCAAAAACGCCAAGCTGATCGCCTGGGTTGCCGAAATGGCCGCCCTGTGCAAGCCTGCCAACATTTACTGGTGTGACGGCTCCCAAGAAGAATACGACCGCCTGTGCGCCGAACTGGTAACGGCTGGCACCTTCAAAAAGCTCAACCCCGCCAAGCGGGCCAACTCCTACCTGGCCTGCTCCGACCCGTCCGACGTGGCCCGGGTGGAAGACCGCACCTACATCTGCTCGGCCCAAAAAGAAGACGCCGGCCCCACCAACAACTGGATGGAACCCGCGCAAATGCGCGCCACGCTCAACCCACTGTTTGACGGTTGCATGGCGGGCCGCACCATGTACGTGGTGCCTTTCTCGATGGGACCTTTGGGTTCGCACATCAGCCACATCGGCATCGAGCTGAGCGACAGCGCCTATGTGGCCGTGAACCAGAAAATCATGACCCGCATGGGCAAAGCCGTGTTTGACGTGCTGGGCACTGACGGTGATTTCGTGCCTTGCATGCACACCGTGGGCGCACCTTTGGCTGCTGGTCAAAAGGACACCACCCCCTGGCCTTGCAACCCCACCACCAAATACATCGTGCACTTCCCCGAGACCCGTGAGATCTGGTCTTACGGTTCGGGCTACGGCGGCAACGCGCTGCTGGGCAAAAAGTGCTTTGCACTGCGGATCGCCTCCAACATGGGCAAACAGGCTGCAGGCGGCCCCTCCGGTAGCCAAGGCTGGCTGGCCGAGCACATGCTCATCTTGGGCGTGACCAGCCCCGAAGGCAAGAAGTACCACGTTGCAGCGGCTTTCCCCAGCGCCTGCGGCAAAACCAACTTCTCGATGCTGGTGCCACCCAAGGCCTTCGAAGGCTGGAGCGTGACCACCATCGGTGACGACATCGCCTGGGTCAAGCCCCACACCGACGGCAAGATGTACGCCATCAACCCCGAAGCCGGTTACTTTGGCGTGGCCCCGGGGACCAACATGAAGACCAACCCCAACTGCATGCTGAGCCTGCACAAGGACGTCATCTTCACCAACGTGGCCCTGACGGACGATGGCGACGTGTGGTGGGAAGGCATGGAAAAAGACACCGGCAATCTGCCCGACCATTTGATCGACTGGCAAGGCAAGGACTGGACCCCCCAGATCGCCAAAGAGACCGGCGCGAAAGCCGCTCACCCCAACGCCCGCTTCACGGTGGCCGCCACCAACAACCCTGCACTCGACCCCGCATGGGACGACGCTGCGGGCGTGCCGATCGACGCGTTCATGTTTGGCGGCCGCCGCTCGACCACCGTGCCCCTCGTGACCGAAGCGCGCAACTGGACCGAAGGTGTGTACATGGCCGCAACCATGGGTTCGGAGACCACCGCTGCCGCCTTTGGCGCACAAGGCGTGGTGCGCCGCGACCCGTTCGCCATGCTGCCGTTTTGCGGTTACAACATGAGCGACTACTTCCAGCACTGGCTCGACACCGGTGCCAAGGCGCAGGCCGCTGGCCACAAGCTGCCCGCCATGTACTGCGTCAACTGGTTCCGCAAGGGCGAAGATGGCTCGTTCGTTTGGCCTGGCTACGGCGACAACATGCGCGTGCTCAAGTGGATGATCGACCGCCTGGAAGGCAAAGCCGCAGGCGAAGAAACCATGTTCGGCATCGTGCCCACGTACAGCGAAATCAATTGGAGTGGCATCGACTTCAGCGCCGAGCAGTTCAAGTCAGTGACCAGCATCGACCAAGCCGCCTGGCAAGCCGAATTCAAGCTGCACGACGAGCACTTCGCACAGCTGAGCTACCACCTGCCCCAGGCCTTGCTGGACACCAAAACTTCTTTGCGAGCACGTCTGGCCTAAAAAGCAGGTTCAGCGCCCATCCGGCGTCTGAGTCTCCAACCGCCCCGGCCACAAACCGGGGCGGTTTTTTGTCTGTGCAGCTTGTCGGCACAATCGAGCCCATGTCCTTGTTTCAAAACACTGAATCCCGCACCCGCATTGCACTGTGGCTGATGTGGGTCACACCCGCCCTGTGGTCGGTCAACTACATCGTGGCCCGCACGGCCCCAGGCGTAGTGGAGCCCCACATGCTGGCCTTGGGCCGTTGGGCTTTGGCCGGCGTGATCTTGGCTTTTGTGGCGCGCAGCGAACTTTGGCGCGAACGCAACAGCACCTTGGCCGACAGCGGGCGCTACCTGGTGTTGGGTGCTTTGGGCATGCTCATTTGTGGGGCCTGGGTGTACCAAGGCGCCAAGACGACCTCGGCCATCAACATCGCACTGATCTATGCGGCATCGCCCGTGCTGATCGCGCTGGGTGCTGTGGTTTGGTTGGGCGAGCGCTTTTCATGGCGACAAGGGCTGGGCGTGCTGGTGGCCATGGCCGGGGTGTTCCATGTGGTGGTCAAAGGCCAGTGGCTGTCGCTGGGCCAGGTGCAATGGGTGGCCGGTGACGCTTGGATTGTGGTTGCCATGGCCGCTTGGGCCGGCTTTGCTTTGCTGCAAAAAAAATGGAGCACCCCTTTGGGCTCTACCGCCCGCTTGGCCGCCATCTGCATGGGGGGCGTGATCGTCCTGCTGCCCTTCAGCCTGTGGGAATTGCTTCAACCTGACCGCCCAACCTGGACGGTGCAAGCCACTGTGCTGGTGGTGGCCGCGGGGCTGCTGCCCGGCATCGGCGCGTATTGGGCCTATGGCTTCTGCCAGAAAGTGCTGGGTGCCAGCCGCGTGGCCGCCAGCATGTACCTGGGCCCCTTGTATGGCGGCTTGGCCGCCTGGCTGGTTTTGGGCGAAGCCATGGGTTGGCACCATGTCGTGGGTGCGGCGCTGATTTTGCCGGGGATTTACATGGCGTCCAAACGATGACGTGGCATTTTTATTTTGTTGTGTTTGCCCAGTTCAGCGTGGGTATCAGGTGGTGTCCAAAAGTGACCTCAGGTCCAGTCGTCGCCCAAGTCCCACAGGCCGTCGCCCGCATCCGGCTCGGCGGTGGACATGCCCCCAGCTGAGCCTTGGGCCAAATCGGGCGAAGCCGCCTCCGCTCCCCAAAGGCCTTGAAGACCTTGCAGCAACAAGCCGCCAGCCACCAAGCCCGTGGTCACGCCCAGTGCTGTGCCGCTGACTTGCGCCAACAGGCCGCGCCCCCAGGGACTGGGCTGTGCTGGAGTCATGGGGGCGGTTTGAAGACGGGCACTTGCGCCCGAAGCTGCACCCACACCAACGGTTTGGCCAGCCCCTTCGGCCGAGGGCGAAGCGTCTGCCGCCAAAGCTTGCCAGCGAGCGGCTTGCTCATCGCACTGCGCTTGCAACTGCATCATGCGGGCTTGGGCGGCCTCCAGCGCCAATTGCAGCGCCAAGCTGCGCTGCACAAGCCAATAAGGCGCATCGGGCAGCTGTGCAACGGTTTCGCGAATCAGGCCCTCGGCCAAGGCATCCTTTGGGAAACGTCGTTGCTGGCGCAAAGCAACCAAAAATTGCTGCAGCTGGTCACGTTCCTGAGCGGTCATGGGCAGATCCCTTCGTGAGTGGCTGATGGTCTGAAGCCATCCATTATGGGTTCGCACTTCGGAGGTGCAAGCGATGGACCCAGGCGCCCTCAGGTCTTTTGCAGGTACACATAAGCACCCATGAGGGTCTTCGCCTGGTCTAGCCGTAATGGGGCGCGGTGCACCTTGGCCCAGCGCCAGCCGTGCTCTGCGGCCAGTTTTTGCAAATACGGCAGGGCGTGGGAATAACGCAAAGAACTGTGCAGCTGCACCTCGAATCCCGGATCGGCCTCTTCGACGGTAAAAGCCAGCCAAGCACCGGGTCTGACACGGGAACTCAAAGCCTCAAAGACGGCATCGAGCCAGCCCACATAAATGAACACGTCAGCGGCCAACACCAGGTCAGCCATCGTCGTGGCTTGCTGGAGAAAGGTCACCAAATCCTGGGCATGCAGGCTGTCATAAACGCCCAGAGTTTGCGCTTTGCCCACCATCGCCGAAGACAAGTCCACACCCCTCAAATGGTCAGCACGAGGGCGGATCAAAGGCCCGCACAGACCTGTGCCGCAACCCAAGTCCCACACCTGCTCGAAACGGCTTGCTGGGTCAGCAGGCAACTGTTGCAGCAACATGCTGTGTCCCTGGTAACCCAGTTGCCCCACCAGGTGCGCCTCAAAATCATGGGCATACTGGTCAAACAGTTTTTCCACATACGCTGCTGGCGCATTCACCACCGGCTGCTGCGGACTCAGGGCGGCCAGGTAGTAGCGGTGCAATTCGGGGTCGGCCCCCAGTTGCAGGGCGCGCTGGTAACTGGCGATCGCCTGCGCGGTCTGGCCCATGTCGCGCTGAACATGGGCCATCTGGCTCCAGGCTTCGGCCAACTCGGGGTCGTGCGTCAAGGCTTGATCGAAGGCCTGCAGAGCTTGGGACAAACGCCCCTCGTGCGCCAAGCATTGGCCCCAGCCCAAACAAAACTGGGCACCGTCGGCCCCCAAGGCGCGTGCCTGCTCATGGCAGTGCAAGGCTTGGGGCCAGTCGCCCAAGGCCATGGTCGCCACGCCCCAAGCCATCCAGGCGTCGCACTGGCTGGCATCGGCCGTCAGGGCTTGCCGCATGCACTCGTCGGCCTGCTCAAATCGGCCCAGCTGCACGCAGCTGACGCCCAAGTTCATCAACACAGATGGCCGGCCAGGCGCATGCCGCAGAGCTTGTTCAAAAAAGCCGGCGGCCGCCTCGAAGTTGTGGCGTTCAAACTGTTCGATGCCAGCCACAAAGGCTTGGCGAGCTTGTTCGAGTGAAGGGTCCATGATCGCCAGTGTGACACAGGCTTTGGGAGCCAAGGGGTGCGCCCACTGCATGCAAGGCACAATGCTTTGCAAGATGCGAACACCGGAGACACCATGAAAGAAACCCCTTACGCCTGGGTGGTGGTTTGGGCCACTTTTGTGTGCCTGGCCCTGATTTTTGGGGTGTCGTATTCCTTTGCGGCATTTTTTGAGTCGTTCGCAGCCGAGTTTTCGGCGCAGCGGGCCGATGTGTCCTGGATTTTTGGCCTCTCGGGCTTTGTCTACTTTGTGTTGGGTGCGGGTGGCGGCATGTTGGCCGACCGCTTCGGGCCGCGCATCGTCTGCTCGGCTGGCATGGCCTTGATTGCGCTGGGCTTGCTGGCCACCAGCTGGGCCTCTTCTTTGTTGGCGGTTTATCTGAGCTACGGCCTGTTGGTGGGCCTGGGCATTGCCCTGGTTTACACCCCATCGATCGCCAGCGTGCAGCCCTGGTTCACCATCCGGCGTGGCTTGGCCGGTGGCATTGCCAGCTCGGGCGTGGGCGCGGGCACCTTGCTGGTGCCGGTGCTGGTGGCCATGGCCATTGGCCCCATGCCCTGGCGCGAGGCGATGCGGGTGCTGGCGATGGGCGTGCTGGTGCTCGGTTTGTTGGCGGCGGCTTTGTTGCGGCGCGCACCTGCTGCCCCATCCTTGGGTGCAGGCGGCTCGGCCTCTGGCCTGAGCTTGCGCGAAACCTTGCGCAGCCCCACGTTTCGCTGGCTGTACCTGGCCACGGTGCTGGCCTCACCGGTGATGTTCATTCCATTCGCCCATGTGTCGGCCTCGGCGCGTGATTTGGGTCTGGGCGAAGCCTTTGCCGTGGGGCTGGTGGGTCTGATTGGGGTGGGCAGTTTGGTCGGGCGATTTGCCATTGGTGTGGTGGCCGACCGGCTGGGGCGGGCGCAGACGCTGGTGCTGATGCAACTGTCCATGGGCGCGTCGTATGTGCTGTGGGGCGCTGCGGGAGGGCAGGGGCTGCTGGTGGTGTTTGCGCTGTGGTTTGGCTTGAGTTACGGCGCCATCGTGTCCCTCTTGCCCGCGATTTGCATGGACTACTTTGGCGGCAAGTCGGTGGCCAGCGTGGTGGGCACGCTTTACAGCGGTGCGGCTTTTGGGAACTTGTTGGGGCCGGTGCTGGCGGGCGCGGTGTTTGACCACAGCGGCCACTACCTGGGCGTGATGGCGGTGTGCGGGGTGCTGTCGCTGAGCGCCACCTGGGCCTCGCGGCAGATGAAGCGCAGTGGGCAAGCCCACTATTGACATGGGCTGTATCAAAGGGACTTCATGCACAACGATTTACACGCGCTGCGGCGCATCCTCCAAAGTTGCCCCACCATCGCCGTGGTGGGCCTGTCGGCCGAGTGGCACCGGCCCAGCTACTTTGCGGCCAAGTACATGCAGTCGCATGGTTTCAAGATCGTGCCGGTCAACCCTCGTTATGCGGGCCACCAGGTATTGAGCGAAACCTGTTACGCCAGCCTGGGCGACATCCCTTTTCAGGTAGACATGGTCGACGTGTTTCGCCGCGCCGAAGACGTGCCGCCGATTGCCGAGCAAGCGGTGCAGATCGGTGCACGCTGCCTGTGGCAACAATTGGGCGTGGCCAATGCACAAGCCGATGCGCTGGCCCGGCAAGCGGGACTGGATTCGGTGAGCAACCGCTGCGTGAAGATCGAGCACGCCCGTCTGTTTGGCGGGCTGAACTGGGTGGGCGTGAACACCGGCATCATCTCGGCGAGGCGGTTGGTGTGAGGGCTTCTTGCCTTGGCCCTTTTTGATCTGTTTTTTTACCCCAAACACCATGACCGACCGTCAATTCCACCCCGAGACCTTGGCCATCCACGCCGGGCAAATTCCCGATGCGGCCACCGGCGCACGCGCCTTGCCGATTTACCAAACCAGCAGCTTTGTGTTTGACAGCGCCGAGCACGCGGCATCCCTGTTCAACTTGCAGACCTTTGGCAATGTGTATTCACGCTTGAGCAACCCCACGGTGGCGGTGCTCGAAGAGCGTGTGGCTGCATTGGAGGGCGGTCGTGCTGCGGTGGCCAGCGCTTCGGGCATGGCCGCCGAAACCATGGCGCTCATGACCATCTTGCAGTCGGGCGACCATGTGGTGGCCGCTGGGGCTTTGTATGGCGGCTCGGTCACCATGCTGGCCGTGAGCCTGGCCAAGTTCGGCATCGAGACCACCTTTGTGGACGCGACAAAGCCCGAGGCTTTTGCCGCCGCCATGCGCCCCAACACCCGCGCGGTGTACGCCGAAAGCCTAGGCAACCCGAGCATGGTGGTGCTGGACATCGCCGCCGTGGCCGAGGTGGCCCATGCGCACGGCGTGCCGCTCATCATCGACAACACCGTGCCCAGCCCACTGCTGTGCAATCCGCTGGCGCTGGGGGCCGACATCGTGGTGCATTCGGCCACCAAATATTTAGCGGGCCACGGCACCACTTTAGGCGGCGTGGTGGTGGAGGGCGGCAAATTCCCTTGGGACAACGGCAAGTTTCCGGGCATGACCGAGCCGTCCAAGGGTTACCACGGCGTGAAGTTTTACGAAACCTTTGGCGACTTTGGCTTCACCATGCGCTGCCGCATGGAAAGCCTGCGCGTGTTTGGCGCTGCGCTCAGCCCCATGAGCGCTTGGCAAATTTTGCAAGGCGTCGAAACCCTGCCGCTGCGCATGCAAAAGCACTGCGACAACACACTGGGCGTGGCGAAGTTTTTGCAGGATGATGCGCGTGTGGCCTGGGTCAACTACCCCGGCTTGCCCGATCACCCTCAGCACGCCCTGATGCAGCGCCAGATGCGCGGCGCGTCGGGCCTGCTGTCGTTTGGCGTGAAGGGCGGTTTGGCGCAAGGCGTGACCTTCATCGAGTCGGCCCAGTTCATGAGCCACCTGGTCAACATCGGCGACACCCGCACCCTGATCAGCCACCCCGCCAGCACCACGCACCGCCAGCTCGATGAAGCTCAGCAACTGGCAGCGGGCGTGCCGCCCGACATGGTGCGCATTTCGGTGGGGCTGGAGAATCTGGACGACATCCTGTGGGACATCGACCAAGCGCTGGAAAAGGCCTGCCGCTAAAGCACCCTTTCATGGGTGCGCCGCCCTGCAATGGCGTGACGCAGCCCACAGAGGCCGCTCAGTAGCCAAGCAAATTGCGCCGCACATTCACCAAATGCTCAGCGGCGAGCGCTTTGGCCTGAACAGGATCTCTGGCCTTGATGGCGTTCAAAAGAGCGCGGTGTTCCGCTTGGTAGGCCAGGCGGCGCTCCGCAGTGAGGCTGCGTTTTTTAAGCATGCCCCATTCGCCTTGGGCGCGGGCTTGGTTCATGAGTTTAAACAGCCGGGCCACAAAAGCATTGTGTGCCGCACGGGCAATGATTTCGTGGAACATGCCGTCCCACACCTCAAACTCTTCCACACTGGTGGCCGCTTCAGCTCGCTTGCAGCAGTTGTCCATTTGCTCAAAATCGGCGTTGGTGGCGTTGCCAATCACCATCTCAATGATGGCTGGCTCCAAGGCCATCCGGGCGTCCATGAGTTCGGCTGGGCTGGTCTGCCAGGCGGCCTCCGAAGAGGCAAGTGGCGTTGCCTTTTTGGCGCTTCGACTGGCCAACACTTGGTCGGTGACATAAGTGCCACTGCCCACGGTTTGCGCAATCAAACCCTGCGCCTTCATGTCGGCCAGTACCTTGCGCACGGTACTGCGGCTGATTTGGTATTGCTCACCAAATTCACGTTCAGTGGGCAGTCGTTCACCAACCTGCCACTGACCACTGTGCAGCTGGTCAAGCAAGGTGACTCGAAAAAAGTAGGCGGTGTCCATGGTGGTTGGCTGCTTGTATAACCAAATCATACCAATGATGTCCGAACTCATCAAACCCCTCAAAAGCACAGTATTCACCGTGAAAACCCTCATCCAAATTGTTCCGAGCGCGTCTTGACCAGCCTTTTTTACCCTTATGATGGTATGAATTGGTTGAGTTTGAACCAAGTTTTCATGGTCAAGCATTCGCTTGTCATCCCACTCTGGAGAAGAGTTTTGCGCATCGCCACATTTGTTCACAACGGAAAACGCCATGTCGGCCAAGTCTCGGCCGACGGTCTGCAGGTCACGCCTTTTGCCCTGAGCGAATCTCAAGCCCAACGCGGCGCTCAGCCCATCATTGAAGCCTTGGTTGCCGAGCAACCCCTGCCGGACTTGGCAGGGCCCGCGCTGGCCGTGTCCTCGGTCCAACTCGAATCCCCGCTGCCCGTGCCCCGGCGCAACGTCTGGTGCGTGGGCCGTAACTACCATGCGCACGCCAAAGAGCTGCAGGCCTCGGTCTTCAAGGACAGCAACACCGACACCAAAGCTTGGCCCATCGTGTTCACCAAGGTGCCTGAGTGTGTGGTCGGCCCGACCGCCGACGTGCAGCTGCCAGGCGCTGCCGTGTCCGAGCAGATCGATTACGAGGCAGAACTGGCCGTGATCATTGGCCAAGGTGGCAAAAACATCAGCCAAGCCGACGCCATGAAGCATGTGTTCGGCTACACCGTGGTCAACGACGTGACCGCCCGCGATGTGCAAATGCGCCACCAGCAATGGGACATGGGCAAGTCCTTTGACACCTTTTGCCCCATGGGCCCGTGGATCGTGACAGCCGACGAAGTGGATGGCCGCAAAACGCGTGTGCGCTGCTGGGTCAATGGTGAATTGCGCCAGGACGGCCCCACCGAGAACATGATTTTCGACATCCCCACCCTGATCGAGACCATTTCTCGCGGCATCACGCTCTACCCTGGCGACATCATCGCCACGGGCACGCCAGCCGGTGTGGGCATGGGCCTGAACCCACCCCGCTACATCGCCAAGGGCGATGTGATCCGCGTCGAGATCGATGGCGTGGGTCAGATTGAAAACCGTTTCGTTTGAACCCATCCCATGCGAGCTGGTGCACAAGCGCCTAAACCGAGGAAACAAGACATGCAAAAGCGACAACTCTTGGCAGTCACACTGTGCGCTGCATGGGCCTGCACAGGCCTGGGTGCTTGGGCGCAAACCTACCCGACCAAACCCATCACCATGGTGGTGCCTTTTCCACCCGGTGGCGTGGCCGACACCGTCGGGCGGCCCGTGGCCGAAGCCATGTCACGCCACCTCAAGCAAAGCATCGTGGTGGAGAACAAGGGCGGTGCAGGGGGCGGCATCGGCATGGCGCAAGTCGCCAAATCCAAGGGGGACGGTTACACGGTGCTGATGTCCTTGTCCTCTTTGGTGGTCTTGCCCGAAGCCGACAAAATTCTCAAGCGTGCCCCCCTGTACGAAACGAACCAGCTCAAGCCCATCGCACGTTTCACGGCCGACCCCACGGTGCTGGTGGTGCGCTCCGACAGCCCCTGGAAAACCTACGCCGAGTTCATTGCTTACGCCAAGACCCATCCCGGTCGCATCAGCTTTGGCTCGTCTGGCAACTATGGCACCATGCATGTGCCCATGGAGCAACTCAAGGCCGCGACCTCGACCTTCATGCTGCATGTGCCCTACACCGGTGCGGGTCCTGCCGTGTTGTCTTTGCTCGGCGGTCAAATCGAAGCCTTGTCCACCGGCCCTGCCAGCGTGAAGCAACACATCGCATCGGGCCGCTTGCGTGCCCTGGCGCACTGGGGTGATGGACGGCTGGCCAGCATGCCCACTGTGCCCAGCTTCAAGGAGTTGGGTGTGCCCATCCAGTACTCACAATGGTCGGGCATGTTTGTGCCGGCCGACACGCCACCCGCCGTTGTAGAGAGCTTGCGCCAAGCCGCCAAGTTTGCTGCACAGGACGCCCGTGCTGTCGCAGCTTTGACGGCCTCGGGCACCTCGTTCATGTACCAAGATGCGCCAGAGTTCGAGCGCTTTGTTCAGGCCGACGCCAAAGAAATGAGCGCCTTGGTCATCCGCATCGGCAAGGTCGATTGAGCTCAAGCCAGCTGTTTGTATTTCATCGTCAAGATTCACCGTTTAAACGCTGCAACAAGGCAGTTGTTATCAAACCCCATTTAAAGGAAAAAAGCCGTGACCTGGAGCCATGATTATTTTGTCAATCGCGAAGACGTGCGCCTGTATGTTTACCGCAAGCGGGCCACAGCACCTGTGGCAGGTGAAGCCGCCAAACCGGTGCTGCTGCTGGTCCACGGCTCGACCGTGTCGGGCCGCAACACCTACGACCTGCAAGTTCCCGCAGGCCAAGACTATTCGGTGATGGATTACTTTGCCGTACGCGGCTACGACGTTTGGACCTTGGACCACGAAGGCTACGGCCGCTCCAGCTGGTCGGGGCGAGGCAACAGCGATGTGCGCACAGGCGCCCAAGATTTGGCAGCGGTCGTTCCCTTCATCTTGCAAGAAACTGGCGTTGAGAAGATCAACATTTTTGGCTCGTCGTCGGGCGCACTGCGCGCTTGCCTCTACACCGAAGCCCACCCCCAAACCGTGTCACGCTTGGGCTTGTCAGCACTGGTCTACACCGGAGAGGGCTCACCTACGCTGGAGCAGCGCCGCAAAAAACTCCCCGAATACAGCACCAGCCCCCGCCGCAAGGTGGACTTGGCTTTTTATGAAGGCATGTTCAATCGCGACAAACCCGGCTCCAGCGAGGACATCGTGCCCAAGGCCATTGCCGCAGCCGAGTTACCCTTGGTCAGCGAAGTGCCCACCGGCACCTATGTGGACATGTGCGCCAACTTGCCTTTGGCCAGACCCGAAGCGATTCCCTGCCCCACTTTGGTGATCCGCGGCGAATTCGATGGCATAGCCGCCGAACCCGATTTGCTGGATTTCTTCACACGCTTGCCCACCAAAGACAAGCAGTTTGTGGTGCTGTCGGGCATTGCACACAACCCGATGATGGGCGTGGTACGCAACAAGTTTCACCATGCATTGGAGAACTTTCTCAATGCGCCCATCTGAGGGCGTTTTTTAACCAAGACACACACAACGCGTCAGTGACACCCTGCTGTACCGCTGAATGCAGCAGGGTTTAGGGACCCAAAAACCGCAAAAAGGTGGCCCAACAAGAGGCCCCATCCGATCCACCGGATCACATACAGGAGACGAACAACATGACAACAGTTCAATGGTCTGGCGGCCAAGAACACTGGACCCACAAAGAAGATATCCGCCTCTTTTTGTGGAACAAGCCCGCATCCACCAAAGTCCCTGCTGCGGGCACCATCTTGTTTGTTCATGGCTCGTCCATGGCCTCGCAACCTACATTTGATCTCCACGTTCCCGGCAGACAGCACTCCTCGGTGATGGACTGGTTTGCCGATCGCGGCTTTGACACTTGGTGCATGGACAACGAAGGCTATGGTCGCTCGGACAAACACAGGCCCATCAACTTCGACATCAGCAACGGCGCCGATGACCTGAGCGCAGGCAGCGAGTACATCCTGAAAACCACCGGCGTACAACAGCTGCTGGTCTACGGGATTTCTTCTGGTGCACTGAAGGCGGCCTTGTTTGCGCAGCGCCACTCCGAGCGCGTGGCCAAACTTGCACTCGATGCCTTTGTCTGGACCGGCGAAGGCAGCCCAACGCTGGCCGAGCGTGCCAAAAAATTGCCCGAGTTTTTGGCCAAAAACAGCCGCCCCATTGACCGTGCTTTTGTGCACAGCATTTTCAACCGCGACCACGCCGCTTGCGCCGACGAAGCGACCAAAGACGCGTTTGCCGATGCCATCCTCACACTTGACTCGTCCATGCCCACGGGCACCTATGTGGACATGTGTTCCAAATTGCCTTTGGTAGATCCCACCCAAGTCAAGTCAGCCACCCTCATCATGCGCGGTGAATACGACGGCATTGCCAGTTTGGACGACTTGCTCAACTTCTTCAAATTACTGCCCTGCACCAACAAGCAATTCAGCATCATGCAAGGCATCTCGCATGCCAGCTTTCAGCAAAAAAATCACTTGATGGTTTACCAAATTTTGCACAGCTTCTTTTCCCAACCCGAACCCACCTACAAAGGTTAAATCATGAAAAAGCTATTGAGCACCGTTTGCACTGCAGCCTTGTTGACCTTGCCTGTTGGCGCTGCGCTGGCCCAAACCTACCCCACCAAACCGGTCAAGATCGTGGTTCCCTTTGGGCCCGGCGGCTTCACCGATGTGGTGGCGCGCATTTTGGGTGTCAAGCTGGGCGAGACGCTCGGTCAGCCTGTGGTGATTGAGAACAAACCTGGCGCGGGCTCCATGATTGGCAGCGACCAAGTTGCCAAGTCTGCACCGGACGGTCACACCCTGTTGATTGTTTCGTCCACCCATGTGATCAGCCCCTGGATATACAAATCCGTCCCCTACGACCCGATCAAATCCTTCACGCCTGTCACCAAGCTGGTGGATTCGCCTTATGTGTTGTTGACGAACCCCAAAGTGCCCGTCAAAAACGTGCAGGAATTCATAGCGCTGGCCAAATCGCAACCCAACAACATCCATTACGCGTCTTCTGGCAATGGCAGTGCGCAGCACTTGATTGGTGGTTTATTTTCATCCATGACCCAGACTCAACTCAAGCATGTGCCCTACCGCAGCAGCAGCTTGGCGGCCACGGACTTGGTCGCTGGCGTGGTGGAAAGCAGTTTTGCTGGTGTGCCCAACGCACTGGCCCAAGTGCCCAGCGGTCGACTCAACGCCTTGGCCGTCACGAGTGCCAAACGGATTCCACAACTGCCCAATGTACCCACCATGCAAGAAGCTGGCGTTCCCGGTTATGACGCCACAATTTGGTTGGCCCTTTTGGCCCCAGCTGGCACACCGGCGCACATCGTCAACCGTCTTAACAGCGACGTGGCCAAAATCATGAACACACCCGAAACCCAAAAAGCCATGTACGACGCGGGCGTCGAAGTCAGTTTGTCCACACCTGCAGCCATGTCCCAATTGATGGTCTCCGAACTCGACAAATGGGGCAAAGTGGTGAAAGAAGCGGGCATCAAGATGGAATGATTCACTTGAATCAATGGCATCAACAGCTATAAAGACACCACCACACACAAACCGCCCCCACGGGCGGCCACCCATTGCTGCGCATTTAAACGCTTCATGCAAAGTATGACCTTGCCCAGCAAGGTGGGCAAACTTATGGTCGGTATCCATTTCATCCGTGTGCGCAAGGCTTTGGGGCTCGTTGAAAGCCGGTGCAGCCTATATCCTGTTTTATTGAACAGCGTCATGGCCAAGTAGAGTACGGGAAAAAGCACTCAAGGCGGCTTGATCACTTGCACGCAAGTCACTGATATCAACCAAAACGAAGGGGCAGACCTGTTGACCGGTCCCGCATCCGAGCCGGTACACAGGCATGGTGAATTTGGGTGCTGAGTCCGCCACGCTTTTGGAGGGACTTCAGGTATTGGCGCGTTTTTTCAGCCAGCGCATGACGCCGCCCAACACCGGCAGTTTTTCGTACAACTCTTCGGCCGCATCCCAATAATCGCGGTGCATGCTCACCAACCCCTGCTCGTTGAACACCACATGGCTGGCACCGCGAATGGCTTGCAAGGTGGTGGTGTCAAAGCGCTTGAAGCGAAAACGAAATTCCCAGGTCAAGAAGGCTTGCGGGCCATCCACCACCTGGCCGGTGACGACAAAGTGCGGCTGGTCCAGCGCCACGTACATGTGCTGAAAAATGCGCTCGATCTCGGGCAGACCTTGCACCTCGTTGAAGGGGTCTTTGAAGCGGGCTTGTGCGTCATAAATCGTGTGCAACTGCGCCACGCTTTGCGGCGATAAGGTTTCAAAAAATGTGGCCAGGTTTTCGGTGGCTTGTCGGCTGTTCATGTGTGGCTTTCCGTTCGGGCTCAAAGCCCCGTGAACTTGCGCACCAACGGGAAATACAGGCGGTAAGGCAGCAAGCGCAGCAATTTCAGCCAGAGCGTGAAGCGCTTGGGGAAATGGATGTCGAACTGACCTGCACCCCAGCCTTTGAGCATTTGGCGGGCGGCCTCTTCGGGACTGATCAGGGCGGGCATGGTGAATTCGTTTTGCGCCGTGAGCGGCGTGGCCACAAAACCGGGGTTGACTACGCTCACGCCAATGCCTTGGTCCTGCAAGTCCATGTACAGCGTCTCGGCCAAGTGGGTGAGGGCGGCCTTGGTCGGGCCGTAAGCCAATCCATTGGGCAGGCCACGCCAGCCGGCCACGCTGCTGAGCAAGCTGATGTGTCCGCTGCGCTGGGCAAGCATGCCCGGCAGCACCGCATGAATCACCTGCAAAGCGCCCTGATAATTGACCTTGTCATGCCTGAGCAAATCTTCTAGGTCCATGGCGGTGGCGCGTTGGGCGCGGTAATAGCCGGCCGCATAGACCACCATGTCGATCTGGCCTTCGGCCTGCAGGGCTCGGGCCGTGGCCTCCACTTGGGACGCATCGCTCACATCCAGGGCACGCCACTGCACACCTGGATCTTTCTCGGCCCAGTTTTGCACGCCTTGCGGGTTGCGGGCCGACACCACCACATGGGCCCCAGCCGAGCGCAACGCTTGCGCACAGGCCAGGCCAATACCGGTGGATGCGCCCACCAGCCAGACCCGGCGGCCTTGCCAATGGGTGATAGGCGTGTTGAGCTGCAGCCAGTTTCTAACTTGCACCTTCGGGGCGGGTGCCGCATTTTGCGGGCCTACTTTGGGCATGACCATGTCGGCCGTTTCAGTCGGCATGGTTGCCACGCCAGAGGTATGAGCGTTCATGCGCATCAACCCGGTTTGGCCGCCAAAGGCGTGCGGCGTGTGAAAGACAAAGTGACTTCGCCCAGCATCACGCCCCATTTGCTCATGGTGGCTTTGTTGAGCATGACGCGGTCGTCCATCAGGTACATCCAATCGTCAAAGTCGACGTTCCAGATCCGACCCTCCACCGGCAAAGCCAGGGTGTAGCCCCAGCGGAATGCGTTGCCGCTGACTTGGCCCGAAGCCTCGCCCACCACATCGTCGGCACGGCCGGTGTAGCTGCCGTTGGGTCCAGCTTTGAGCCGCCAGACGCGGCGCTGCTTTGTGCCGTCCGAATACACAAAGGCTTCGTCCAGCAGGCCTTCGTCGCCGTTCCAGCTGCAGTCCATCACCACGGTGAAACGTTTGACGACCTGGCCGCTGCGGTCAGTGAACACACCCCAAGCGTCGATGGTGCCGGTGAAATAGGTGCGCAAATCAAGCAGCGGTTTTTCTTGCGCGTACTGTTGCACCTGTGGGCCGGCGCAGCTGGCCACAAAGGGCGTCGCCGCCACCATGGACAAAGCGCCCAATCGGCTCAAGGCTGTGCGGCGGTGGATCATGGCTGGGTGTGGTTGCATGGTGGGCTCCCGTGTTGTTTGTTCAAAGCGGCTCATGCAGAAGGGTGAGCCGAAGGATGGGCCGAAGGGTGCGCCAATTCAGGCCCCGAAATCAAGTCAGGGCGACGCATCAAGCCCGCATACAAAGCCAGTCCGGCCAAAAGCTTGAGCACACAAGGCAGCAAGCCATAAGCCAGGCCCAGCGCCAGCACGGCATCGGCACCTTGCTGACCCGGGGCATAACCCCACAGGCCGAGCAATGGCAGCGACAGCCCAGCGGCCAAGGCCAGATTGAGTTTGGTGGCCAAATTCCACCAGCCCATGAAAGCGCCGTCTGTGCGGCCGCGCTCACCACAGCGGTCAATCAGCTGGTTGAGCAGGGCACCGGGCACCGTCAGATCGGCACCCAGCGCCATGCCCGACAGGGCGCACACCACCAAAAAGCCCGTGGTATCCCCGACGCCCAGCGTGACCACACTCACAAAAGCCAACACCGACAAAGCCATGCCTGTGGCCCAAGTGCGCAGCAGGCCGATGCGGTCGATCACCTTGAGCCACAGCGGAAACGACAGTGCCCCGGCGGCGAAATACAAACCCAGAAACAGCGGCTCCATGGCCTTGGGCGCTTGGAGCAGGTCTTGCACAAAAAACAGCACCAGCGTCGCGGGCACGGCGCTGGCCAAGCCATTGAGCATGAAGACCATCAGCAATCGGCGAAAGCCCGCGTGTTGCCACGGCTGCCAAAGGCTGCCCACGGCGTGCCCGGAATCCACCGCAATGGTCGATGCCACGGCGCTGCGTGCCACCCGCCGCCAATAAAACAAGCCCAGCGCCAACATGAGCACCAGCAAGGCCGTGGTTGCCCCCCAGCCCCACAGCGCGGGCAAGGCCGACGCCAACAACACCCCCACCAGCGCAAAACCCTCGCGCCACGCGACCCAACGGCTTTGCGCCATGCCCCCACCGCCTTGCCGCGCGGCCCAGGCCTGGTGCAAGATGCCCAAACCGCTGTAGGCCAGGTGGCTGAGCGTGAGTGCGCAACCCACCCACACCAGCAAACCCGTGGGCGACAAGGCCGCTGCAGGCGGAAAAAACAAGGCCGCAAAGCCCAGCGCCACGGCCAGCGCCATCAGCAATGCCGCCAGCCACACGGCTTGCCACGAGTGGCGGTACAACTTGTCGCCCCAACGCCCGAGCCATGGGTCCACCACCGCGTCAATGCTGCGGCTGAGCAAGAGCACCGCGCCCAAAGCGGCCAGCGTCACGCCGTACTGCTGAGCGTACACATTGGGCAAATGCACATACACCGGCAAGGCCACAAAGGCCAGTGGCAAGCCCAGCAAACCATATGCGGCCGAGGCCTGTCGCGGCACCGCCGCCGAAGTCACCGAATCTGGCAAGGCTGCGCCGCTCATGGCTGCAAGCCTTGCAGCAGCTGGGCGCGCATTTTGGGCTCAGACGTCCGCTCATCGAGCCAGATGCCGAAAAACAAGCGCGCAAATGTCGGGTCTTTCACCACACCCGCACGTCGGCCGTTGACCCAGAACTCGGCCCCAACGCCAGGCAGATTGATGCCGGTGATGCGTTCGCCCTGACGCACATCCGGGAAAAACTCGCGCATAGCACCCGCCCAGCTTTGCGCCTGCGCATCGGTGAAGCTGCCCACACGCCGCATCTCGTCGATCGATCGGTTGGCAATGGCCGCACCTTCGAGTTTGCGCAAATACTGCAACTCCAGCGCAAACGGGAACTGGATGTACTGGCCGTGCCGAAAACCCACAGGGGTCCACAAGCGGGCGTCATAGACCTCAAAACCCCAGACCCGCAAGCGCACGGGTGCGGTCGGCACCACACCGCTCAAGCCGGTCACTTCGGGGCGTGAATAAGCCGCATTCGGGCTGATCACCGTTGTGTCTTGTGCCCGCACCGCAGCTGAGAGCGCACCCAACAACAGCGCACAGCCCAGCGCCTGCAGGCCCCATGGGTGCGGGTGGGCTTTGGAGAGGGTGGTTTGCACGCGGTGCATGCGCATCAAGCTGGTTTGGCCAAAGTGAACTGGATGACATCGATGCTGGCCTCGTCAAAGGCGGCCTCGCAATAGGCCAGATAGAACTCCCACAAACGGATGAAACGGTCGTCAAATTTCAGCGTCCGCACGGTGTCCAGCTGCGCCATAAAACTCTCGCGCCAGCGGCGCAGGGTCTCGGCGTAGTCAGGGCCGAAGTTCAGCTCATCGACCACCTGCAGCCCGGCCGCTTGCGCCTGTTTGCGAAACTCGCTCGGGCTGGGCAAACAGCCACCCGGAAAGATGTATTGCTGGATGAAATCGGTCGATTGCAAGTAGCGCTCAAAAAACCGGTCGTCAATCGTGATGCTTTGCACACACGCACGGCCACCTGGCTTGAGCATGCGGTTGATGGTTTGAAAGTAAGTGGGCCAGTATTCCTGGCCCACCGCCTCGATCATTTCGATCGAGCACACCGCGTCGTAAGGCCCATCGGTGATGTCGCGGTAGTCTTGCAGGCGCAAATCTGCACGCTGCTGAACGCCGTGCGATTGCATGCGGGCGTTGGCAAAAGCCAGCTGCTCGGTGGACAGGGTCACGCCCGTGATGTGCGCGCCAAATTCGGTGGTGGCTGCCTCCGCCAGGGCGCCCCAGCCGCAGCCGATCTCCAGCACGCGGTCACCGGGTTGGGCATTGACCATGCGCAAAGCGCGGCGTACCTTGGCTTTTTGGGCTTGGGCCATGTCTTGGCTGTGGTCGCCGTCAAACCAGGCCGACGAGTAGTTCATCGTGCCGTCCAGCCACAGCTCGTAAAACGCGTTGCCCAGGTCGTAATGGGCATGGATGTTTTTGCGGCTGTTGCTGCGGTTGTTGCGGTTGAGCAGGTGATTGATGCGGTAGAACAAACGCCCCAGCCAGTGGCCATAAATGGCGCTTTCGATGTGGTCGCGGTTGGCAATGGTCAGGCGCAGCAGGGCGGCCAAATCGGGCGTGGTCCAGTCTCCGGCCATATAGCCTTCGGCAAAACCAATGTCGCCTGACTTGAGCACTTCGGCGCACATCTCCCAACGGTGGATGTGCAAACTGGCAAATGGGGCCTCGTGCGTGCCAAAGACCTGGTTGTTGCCATCGGGCGCGTGGACCGTGAGTGTGCCGATTTTCAGACGGGTCAAAAGACCCAGCAAGCGTGCTGCAGCTTTGGGCAAACTGGCGTGCGCAATGGTCGCGCTGTTTCGTTGGCCCATGGTCTGGGCGTTTGGGGCTGTCTTCATGGCGGTCGGTATCCGGTGGGGTCCAGTGTTCATCGGGTCACAAAATCGCGGGGTGGCTCGGGCTTGCGCCAAAACGGTACTTTTTTCAACCAAAGCAAAAGCGCATGCCAGTGGATGCGGGCCACCACACCAAAAGTCAGCAGCGGAAAGCGCCACATCACGCGGCGCAGCGCGGCGGCCGTGGCGGGCTCGAGCACGCCGCTCCAGCTGGTGTCGATCAAGGGGCCATCGGCGTCGCCATGGTCCACACGCGCGACGATGCGGTCTTGGCCGTTGTGCTCTGTGCGCATGAAACGGAAACGGTACTCGCCTTGCACATCGCAAAAGGGCGAGACATGGAACACCTTGTGGGCCAGCAAGGTTTGGCCGTATTGCGGCTCGGGCAACAGGTAGCAATGGCGCTCACCAAAGGTGTTGTTCACCTCGGCCACGATGGCGGCGAGGCTGCCATCGGCACGGTGCACGTACCAAAAACTCACGGGTTTGAAGGCGTGACCCAGCACACGCGGGAATGCCTGCAGCCAGACTTCTCCCTTTGCATCCTCGATGCCTTCACGCTGCAGCAATGCATCGAGCCAAGCCAAGGCCCCGCCAGTTTCCGCTGGACGGCCATCGCCATGGTCGACATCGTGAAAGGCGAACCAGGAGCTGCGGTTGCAGGGCAGATCGGTGCGGCAAACACCCGCTTGCAAGCTGCGCATGGGCAGCATCAAAAACGCCGTCGGGTAGGCGAAGGCGTGGTGCGCCGGGCGGTGGCGCGTGTGGCGCACCTGGCCCCAGCCGATGAGCGCGGTGTTGGCATGGGCTGAGGTAGGTGTCATGCGGCCAGTCTGTCCTGAACAGGGCTGACCTGTTCGTGGATGAGTTTGAGCAAAGCGCGGCCCACTTGCAGGCCAGACTTCAGGCCATCTTCGTGGAAGCCATAACCGGTCCAAGCCCCGGCGTACCAGGTGTGCTGTTGGCCTTGCAACAAGGGCAAACGCTTTTGCGCCTCGATGGCGCCCAGGTCAAACACCGGGTGGGCATAGTCGTACTCGCCCACGATGGTGGCCGGATCGATGTCGTGCAAGGGGTTGAGTGACACCACCACGGGCTGCGCAAACGGGATGCGTTGCAAACGGTTGAGCAGGTAATGCAGGCACACCCGCGAGGACTCGCGCTCGCTGCTGGCAGCGCGTTCGTAGTTCCACGCGGCCCAGGTCTTGGGGTTGGCGGGCAGCACGCTGGCATCGGTGTGCAGCACGGCGCGGTTGTCTTGGTAACGAATGGCCCCCAGCAGGCTGCGCTCTTCGCCAGACGCCTCACGCAGCAGGCCGAGCGCTTGGTCGGTGTGCGTGGCAATCACCACCTGGTCAAAGCGCTCGGCATGGCCATCGGTGATGATGCGAACGCCATGGGCGTCGCGCTCAATCAAGCGCACCGGGGTATTCAGGCGCTTGTCGTGCACACCCGCCAGAATTTTCTCGACGTATTTTCGGGCACCGCCCACCACGCTGAACCACTGCGGGCGATTCGTCACCTGAATCAAACCGTGGTTGTGGCAAAAACGGATCATCGTCGCCACCGGGAACTGCAGCATCTGGTCGGTCGGGCAACTCCAGATGCAGCCCAGCATGGGCAAGAAGTACCAATCGCGAAACGGTTCGCTGAATCGATGCGTTCGCAAAAAATCTGACAGTGGTTGCTGCAACTCTTTTTCGCGCTGTTCTTTGGCGATGCGGGTGCACAGGGCGTTGAAGCGCATCACGTCGGCCAGCATGCGCCAAAAACGCGGGTTGACCAAGTTGCCGCGCTGCGCGAACACGCTGTTCAGGTCGGTGCCGCTCCACTCCAAGGTTTTGCCGTTGAGCGCCCCAGGCACTTTCACCGAAAACGACATGTCGGACGGCGCGGTCTCGACTTTCAGCTCGGCAAACAGGTTGATCAGGTTGGGGTAGGTGCGCTCATTGAACACCAGAAAACCCGTGTCCACGCCATGCGTCACCGGGCCCTGCGGTGTGGGCAAGGTGATGTCGACCGTGTGGGTGTGGCCGCCAAAATAGTCGCCCGCCTCGAACACGGTGATGTCGGCATGGTCTTTCAGGGTGTGGGCCACGGCCAGGCCGGAAATGCCCGAACCCACGATGGCCAGTTTCATGCGCGGCTTGGTTGGTGCGCTCATGGCTGGGCTTTCAGCGCTTTGTCGATGGCCGAGAGCAAGGTTTTGCTCTCAGGTCCGGTCATGCTGCTGTATTGGTCAATGACCTTGCCATCACGGCCGATCAGGTATTTGTGAAAGTTCCAGCGGGGCTTTTGTCCGGTTTGTGCTGTCAGTTGTTTGAACAAGGGCGCCGCGCCATCGCCGGTGACCTGGGTTTTGGTGAACATCGGGAACTTCACACCGAAGGTGCTTTCGCAAAAGTTGGCGATGTCCTTGTTGCTGCCTTTTTCTTGCGCGAAGTCATTGGAAGGAAAGCCAAGCACGACCAAACCCTGGTCTTTGTGCTGGGTGTTCAGGGCTTCCAGGCCTTTGTATTGGGACGTGAAACCGCAAAAACTGGCGGTGTTGACCACCAGCACGACCTTGCCGGCGTACTGGCACAGCGATTGGGGCTTTTCGTCCTGCAGACGGTCAAAGGTGTGGTTGAGGATGGCGGGGCAAGCCACCGCTTGGCCACCTTTTTGAGGGGTGGCCTGCGCAGCTTCAAGCCCCAATCCGAGCACGGCAGCCACCAAGGCCAGCAGCAGGCTGGGCCCCCATTGTTTTACCCATGAGTGGTTCATTTGCACTTGAAAATTCATTTTATGACTGATCAGTTTAAACTTGTTTGAACACATTGTCACGCCACACCCTTTTCACCGGAGACCGACATGCCCAAACCCTCGGGTTTTAAAGGGAACAAACAGGATTTACCCCAAAAACCTTGCGCCGTTTGTGGGCGAGCCATGAGCTGGCGCAAGAGCTGGGCTAAGAACTGGGACAGCGTGCTCTATTGCAGCGACCGTTGCAGAGCCGACAAAGCCAAAACCCCCCGCTCCTGAACGCCCCCTTCCACGAAAGACAAGGCATGACACGTCACCTGATATTGGTTTTGGGCGACCAGCTCGGCTGGGACAACCCGGCCTTGGCCGACTTTGATCCCGCCCAAGACCGTCTTTTGATGATCGAGGCCGACAGCGAAGCCGATGAGGTGTGGAACCACCAAGCCCGAATCGCGATCTTTTTGTCCGGCATGCGGCACTTTGCCAACGAAGCGCACCGCCGCCGCTGGCCTTCCACTTATATGAAGCTGGACGACGCGGAACTGCCACCAGACTTTGCGGGACGCTTGGCCTTGGCCCTGAGCACCGACCGCCCCAAAGCCCTGGTGGTGATGGAGGCCGGGGCTTGGCGCATGGAACGGCTGATCGAAGACGTCGCTGCGCAGGCCAAGGTGCTGCTGCGCTGGGTGGCTGACACTCATTTTTTGTGCAGCCGCGACGCGTTTGCCAAATGGGCAGGCGACAAAAAAGAACTTCGAATGGAGTTCTTTTACCGCGAGATGCGCAAACGCCACGGCATCCTGATGGAGGGCAAAGAACCTGTTGGCGGCCAATGGAATTTTGATGCCGACAACCGCAAAGGCTTTGGCGCGAAAGGCCCCGGCACCGTGCCGCCACCGGCTCGTTTTGCGCCCGACCGCGTGACACAAGACGTGATCGCGCTGGTGCAAACCCGCTTTGCACGGCATCCGGGCACGCTCGAGCACTTTGCTTGGCCCGTGACCCGCGAAGACGCGCTCTTGGCGCTGCAACATTTCATCGACCAGCGCTTGGAGAATTTTGGTGCTTGGCAAGACGCGATGTGGACGACGTTGCCCTTTGGCTGGCACGCGCTGGTGGGCAGCAGCCTGAACCTGCACCTGCTCAATCCGCGTGAGGTGATCGTGGCGGCCGAACAGGCCTTCCACGCCCGCGGCTTGCCACTGGCCAGCGTGGAGGGATTCATTCGCCAGGTGCTGGGCTGGCGCGAGTTCATTCGCGGCGTGTATTGGCTGGACATGCCACACATGGCCGAATCCAACCACTACGGCCACACCCGCGACTTGCCCGCTTGGTACTGGACGGGCCAGACGCACATGGCCTGCATGCAAGCGACCATCGGCCAAAGCCTGCAACTCGGCTACGCCCACCACATCCAGCGCCTCATGGTCACCGGACAGTTTGCCGTGCTGGCTGGGCTGTCACCGCAGCAAGTCAGCGCTTGGTACCGCGCCATGTATGTGGACGCGGTGGAATGGGTGGAAACGCCCAACACCCTGGGCATGGCCTTGCACGCCAACGGCGGGCGCTTCACCAGCAAACCCTATGTGGCCAGCGGGCAATACATCAGCCGCATGAGCAACTACTGCAAAGGCTGCCGCTACCAGCCCGAAGTGCGCACCGGCCCCAACGCTTGCCCCATGACCACGCTGTATTGGGATTTCTTGATCCGCCATGAGCAAGGCTTTGCAGGCAACCCGCGTACCGCGCTCATGGTCAAGCATGTGGGCCGCATGAGTGAAGAAGACAAGGCGCTGATTCGTGAACAAGCGGATGCCACGCGGGCGGGGCTGGACAAGGTCTGAGACCCCACGTTCATTTACGCCGACTGATCTGTTTGAGCACATGCTGCTTGAACGCCAGCGCCAGAGGTGAAAGTTTTTTACCTGCTGGGTAGACGATGTGCCAAGCCGAGGGCAGGGGAAAGCCCACCACGTCAATAACGCTGACGCCGTTTTCTTTCTGATGGCCGTGCAAAGCGTGGCGCGAGACCACGCCCACGCCCAGACCTCCCGCCACCGATTCCTTGATGGCTTCATTGCTGCCCAACTCGAGCCGCACATCGGGGCGGAACTTCATTTGGCGGAAAAACTGATCGCCCGCCATGCGGGTGCCCGAGCCTTTTTCGCGAAAAATGAATCTGCGATCGCTCAACTCATGCAAAGGGACGGCACTGCGTTTGGCCAAAGGGTCAGAAGTGGGTGCGATCACCACGATCGGGTTGGGCATGAAGGCCTCGTCACCCAAGTCCATGTCTTTGGGCGGCATGGACATGATGTAGAGGTCATCGAGGTTGCCGTGCAAGCGTTTCACGACCCCGTCGCGGTTCAAAATTTCCAGTGACACGTCAATGGCCGGATGACGCTTGCAAAAGCTGCCAATCAGGTGCGGCATGAAGTACTTGGCCGTGCTGACCACCGCCACCCGCAGCTTGCCGCGCGACAAGCCCTTGGCGGCATCCACGTTCTGTTCAAAAGCGTCCCAAGTCTGCGCCACGGCGCGGGCAGTCTGCGCCAGCTCCTGGCCCACTTCGGTCAGATAAAGCTTTTTGCCCACCAACTCGTACAGCGGCAGACCCACGGATTCGCTGATGTCTTTGAGTTGCATCGAAGCCGTGGGCTGGGTGACGTGCATCACTTTGGCCGCGGCACTGACGCTGCCGGTTTCGGCCAAAGCCAGAAAAAGACGCAATTGACGGAAGCTGACGTTCATAGACTTTTATCTATATCCAATGGTTGAAGAATCGATTTTACAAGTGTGCGGTCCGTTTCTATGATCGGCGTCAGGAACACCTCATGCAAAATCTGATCGACCCTGCCATCCTCTTTTTCATCTTCGGCGTGCTGGCGGGCACCGTCAAATCCAACCTCGAAATCCCGCCGGCCATCTCCCGCTTCCTCTCGCTCTACCTGTTGATGGCCCTGGGCCTCAAAGGCGGCTTTGCGCTGTCGCAATCGGGCCTGACGGCCAGCGTGGGCATCAGCCTGGCCGCGGCCGTTTTGCTGGCCATCGTGATCCCGCTCATCGGTTACGCCGTGCTGCGGCGCTTTGTGTCTGGCTTTGACGCCGCCGCTGTGGCGGCCACGTATGGCTCGGTGAGCGCGGTGACCTTTGTCACGGCCGTGCAGACGCTTGAAAATCAGGGCGTGCCTTATGGTGGCCACATGGCCGCGGCCATGGCCTTGATGGAGTCACCCGCCATCATCCTGGCGGTGGTATTGGCCAATTCACTGCGTCAAAAGACGGCATCGGGCGTGATGCCGCAAGGGGGCGGTGCCGCAGCATTGGCAGGTACTGCTGCGCCTCATGGCGCCTCGGTGGGCAAAATCCTGCACGAGTCCTTCACCGATGGCGCGCAGTTGCTGCTGCTGGGCGCCATGGTGATCGGGCTGATCACCGGCGAAGCCGGCAAAGAGGCCATGGCCCCGTTTTCGGTGGACCTTTTCAAAGGCATGCTCGCCTTCTTCCTGCTCGACATGGGCTTGATGGCCGCGCGCAACTTGCCGCAAGTCAAGGGCCAGTCGCCCGTGCTGATCGCCTATGCCGTGCTCGGCCCCATCGTGCATGCGGCACTGGCCTTGGGCCTGGCAGTCGTCTTGAAACTGAGCGCGGGCGATGGCGCATTGCTCATGGTGTTGGCCGCCAGCGCCTCTTACATCGCCGTGCCCGCCGTGTTGCGCACCGCCTTGCCCGAAGCCAAGCCTGCGCTGTATTTCGGCCTGAGTTTGGGGCTGACCTTTCCGCTCAACATCGTGCTCGGCATCCCGGTCTATTTGGCGGTGGCGCAAATGGTGCTGACATGAACTCAGGACAGCAACTGTTTTATGAAGGTCGCCAAGTTGCCATCTTGACGCAACACGGCAAACAGGACCTGGTGCGCGGACCGCTGGAGAACGCACTGGGTTGCCAGTTGGTGCACACCGACGGCTATGACACCGACCAGTTGGGCACCTTCACGCGTGAACTGACCCGCGCCGGCTCCCAGCTGGATGCGGCCAGAAAAAAGGCCACCATTGGCATGGCACTGACCGGTGCGTCTGTGGGCATGGCCAGCGAAGGCTCCTTTGGTCCCGACCCCTTTGGGGCCTTCATGCCCTGGAACACCGAAGTCGTGTTGTGGGTCGACCGCTTGTCAGGGATTGAAGTGGCGGGCTTTGCACACGGCCCCGCCCAGAGCCTGCACAAGATGGTCAAAACCCCTCAAGAGCTCGAATCCTTTGCCAAAGAGGCCGGATTCCCAGAACACCATCTGGTGCTGCGGCCCGAAAATACCGAGCACCCCGACATGGACAAAGGCATCCGTGATCACAGGTCGCTGCTCAGGGCCTTTCATCTGGCCCAAGCCAAGTCGGCCACTGGCATGGTGTTTGTTGAAAACGACCTGCGGGCATTCAGCAATCCGACACGCCAAAAATTGATCCTCAAGGCAACCGAAGAGCTCATCTTGAAATTGCTTTCAGCCTGCCCAAGCTGTGACTCTCCGGGGTACTGGCTCAGCCAGCAGATTCCGGGTTTGCCTTGCCGTGCATGTGGCAGCTTGACCCGTTTGCCCAAAGCAGAAATATGGGGCTGCAAAAAATGCGGCCACGAAGCGCAACGTGCCGTGAATTCACTGCCTTGGGCTGATCCCGCGCGGTGTAATTTTTGCAACCCATGATGGTCGTCATGACAAATGGTTGAATCGTCGGGTCTGCCCATGGCGAATGGGGCTACGCTGCTAAGCAGCCGTCTTGACCATCATCTCTGGGCTGACATTTGCTGATGCCCGAGCCAAAACCAAGGCTGCCGTTTGTGGCGACACGGCTTCTTCTTGACTTGTCCAAGCCACAAAATCATCTGGCCTGACCAGAATCCATTTGGCCTCATACCGGTCAGCACCCAAGCCCGACGCCAACGCCACAATTTTCAATGGCACCGAAAGTGCAGCCGCAGCCTCTCTGAACACGCGCGCATTCTCTTCGGGCGCTCCAATGCACAATAAAGTGAAGTCTGCTCCCAAATGTCCGAAGACATCCCCACCTCCTGTTAAGGGTGCAGGCGGCAGATGATGCCCTGTCCGTGCTTCGAAGCGATGTGACCCAACAGCGCTGCAAAGACCTTGATTCCCATTCAAAACGATCGGCGAACCTTCATAGTTCGGCTCAAAAGCATGGACTTCACCAACAGCCCCCTTGGCTCGCGCCTGCCATTCCGACTCAAAAGCAGTCCGATTGACCGACGGGTCAAATGAGCTCAAAAACTGGCTGTCCCGTTCAATCGATTTCGCGATGAAATCGTTCACGGTTGACAAAAATACGGGCCGACGTTCTGCTTCATAGGATTCGAGAAGCGGGCTCCCCGCACGACCTTGAACGACCGCCGCCAATTTCCAGGCCAGGTTGCGCGCATCTTCAAATCCAGAATTGACGCCGTACCCGCCATAGGGCGGGTGGCTGTGCGCCGCATCACCCGCTATGAACATTCGGCCTGCCCGATAGCTGTCAGCAACCGCAAATCGAAGATCCCAAAAACCGATGTGATCGAATTCAATCGCAAACTCTGCGCCTATGGCCTCATGCAGGAAAGCCCGGAAATCAAAGTTGTTTTCGGTCGTCCCCACAGGCACTGGCGCATGGAAAAACCAGGTATTTCCGAGATCGACCCGACCCAAAAATTTCCAGTAACCCTTGAGGTCAGGATGAAGCACGTTGTAATAAGACTTGCCAGGAAAACGTTCCAGCAATGAATGCAACTCTTTAGAGCGAAAGACCAGCAACACCATGACACGGTCATGATCCGTTCTTGTCTGCGTTATTCCAGCCTGCTCACGAACAACCGAACGACTGCCATCACAACCGATCACATATTTCGCTCGCAACTTTCGTTGCCCAGTGCCTTGACGTTCGGTCAGCACCAGCTCGACACCATCATCATCCTGCACGACGGACTCGGCGCTCCAACCATAGATCGTCTCGATTTTGGGCAACTCGGCCGCACGTTTTCTCAGCACGGCCTCTGTTGCGTACTGGGGTAAACGCTCGTTGGCTGCATGGTAAAAAGGCTTGACGAGGTCGCGCTGCAGCCAGTCGTAAGCGTACTCACCCAGCAGCGTTCCATAGGCCGTCAAACCACCAATGCCGTACTCTGGTGGAATCGTTCGCGCGGCACGAAGTTGCGATTCAGCGCCCCATGCCTGGAAGTGCTCCATGGTTCTTTGGGTCAGGTTTTGACCTTTGGGGATGGGCTGCGGTTGGATATAACGCTCCACCACAACGCAACGAACTCCGCGCTGCCCCAGGTCAATGGCCATGCCCATACCCACGGGGCCTCCGCCCACGATCACCACATCGGTTGTATCCATCATCTGTACATCACCCATTTCATTGACCCTGTTTCGGCAAAAACTTGGACTTTCGGCAACGTGGACGAACCACCATTGCACCGCACCCAAAGACCCAACTCCATTCATTTCAGACGGTTGTCCTGTTAACTTGTCACATTAAACTTGACATCATTCAATCATTCAAACTGAACTTTTTCATGTATCCATCAGAAAAGCTCATGCATTTAAGCAGCCGTCAGTTGCTGGCTTTTCTGGAGGTCACGCGTCTTCGCAGTATTTCAAAAGCTGCCGAGTGCATCCCCATGTCCCAGTCGGGCATGAGCATGTTGATCAAAGAATTGGAGGATCAAATCGGCGCCCGATTGTTCGATCGCAATCCGAGGTCGGTGACGCTCACCGATTCCGGGCGTGAACTCCTGCCTGTGGCCCAAAGGATTGTTCAAGAATTGCGGGACCTGCGTTCAACGATCCAAGGCACCGAATCGGCCAACCGTTCCCGCCTGAAGGTTGCGGCCACGCCCATGGTGTCCATGAGCCTTCTGCCTGAGATCGTTCGAGAATTCTCCCAGTCGAATCCACAAGTGGACATCACAATTGCCGATGTCGATGTCCATGCTGTACGCCAGCGCGTTTTAGACGGCGATGCCGATATCGGTCTGGGCTTCTTCGTCAAGCCTGCCGTTGGACTTTTTCGTCAACCTCTGTGCCGTTTTCGGCTGATGTGCATCAGTCCACCGGCACCAAACCCCAGCACTCGGCTGTCATCTCGCCCCTGGTCTGGCCTGCGTGAACTGCCGTTGATTGGACTTCCAGCTGACAACCCCATCCAATCGTTGGTGAATGCCCATCTGGCCCGAATAAGGGCAGGCGGCGAACAGCATCAAGTGGTGAACTTCATGGGCACGGTGATTGCCATGGTTCGCGCCGGATTGGGTCATGCCATCATCCCTTCGTTTGCCATTGAGGAGTGCAAACGTCATGGTTTGCAAATCAGCATGCTGACAGCACCTGTCGTCAACCTGGATCTCTACCTCGTCACACGCAGAGGCACCCAGGCCAAGTCCACATCTTTGGAGTTCACGGCTCGCCTCAAGGCGACAGCCGCCAAGTTGGCTGCGCCTGCCCCAAAAAGTCAAACCACCCGCAAGTAAACAGGCAAGGTCACTGGGGCAGAATTTTCTGATCGTGGATCCATCGCGCCCACTTGACGAAGTCGTCGCGTTGGGTCCGTGCCAATGCCTGCGGTGAACCGGGGACCGGCTTCCTGCCCTGCACCAACATCGAGCGCGGCTCTTCCTTTCCGGTCAGAGCGCATTTCCCAATCGTCTAGACTGCCCCCAGGTGTCGATTTACCGACATACCTGTTCCGGTCAGAGCGCATTTCCCAATCGTCTAGACTCGGCTGGCAGGGCTTGGGCTGCAAAGTTGAGTTCCGGTCAGAGCGCATTTCCCAATCGTCTAGACTCGATGATTTCGCGCTTGTCTGGTGGTGCCTGTTCCGGTCAGAGCGCATTTCCCAATCGTCTAGACTACCTCGGACGATGCCGAAAACCGAAAACTGGTTCCGGTCAGAGCGCATTTCCCAATCGTCTAGACTCATCATCCTGATCGCAAGCGCAATCGCTCTGTTCCGGTCAGAGCGCATTTCCCAATCGTCTAGACTTCTGATGCGCCACTACCGCCAAGCTTCTGGGTTCCGGTCAGAGCGCATTTCCCAATCGTCTAGACTATTGCCGCCGATCAAGAACAAGCCAAGAATGTTCCGGTCAGAGCGCATTTCCCAATCGTCTAGACTTATCTGGGGCACTGTTAAGCCTCAAGGAGTGTTCCGGTCAGAGCGCATTTCCCAATCGTCTAGACTGAGAGAAAGCTGTTCAAGAATTGCGGGGTCGTTCCGGTCAGAGCGCATTTCCCAATCGTCTAGACTTAGCCAAGCACTACAACGCCGAAGCTAGAAGTTCCGGTCAGAGCGCATTTCCCAATCGTCTAGACTCGCAGCGCGTTCGGCAGGGTTTTCAATCGAGTTCCGGTCAGAGCGCATTTCCCAATCGTCTAGACTTTGCACCTGTCGCATCGCATTTGACTTTGTGTTCCGGTCAGAGCGCATTTCCCAATCGTCTAGACTACTGGTGCAGTTTGCGAGCCACTAAGTCGCGTTCCGGTCAGAGCGCATTTCCCAATCGTCTAGACTCGCAAGGATTACGTCAGGCCCACCATCATAGTTCCGGTCAGAGCGCATTTCCCAATCGTCTAGACTGAATTTATGCCGAACAAGGCGACCGTATTCGTTCCGGTCAGAGCGCATTTCCCAATCGTCTAGACTAGGACCAAGATAAGCTGTTGTTTTTCAACGGTTTTCTTGGTTTTCAGTCTCGTCAAAATTGTCGTTCTACCCAAACAAATCGAACTGATCAGGCGTTTTTTTCGCGGGCTCTTTGCGCCTGCCCTGAAAACTGATGATCCGTTCGTACTGTTTGTCGGTCAATTGCAAGACATTGAC
>JAIXOZ010000056.1 GCA_027486495.1 Comamonadaceae bacterium | reverse complement strand
CACGAAAAACACACGGCCGTGCCACGGGGCACCAGCCGGTAGGTCTTTTGCAAGTGGATCTCAGAGCTGCCAAAGCGCCTGGACCAGTGGGCCGAAGGCGCTACCGAGCGCATGGCTTGTTCGGCATAGACCAGGGCTTCGATGCTGCGGTCCAGCGCGTTCACGCCCGATCCGGCATAGGCCATGTTGTAGCTTTGTCCTGCGGTGTGCATGACCGCATGCAAGACTTCAAACAGGTGGTCACGGTACAAAACTTCAAGCACTTCCATGAGCACACCAATGCGCTGCGTGTAAGGTGCCTGCTCCCAGCTGTCCATCGCTTTTTCGGCAGCATCAAACAGGGTGTTGATGTCCGATAGCGGATAGACCACGCCCAGCGCTTGCTGGGTGTAAGGCGAAATTTCTTCGCCGATCCAGCCCGTGATGCCGGGTTGGTCCAGTTCAAACCGGCCGTTTTTCAGGTGCTGTTCAAAAGCGGCCAGGCCTGCGCTTTTGGCGTGTGCGGCCTCGGGGTACTTGTCGGGCATTTCCGGGTAAGGGCTCCAGCAGTGGCGCGTGGCACAGGCTTGCTGGGCACGCTCAAAACGGGCTTGGTGCTTTTCGAAAAGAGTCATCCACGTCTCCAGATCAAACGGTGGTGGCGCAGGGTGGTGCTGCCGGGCACCGGGTCGGATGCCGACAGGGTCAGGGTGCCATCGGCTGCAAAGTCCATGTTGCGAATCTGGTCGCTGCCCACAAAGTTGGGGTTCAGCGCATGGCTGACGTGGTGCACCACCTGGGCCCGGCCTTCGTGTTGACGCACTTCGTAACGCCCGGCGTATTGAAAGAAACTCTCGAACGCGGCCAGGCGTTCGGCCTCTGGCGCACTGCGCACACTGGCGCTGGACAAGGGCGCGCGGCCTGCACGCGCGATGCAGGCGGCCATGCCGCCGTCGTGTGTGTACTGGATCAGGCCGGTGGCATCCGGGCCGAAGGGGTAGGTGGTGGGGCGACCATCGTCGTAGGCGATTTCCCAGCGCACCAGGTGCCAGACACCCAACAGGTTTTGTGCTGTGGGGGTTTTGAGTTCTGTGTTCATGTGATGAGCCATGCCATCAGAGGGTGGGTAAGAGAGACTCACGCACCCAGGTGCTGTGAAAGCCGTGGGGCACACGTTGCGGCAAGATGACCCGAGCCACTGGCCCATTGGCCAGTTGTTGTGCATCGATGATCCAGACCTCCGAGCGGTCTTTCAGGCCGTTCCAGACAAAGCCGATCAGGTAGCCATCGTCTTCGGCCTGTGGGTTGTCGCGTGGTGCAAAGGGTGCCTCACTGAACCAATAACCTTCGCCGGGGTGGTAAGTCACCGCGCTGCCGGTTTCCAGGTCGTACTTGGCCAAACCTGCAAAGTGGGGTTGCTCTACGGTGCGCGCACGGCCCATCAGCACATGGTAGGTGTAGCGGTTTTTGTAGCCTTGGTACCAGGCGTTGATCATCGGAAACTCGGTGTTCAGGATGTCGTCCACCACGCTCTCGCGGGTCTGACCGGTGGCGAGGTTGAAACGCCACTGGTAGAACTCGTATTCGGTGCCTTGGGTGCCGATGGTGAACAGCAAGCGCTTGAGATCCAGGCTGCCGTCAAACTGCTTGGGCATGGCGTAAGGCGTGCCCAGCATGACGATTTCGGTTTCGCCCTTGTCATTGACCTCTTCCCAGGCATTGGCCACATGCAGCATGTAGCGCGGATCGGCTTCAAACCAGCGGATGTCTTGTGCGCTGCCATGTCTGGGGATCACGGCAAAGCGCGATTTCCACTCGGGGTGAAACTCCAGGCTGTAACGCCCCGCTTTCAAGGCTTCGGGGTTGTTGATCAGCGGAAAGTCATGCAAGACGCTGTAGTTGGCCGTGATGGCCATGTCGTGCGGCAAGCGTGGACCCGGCAACTCCACCGGAACCAGAGTTTGCAATTGGCCCTGCGCATCGACCACACCGTAATGCATGTACGGGTGCTGGTTGCCGTAGGCAAAAAACAGGTATTCGCCCGTGCGCTCGTCCACGCGGGAGTGGGCCGAAATTTGCAGACCCTTCAGGCGGGGATCGGATTCGAGTTTGCCCACCGTCTGCAGCGTCAAGGGGTCCACTTGGTAGACCGCGCCACCGCGATACCACATGGACAGCAATTTGCCGTTGTGAAATTTCACATCCGTGTTGGACGTGTTTTTGAGCGCATCGTCAGGCAATGCGCCTTCGGGCAGGCGTTGTTTGAGTCCGGGTGCCAGGCTTTCACCCGCAGCTTGGTCGGCTTGTAAACCGTCGGTGTTGACCCAGCGGTTGCGGTAAGTGACCTGTCCTTTTTGAAAATGCACCGCGTGCAACATGCCGTCGCCGTCGTACCAATGGTATTTGCCTTTGGGCGTGTGTTGTGGCACAGGGCCGTTGCGCACGTACATGCCGCTGAAATCTTTGGGGATTTCACCGATGACTTCAAAATCTTGCACCACCAACTCCTGGTCCACAGGGGCAAACCCTCCCTGCAAATTCGGGTTGTCAATCAGATAGGGGGGTGTTTCAACGAAGGTTTCAAGTCCCATGGTGTTCTCCAAATCAGTGTGCGTTTCGGTTCTCAGGAGGTGAGGCGAGATCAGCGTGCTTGCCCGGAGAGCAGGCCGCCGCGTTCCAAATCAGTCCCGCTGGCCCAGCAGGCATGCGTGCCGCTGCACAGTTTGTGCGGCAGCTCGATGCGGCAAACCGGGCCGGCTTCAAACTTTTTGGAGTCGATCAGGATGATTTCCGAGCGCTGGGTTTTTTCGTTGGTGATGAAGCTCACCAGATAGCCATCGTCTTCGTCCTTCGCATTCACGCGCGGGGCAAAGGGGGCTTCGCTGGCGTATTGGCCTTCGGGCAAGCGGATCTCCCAGGAGTCGCCGGTTTGCAAGTCGTGTTTGACATAGCCATGGAACAAGAACCAGCCCGGCACTTGCACCGCGCTGTAGGCGTAGCGGTAAGGTTTTGTGGCAAAGCGCTGGTTGAACATGCCGAACTCGAGAATGCGATCGTCCAGACGCTTTTCCGTGGTCTTGCCGGTTTTCAGGTTGAAGCGCCAGCGGTGCAGGTGGCAGCCCATTTTTTTCTGATCCAGATAGGACATCATGCGCTCGTAACCCGCGGGCGCGCCTTCGTAGTTGCGCGGCATGGGGTTGTCCTGGAAATAGCCGTCGAGCACGATCTCGTCGCCCTCTTCGTAGGCGTTGAGCCAGTGCAGCACAAAGGTGGGCGCGGCTTCAAACCAGACGATGTCTTGGGGCTGGCCGCGCCGTGGAATGATGGCGATGCGTGAGGGCGTGTCTTTGAAAAAACGCACCACATGCTTGCCTTGGGCCAGCAACTCGGGGTCCCAGTACAGCGGGAAGTCGTTGAGGATGGCGTAGTTTTCGGTGTAAGCCATGTCGTGCGGCAAGCGTGGGCCCGGCAAAGGAATGGGCACGTAATGCACCAGCTTGTCGTGCTTGTCGACCACGCCATAGTGCATGTAGGGCGCATGCTTGGAGTAGTTGAAAAACAGCAACTCGCCATTGCTTTCGTCCACTTTGCAATGGGCAGAAATGCCGTCCAGTGGGGACCAAGGTGGGATGCCCTCGTGCTCCAGGCTCAGTGGATCAACACGGTAGCCCTCGCCGCATTGGTAAAAGGTGGTGAGCGCCCGTCCCGCATGCACCACCACATCGGTGCTCGACGAATCCTTGAGGCTGCCGTGAGCGCCCCAGCCTGCGCGCTCGGACAAAGCGGGGTCTTCCATCAAGCCCGCCCACAGGGCGCGTCCGGCTTCAAGTTCAGCCTGCAGACCCTTGGTTTGGATGAAGCGGTTGCGGTAGCTGACCTGACCATTTTTGAAAGCCGCCATGTGCAGCATGCCATCGCCGTCAAAGGGGTGGTACTTGCCCTTGGCCTGCAAGACCGGGTTTTCGGTGTTTCGCAAATAGACGCCATCGATGTCCAGCGGAATCGCGCCTTCCAGGACCTTCAGATCGGTCGCGTTGACTTCTTCGAGCAAAGGCGTCCAGGCGCCTTGAAGATAAGGGTGGTCGCCCGGTTCCAGGTTGCTGGTGAGCGTGTTCACAATGTCGATGGCCATCTCGTTCCCATGTGGATTACTGTCTCTAATGAACTCAGATTAAGTCGGTTCAGCAAGGAAAGCAATGGGGTTTAAGCGGATGGGCAGTAACGTGGGTGACTACTTTTTATCTCGCTTGTCGCATTCAATCCGGTTTGTCTTCAAGGGCAGGCCTTGTGTTTGTTCGTGACGCGCAGGATTTTCACAAGAGGAAATTTCATGACCGAAACAAGGCAAGCCACTTCGACTTCATTGACAGGGCGTGTGGTGATCGTGACCGGTGCAGGCAAGGGCATTGGACGGGCTGTCAGCCTGCAATTGGCCAGCCGCGGGGCCCTGGTGTTGGTCAACAACCGGCGTCATCCGGGGGAGCAGGACGAGCAGACCAGTGCGGCCCAGGTGGTGGCGATGATCCGCGCCCAAGGCGGGCAAGCGCTTGCCAACCATGACGATGCGCTTGACCCCGATGCAGGCGTTCGCATGGTCGAGCAGGCCATGAACACATGGGGTCGTCTGGACATGGTGTATGCCAATGCGGCCGTGGCCCAGCAGGCCGCCTTTCATGCCTTGAGCCTGAATGAACTCAGGACCATCATCGACTCGGGCGTGGTCAGCACCTTGTCTTTGTTGCATGCGGCCTGGCCCGTGTTCCGTGCGCAGCGTTATGGCCGCGCCCTGGTCAGCTCTTCGAGTGCCGGCCGATTTGGCAACCACGGCTTGACGGCTTACGCCGCATCGAAAGGGGCGATCGAATCCTTGATGCGCTCGCTCGCGCTGGAGGGCGTCAAACACGGTATCCATTGCAATGCTTTGTCGCCCTACGCGCATTCGCAAATGACCGCATCGCATTTGCCGACCGCTTGGGCGCAGGTGCTGGCGCCCGAGGCGCTGGCCCCAGCAGCGGCCTGGCTACTCAGTCCCGAGTGCGCCATCAACGGCCAGGTGCTGGTGGCGGGTGGTGGTCGTTATGCCAGGTCTTGGCCGGTGGAGACCCCGTCGGTGGCAGGCACCGACATGGAGCAGGTCTGGGCGCAATTGCTGGATCTGCAGGGGCAAACCCATGTGGATTCAATCACCGCCTTTCAGTCCTTCATGGCCGATGGTGGCCATTGAACTGGGGGGCTGCGTGGGCTGCCTTCAACCAGCATGCCGCGTTTTTCGATGAAAGCCACCACCTCGGCCAGGCCGTCCAGCGTTTTGAGGTTGGTCATCACCCAGGGGCGGGTTTCGGGGTTGGGGCGCATGCGGTTGGTGTCGTCACGCATCACTTGCAAGTCGGCCCCCACATGGGGGGCCAGGTCGGTCTTGTTGATCACGAACAAATCGCTTTTGGTGATGCCGGGGCCGCCTTTGCGGGGGATTTTTTCGCCCGCAGCCACGTCGATCACATAGATCGTGAGGTCAGACAGTTCGGGGCTGAAGGTGGCGGCCAGGTTGTCGCCACCGCTTTCGATGAAGACCACGTCGGCGTTGGGGAACTTCTCCAACATGCGGTCAATGGCTTCGAGGTTGATGGACGCGTCTTCGCGGATGGCGGTGTGCGGGCAGCCGCCCGTTTCTACGCCCATGATGCGGTCCGCAGGCAGGGCGCCGCTCACCGTCAGGAGGCGCTGGTCTTCCTTGGTGTAAATGTCGTTGGTGATGGCGATCAGGTCCCAGCGCTCGCGCATGTTTTTGCAGAGCATCTCGAGCAGCGTGGTTTTGCCGGAGCCCACAGGCCCGCCGATGCCCACGCGCAGGGGCGGCAGTTGTTTCGTGCGGTGGGGGATGTGGTGCAGTGCAGAAGTCATGATCGGAAAATTCGGGAGTATTGGGTTTCGTGGCGGGACGACAAGATGGCCAGCATGGGGCTGAAGGCTTGGCGGTCTTCATCGTTGAGGCGCAAGGCGGTTTGCACTGCCTGCGGAATTTCTCGGGCCAGCCGCGCCAGCATGCGCTGCCCGGCGCTTTGGCCCAGGGGCACGGCCTTGAGCGCGGCCTGGGTCATGTTTTCGGCCCAGCCAAAGGCAACCGCTTGCAGGGCTTGGTCCAGCGGGGCTTGCGCCTGAGACAACGCCAGCGCCATGGTCAGTGGGAAGGTGGGCGGCAATTGGGCACAGCATTGCAGCTGCGCCTCACTGGCTTGCTGCAGGTTGCGCAGCCAGTCGAGCAGCGAGCGGCCCATCTGCTCGGCTTGCAAGCGCATTTCGGCGGTTTCGCGGGTGGCCATCACCCAAATGTTCAGGGCTTGCAGGCGCTGGGTGTCCAGGCACTGCCAAGCGGGTATGGCTTGCGCCATCACGGCCATGTCACCGCGTGACTGCGTCAGGTGCAACTGGTCCACCACCCAGTCGGTGGCGCTGGCTTCGTTGTGCACCAGGCCTTGTTCGATGGCCGCTTCGAGGCCTTCGGAATACGAGAAGCCGCCAATCGGCAGCGCGGGCGATGCGAGCCAGATCAGTTGCAGCAGTGCCGACGGCGCGGTCTCAGTGCTCATGTCCGCAGCCGGGGCCGTGTACATGCGGTTCAGCAGGGGCGGCACGGACGGGGATGGCGATGCGCTTGCCTGCTGGCGACTTGGCTGCAGGTGCCGCGTGTTCGTGCTGGCAATCGGGCCCGTGCACATGGGGCTTGGCATGGGCTGTGTGCGCATGATCCGCATGACCCTGTTCGTGACTGTGGCCATGTTCATGCCCATGCCCATGTGAAGCTGCGCCATGTTCGCCATACGCACCATTTTCAGGCTCGAAGGGCTCCGACACAGCCACCACGGTCATGTGCATGGCCCGCAGCATGTCGGCCAGCACATGGTCGGGTTCGATCTTGAGGTGGTCGGGTTGCAGCTCAATCGGCACATGGCGGTTGCCCAAGTGGTAAGCGGCACGCGTCAGGTCAAAGGGCGAACCGTGCTCGGTGCAAGCGGTGATGCGCAGCACGTCTTGCGGCGCGGCAACCACCCGCACCAGCGAGCCGTCTTCGGCCACCAGCACATCGCCGCCGCGCACCACAGCGCCACGGGGCAAGAACACACCCAAGGCACGGCCTGCGCTGTCGGTGGCGTCAAACCGACTTTTTTGGCGGGTGTCCCAGTCGAGCGTGAGGGTGCTGGCGCGTTGGATCAGCACACGGGCCAGGCCGCGGCCTTGGGGCATGAGTTTGGAGCAAATGAGCAGAGCGGACATGGGCCTTTAGAACAAAAAGTAGCGTTGGGTCATGGGCAGGCTGGTGGCGGGCTCGCACACCAGCAACTGCCCGTCGGCACGCACCGCATAGGTTTGGGGGTCCACCTCCATGTGGGGCAGGTAGGCATTGTGGACCATGTGTTGCTTGCGCACGCCCCGGATGCTGTGTGCCACGGACAGTGGTTTTTGCAAGCCGAAACGCTCACCAATGCCCGCATTGAATCCTGCATTGGAAACGAAGGTCAGCGCACTGCGCGTGAGTGCGCCGCCAAAGCTGCCAAACATAGGGCGGTAGTGCACTGGCTGCGGCGTGGGGATGGACGCATTGGGGTCGCCCATGGCCGCCAGTGCGATGAAGCCGCCCTTGAGCACCATCGATGGCTTGACACCAAAGAAGGCCGGTTTCCAGATGACCAGGTCGGCCCACTTGCCCACTTCGATGCTGCCCACATCGTGGCTGATGCCGTGCGAAATAGCGGGGTTGATTGTGTACTTGGCGATGTAGCGTTTGACGCGGGCGTTGTCGTGGCGGTCGGTGTCGCCGGGCAGGCTGCCGCGCTGCTGCTTCATTTTGTGCGCGGTTTGCCAGGTGCGGATGATGACTTCGCCCACCCGCCCCATGGCTTGGCTGTCGCTGCTCATCATGCTGATCGCGCCCAGGTCGTGCAGGATGTCTTCGGCCGCAATGGTTTCTTTGCGGATGCGGCTTTCGGCAAAAGCCAGGTCTTCGGCGATGCTGGCATCCAGGTGGTGGCAGACCATGAGCATGTCCACATGCTCGTCGAGCGTGTTGTGGGTGTAAGGCATGGTCGGGTTGGTCGAGCTGGGCAAAAAGTTCGCCTGACCCACCACCTTCAAAATGTCGGGCGCGTGCCCGCCGCCTGCGCCTTCGGTGTGGAAGGCGCACAGCCCACGGCCCCGTGCAGCCGCGATGGTGTTTTCGACATAACCCGATTCATTGAGCGTGTCCGAATGCAGGGCCACTTGGATATCGGTCTCGTCGGCCACATCCAGGCAATTGCTGATGGCCGATGGGGTACTGCCCCAGTCTTCGTGCAGCTTCAAGCCGATCACACCCGCGTTGATTTGTTCGTGCAAGGCGGCAGGCAAGCTGGCATTGCCTTTGCCAAAAAAGCCCAGATTCATGGGGAAGGCGTCGGCGGCTTGAAGCATGCGCTCGATGTTGAACGGCCCAGGGGTGCAGGTGGTGGCAAAGGTGCCGGTAGCAGGCCCCGTGCCGCCGCCCATCATGGTGGTCACACCGCTGGTCAGCGCTTCGTCAATTTGCTGGGGGCAGATGAAGTGGATGTGGCAGTCGATGCCTCCCGCGGTGACGATCAGGCCTTCGCAGCTGATGATCTCGGTGCCGGGGCCAATGACGATGTCCACGCCAGGCTGTGTGTTGGGGTTGCCCGCTTTACCGATGGCTGCGATGCGGTTGCCGCGCAAACCGATGTCGGCTTTGACGATGCCCCAGTGGTCAATGATGAGGGCGTTGGTGAGCACGCAATCCATCGCGCCCTCGGCGTTTGTGCGTTGTGACTGTGCCATGCCATCGCGGATGGTTTTGCCACCACCGAATTTGACCTCTTCACCATAGCTGCCCGCCTGCAGCGTGAAATCTTTTTCCACCTCAATGACCAAGGCCGTGTCGGCCAGGCGTACGCGGTCGCCCACGGTGGGGCCGAAGGTTTCGGCATAAGCGCGTTTGTCGATGTGGGCCATGTCAGCTGCCTTTTGTTTTGTTGGCGTCGAGTGCGCCTTGGGTCAGACCGCGAAAGCCGTAGACCACACGGTCACCCGCATAGTCCACCAGCTCCACCGTGCGGTGTTGGCCTGGCTCAAAGCGCACGGCCATGCCCGAAGCGATGTTCAGGCGCATGCCATGTGCGGCAGCGCGGTCAAAGCGCAAGCCCGCGTTGGTCTCGGCAAAGTGGTAATGCGAGCCCACTTGGATGGGTCGGTCGCTGGCGTTTTGCACCACCAGGGTGCAGGTGCGGCGGCCCACGTTCAGGGCGTGTTGGCCGGGGTCGATCAGAAATTCACCGGGGATCATGCGGCCCCCTTATTTGCGACGGCCAATGGCCCACACGGCCAAAGCCACTGCGATGGCGACGGCAAAACCCAGGGCGTCCGTGGCGTGCCAGTGGCTGCCCCACAGGCCATGCCCGTCGTGTGCCCAAACGGGGGCGTGCAAGCCAGCAAGTGCGGCGACAAAAAGATGTGATGACGTTGGGATGCGCATGGCAATGCTTTCGAAGTTCAAACAATGGGTTGGTGCACGGTCACCAATTTGGTGCCATCGGGAAATGTGGCCTCGACCTGGATGTCCGGGATCATTTCAGCGATGCCGTCCATGACGTCAGCACGCGTCAACACGGTGCGGCCTTCGCTCATCAGTTGGGCGACTGTTTTGCCGTCTCGAGCGCCTTCCATGACAGCGGCACTGATCAGGGCCATGGCTTCGGGGTAGTTGAGTTTCAGTCCTCGGGCCTTGCGGCGTTCGGCCAAAAGGCCTGCGGTGAAGATCAGCAGCTTGTCTTTTTCGCGGGGGGTGAGTTCCATATTGGTGCGTGGTGAGTGGTTTGGTGCATCAGATGCGACAACACAAGCAAAGAGCGTGCCTTTATAGGGAGCAGGGTTTTTCTATGGAAAACCCATGCCAACACTTGGTGCATCCGACATGTTTTTGAGCTGGCACGGTGATTGCTGATGGTGCTGCAGCGCAGCAAACCTGCGCGTGTTTGAACAACCTACCTTCCTGATTGGAGTGATCTCATGATGAACCGCCGTGGTAACCTCAAAGTCCTTGCGACCGCAGCCGCCCTCGTGGCTGGCTGCCTGAGCGCTGCAACCCAAGCCCAAGCGCAAGCGGGCAACACCATCAAAGTGGGCGTGCTGCACAGCTTGTCCGGCACCATGGCGATTTCCGAGACGGTGCTCAAAGACACCGTGCTCATGGCCATCGACGAAATCAACGCCAAGGGTGGCGTACTCGGCAAAAAGCTCGAGCCCGTGATCGTGGACCCGGCCTCCAACTGGCCCCTGTTTGCTGAAAAAACCAAGCAGTTGCTCGGTCAAGACAAAGTCTCGGTGATCTTCGGTTGCTGGACTTCGGTGTCACGCAAATCGGTTTTGCCTGTCGTTGAAGAAATGAACGGCCTGCTGTTCTACCCCGTGCAGTACGAAGGTGAAGAGCTGTCCAAAAATGTGTTCTACACCGGCGCTGCGCCGAACCAGCAAGCGATTCCTGCGGTGGACTACCTCATGAGCAAAGAAGGCGGCAGCGCCAAGCGCTGGGTCTTGCTGGGCACCGACTATGTGTACCCCCGTACCACCAACAAAATCTTGCGCGCCTACCTGAAAAGCAAGGGCGTGAAAGACAGCGACATTGACGAAAAGTACACCCCGTTTGGTCACTCCGATTACCAAACCATCGTGGCCGATGTGAAGAAGTTTTCTGCCGGTGGCAAGACCGCTGTGGTCTCCACCATCAACGGTGACTCCAACGTGCCTTTCTACAAAGAGCTGGGCAACGCGGGCCTGAAAGCCAAAGACGTGCCCGTGGTGGCTTTCTCGGTGGGTGAAGAAGAGCTGCGCGGCGTGGACACCAAGCCTTTGGTCGGTCACCTGGCGGCATGGAACTACTTCATGTCCATCAAGAACCCCGCCAACGACGAGTTCACCAAAAAGTGGGCGGCCTATGCCAAGGCCAAAAACATCGCTGGTCACAAAGACAAGCCTCTCACAAACGATCCGATGGAAGCGACTTACATCGGCATCAACATGTGGAAGCAAGCGGTGGAAAAAGCCAAGACCACGGACACCGACAAAGTGATCGCCGCCATGGCGGGCCAAACCTTCAAGGCGCCCAGCGGCATCACCAGCAAGATGGATGAGAAAAACCACCACCTGCACAAGTCGGTGTTCATTGGCGAGATCAAGGCCGACGGCCAGTTCAACGTGGTCTGGAAGACACCCGGCCCTGTGAAAGCCAAGCCTTGGAGCCCCTACATCCCTGGCAACGACAAAAAGCCTGATGAGCCAGCCAAGAAGTGATCAGGTCCGAATGTCATTCCCGTGCTTGCGGGAATCTATGACGCTCAATGAGATGGATCCCCGCATTCGCGGGGATGACACGACACTTGTCAATCATCGGATTGATGGAAATGCTGTCATTCCCGCGCAGGTGGGAATCCATCTCAAGTCCGAGCTTGCCTTGGCGAACTAATGCTGAACATGACATGAGCAACATCAAAAGATGGACGATGAAAGCGGCGTGGATGGCCTGCGCCTTGTGGGGCCTGTCTTCCGCACAAGCCCTGACGATGGAAGAAGCCAGAGGTATGGCCGTGGGCGAGAGCGATGCCCGCGTAGAGGCCATCTCCAAAGCGGTGGCCCAAGGCAGCGAAAACCCCGCCGCCTACCTGCAAGCACTGGCCGATGACGTGGTCAAGATGGCAGGCGATCGTGTGATCGTGGTGCGCGACGGGCAAGGCCTGGACCCTGTCACCGGACAAGCGGTTACCGTGCCGCCAGACGCCGAAGATGTGATGCTGAACAACCGCCTGCGTGGCGAAATCGACACGGCCCTGGCGGCCTTGAAGTTGTTCAGCCCCGATGTGAAGCTGCGCAGGCAAGCGGCCTTGGCGCTGCTCAAAGAACCCTATACCAGCCGCGCCCCCTTGCTTGAGAAAGCATTGGCGGCTGAAAAAGACCCCACCGTGCAAAGCCTGGTGCGCCAAGCCCGCGCAGCGGCCCGCCTGAGCAGCGAGGCTGCAAACGACCGATTGCTGGCCGCCCGAGAGTTGGCGCAAAGCAAGCAACCCGAGACCCTGCTGCTTTTGAACCAGCAACTGAGCCAAGAACAAGATTCTGCGGTCCAAAAACAAATCCAATCCGCTTTGAACCAAGTGCAGGACAGCCTGCGCTGGGGCGAGCGCTTGGGGGCCATGTTCACCGGGCTCAGCCTGGGCTCGATCTTGCTGCTGGTGGCGCTGGGCTTGGCCATTACTTATGGCCTGATGGGCGTCATCAACATGGCGCATGGCGAGTTGATGATGATTGGCGCCTATGCCACCTATGTGGTGCAGGCGCTGTTTCGCGAGCATTTGCCGGGCGTGTTTGACGCCTACCTGTTTGTGGCGATGCCGGTGGCCTTTTTGACGGCAGCCTTGGTGGGTGCGGTGATGGAGCGCGCGGTGCTGCAGCATTTGTATGGCCGCCCGCTCGAGACCCTGCTGGCCACCTGGGGCATCAGCTTGGTGCTGATGCAAGGCGTGCGCAGCCTGTTTGGCGCGCAAAACGTGGGTGTGGAAAACCCTTCCTGGATGAGCGGTTCGCTGCTGCTGCTGCCCAACCTGCAGCTGCCTTGGAACCGGGTGCTGATCATCGTGTTTGCGCTGGCGGTGTTGGTCGGGGTGGCGCTCTTGATTGGCAGAACCCGGCTGGGTTTGTTTGTGCGCGGCGTCACGCAAAACCGCCCCATGGCCTCGTGCATGGGCGTGAACACGGCGCGCATCGACACCTATGCTTTTGCCTTGGGTTCGGGCATTGCGGGCCTGGCGGGCTGCGCGCTCAGCCAAGTGGGCAATGTGGGGCCTGATCTGGGCCAAAGCTACATCGTGGACGCGTTCATGGTGGTGGTGCTGGGTGGTGTTGGGCAACTCGCAGGCACGGTCTATGCCGCTTTGGGCCTGGGCTTGGTCAACAAGTTGCTGGAAGGCTGGACGGGCGCGGTGCTCGCCAAGATTGCCGTGCTGGTGTTCATCATCATCTTCATCCAGAAGCGCCCGCAAGGCATCTTCGCGATGAAGGGGCGCAGCGCTGAAGCGTGACGAGGACCCTGAACATGAAAAATTTGGAACTCCCCACCCCTGCCACCTTGATGGGCCGTCAATCCTGGTCGGCGTTTTGGCTGGCGCTGATCGTGGTCGGCGTGCTGGCGCCGGTCTTCAACTTGTGGGTGCCTGAGGGCAGCGCCTTCCATTTGAGCGATTACGCCATCGCCTTGATTGGCAAGATCATGTGCTACGCCATCTGCGCGCTGGCCATGGACTTGATCTGGGGCTACACCGGCATCTTGTCGCTGGGCCATGGTTTGTTTTTTGCCTTGGGTGGCTATGTCATGGGCATGTACCTCATGCGGCAGATTGGCCAAGACGGCAACTACAAAAGCGATTTGCCCGACTTCATGGTGTTTCTGGATTGGAAAGAGCTGCCCTGGCACTGGATGCTGTCGGACAACTTTGGGGCCACGCTGGCGCTGGTGGTGCTGGTACCCGGTGTGATCGCTTTTGTGTTTGGTTACTTTGCCTTTCGCTCGCGCATCAAGGGCGTGTATTTTTCCATCATCACCCAGGCCCTGACCTATGCGGCCATGCTCTTGTTTTTCCGCAACGAAACCGGGCTGGGTGGCAACAACGGCTTTACCGATTTCAAGCGCATTCTTGATTTGCCCATTGCCACCCCCGGCATGCGCATGACGCTGTTTGTCATCACCGGTTTGACCTTGTTGGGCTTTTATCTGTTCTCGCGCTGGCTGGTGGGCAGCAAGTACGGCCGCGTGTTGATGGCGATTCGCGATGCCGAAACGCGGGTCATGTTTTCGGGCTATTCGCCGCTGCCCTACAAGCTGAGCATCTGGGTGATCTCTGCCGTGATGTGCGGCATTGCCGGGGCTTTGTATGTGCCGCAAGTGGGCATCATCAACCCCGGCGAGATGAGCGCGGCCAACTCGATTGAAATCGCGGTGTGGGCGGCGGTGGGCGGGCGCGGCACCTTGATCGGTCCCATCGTGGGGGCGTTTTTGGTCAACGGTGCCAAGAGCTGGCTCACGGTGAGTGCGCCAGAGTTTTGGCTGTACTTTTTGGGTGCGCTGTTCATGGGTGTGACCCTGTACATGCCGCAGGGTGTGGTGGGCTTGGTGCGCAAAGTTTGGCGAAAACGCGAGACCGCGCAGACACCCACAGAACCCATGCCAGACGCCCAGGCCAAGAAAGGCGGTGCCGCATGACGCCCGATCTGCTGGAAAAAGGCGCTGAACGTGTGGCCCGCGTGGCCCAACAACGCGTTGAATCCACAGAATCCGGTGGCCGAACCGCGGGCTATGGGCGCGTGGTGCACGACGCCAACCAAGTCGATGTGACCCATGGCCGCATCCTGTATCTGGAAGACGTGAGTGTGAGCTTTGACGGCTTCAAGGCCATCAACAAGCTGTCGCTGGACATCGCGCCTGGTGAGCTGCGCTGCATCATTGGCCCCAACGGCGCGGGCAAGACCACGATGATGGACATCATCACCGGCAAAACCCGCCCCGACGAAGGCCGCGTGTTCTTTGGCAGCACCATCGACTTGCTGCGGTACAACGAACCCGAGATCGCGCAATTGGGCATTGGCCGTAAATTTCAAAAGCCTACGGTCTTCGAGCACCTGAGCGTGTTTGAAAACCTGGAGCTGGCCTTGAAGACCAACAAGGGTGTGAAGGCCTCGATGTTTTTCAAGCTCGATTCGCGCCAAAGCGACCGCCTGGCTGAAGTGCTGCACACCATCCACCTAGCGGACAGCGTGCGGGTGCAGGCGGGCACGCTCAGCCATGGACAAAAGCAGTGGCTGGAGATCGGCATGCTGCTCATGCAAGACCCCCAGTTGCTGCTGCTCGACGAACCGGTGGCGGGCATGACCGACTTTGAGACCGAGCGCACGGCCGAGTTGTTCCTCTCGCTCAAAGGCAAGCACTCGCTGATGGTGGTGGAGCACGACATGGGCTTCATCCGCACCATCTCGGACATCGTCACCGTGCTGTGCGATGGCGCGGTGTTGGCCCAAGGCACGCTCGATCAGGTGCAGGCCGACGAGCGGGTGATTGAAGTTTATTTGGGGCGTTGACCAACACACGTCATCCCGGACTTGATCTGGGATCCATTCCCGCATTGGCTTGTGTCGGACCTGAAGGTCCGACCCACAGGAAAAGATCAAACATGCTGACAGTCCAAAACATCCATCAATACTACGGCGGCTCTCACATCCTGCGAGATGTGAGCCTGAATGCGCAACTGGGCCAGGTCACGGTGCTGCTGGGCCGCAACGGCGTGGGCAAGACCACCTTGCTGAAATCCCTCATGGGCTTGGTGCCGATCAAAAGCGGCAGCGTCACGTTGGACGGTAAAGACCTGAGCCGTTCCAAGCCCTATGAACGCGCTGCGGCCGGTGTGGGTTATGTGCCGCAAGGCCGCGAAATTTTTGCCCGCCTGACGGTCGAAGACAACCTGCGCATGGGCCTGGCCACGCAGCCCGGCGGTACACCCATACCTCCCGAATTGTTCGATTTGTTTCCAGTGCTCAAACTCATGCTGCACCGTCGAGGCGGTGACTTGTCAGGCGGGCAACAACAACAGCTGGCCATTGCCCGCGCTTTGGCCGCCAAGCCGCGCCTGCTGATCCTGGACGAGCCCACCGAGGGCATCCAGCCCAGCATCATCAAGGACATCGGTCGCGTGATCCGCCAACTGGCCGACGTGGGCCTGCAAGGCCAGCGCATGGCAGTGCTGCTGTGCGAGCAGTACTACGACTTTGCCGAAGAACTGGCCGACCAGTATGTGGTGATGGAGCGCGGCGAGGTGATCGCACGCGGGCCGGGGAGCGAGATGAAGGAAAAGAACATTCAGCAGTGGGTGGCGATTTGAGCTGCGCCAATTTAACGGCAACGACTCACAGGTTCAACACCTTGTTGTGATGATTCGCTGTCCTTCAGCGTGGCAGTCCATCACCCTCAACCGCAGGTGCGTTGGGCACCAAATTCATAAACCGATCAAAGTCGATGCGGCTGCCTTTTGCGGCCTCAAGTTTGAGATAGTCCAAAGTCATGACAGATGCCATCTTTTCTGACACGGCAGCGGCAATGAACTGGTTCACCGAAATGTCGTCGCGCAGGGCCAATTCACGCACTTTTTGGTGCACAGAATTGGGCAGTCTGACGGTCAATGCGCTCATGTTTTACTCCTCAGCAAAGTCAAAAAATCAGCAGGTGTGATGGCATTCACCTTCAGCTCCTGGGCGCGCTTAAAGTCTTTCACGTTGTGTGTGACGATGTACTGGCTACCGGATGCCACAGCACCCTCCAAAACCATGTCGTCATCAGGATCACGCAAAAAAGGACGCCACAAGTAATGCACGTCTTGCAGATGCGCAATCGAAGCCAAGTAGCGCAAAAAACCAATGGCTGTTTCGGAATTGGCCCCTGGCGGCAAGTGTTCTCGTCTGGTCAACACAGATTGCCACTCTGTGTACAGAGCAACCGTTAGCGCGATTTCAAACTTGCTGCTCGGTAGTTGACTCAACAACTGAAAACTGGCACCACTGCGGGAACGCGCAGCAGCGACGAGTACCGATGTGTCAAGAATTACACGCAAAGTGGTTACGCTTTAAATTTGGTGTCGCCAGTATAACTAAATTTTGGATTAAAAAAGGTAAATGCAGCGAGAGTTCGAGCCCATGACTTTGTCGTTGGGCAGTTCGACCCCTTGCACTTTTGCGCCACAGCAACCATGGCCCTCAGGTTCTCTGCGTCAGCGGCCAAGGCCTCGGCCTAGCGGCGCAGATGATCACAGCGATCGTCAAATTCTTGGGTGATTGGCTTGGCGCTCTCGTTGCTCAATTTGTCGCTGATACGCAAGATGGGCTTGTCGTTGAGGTTCAGCAGTCGGGCCACCTGGCTCAGCATCATCAAAGACATCGGCCGCGTCATTCGCCAACTGGCCGACGTGGGCCTGCAAGGCCAGCGCATGGCGGTGCTGCTGTGCGAGCAGTACTACGACTTTGCCGAAGAACTGGCCGACCAGTATGTGGTGATGGAGCGCGGCGAGGTGATTGCACGTGGGCCGGGGAGCGAGATGAAGGCGAATGCGTGATTAAAGATTTTTTCTGTGCTCCTTGACGGTTATGCAGCGATAGCAGCCATCGACTCGGTCTTACTTACGCTGGGTATTGTCAACGTCAGCTCAACGGCACCGGGCTTGCGCCCATGGGGCCTTTGCCCAAAGCTGCTTCCCGACCGCCGAATCGTGCGACCAGCGTATCTTGATCGGCCTTGGCGCGCTGGTCGGTAACTTCGGGGTCCAGCATTTGATTCAGGAGCGACACCATGTGTTCGCGGATCGGTCGATGGCCATCATCCGCAGCGAGGTTCACGGTTTGGCCTGGATCGGCCGCCATGTCAAACAATTCTGGTTCGTAGCCCACGTAGTGGTGATACGCCCATTGGCCTTGTCGCACCAAATAGGCTGCGCTGGGCGACCCTACGGCGTGGTACTCGCTGAAGCCGATACGCTCTGGATCATCTTTCTCATGGGCGATCGATACAAGTGATCGACCCGGTAGCGTTGGGTCTGCGGGTAGGTTCGCATTGTCGAGCACGGTCGGGGCGATATCGACAAGGTTGACTTGCGTCGCGCAGACCTTGCCCTCCGGGATGCCCGGCCCAGCCATGATCAACGGAATATGGGTGACTTCGCGGTAGAGCGTCGACTTGTTCCACATCCCTCGCACACCTTGGTTGTCGCCATGATCGCTGCTCATGATCACGCGGGTGGATGCTTGCAAACCGGTTTGCCCCAGCGCTTGCAGCACTTTGCCGATTTGCTCATCAATGAAGCAGGTCAACGCGTAATAACAAGCCAAAGCCAAGCGGCGGCGTTCCGGCGTACCCAACTCATCGTCTGCATTTGAAAAATCCGCATGCCGCTGCACCCAGGGGTGACGCTGGTAGCCGCTGTTCGGATGCAGCCGAGGGTCGGCAATGGCATCCATGTCGATGGCATCGAGATAGCGTTGGGGCACGACCAAAGGGAAATGTGGCGCGACGAAACCGACGAACAAGGTCCACGGCGCGGCATCTTTTTCTGCGGCTTTGTCATGCAGCCACTGCGCTGCGTGCTCTGCGGAGGAGGTGTCGTACTGGTTGTAGCTGGACAGCCCAGCACCGAGTTCGGTGAACAACCGCGATGAGCGCGGTGTGCTGGGCAAGGGGTTGCGCACCGAGCCCCAGACCTGACCGATGCCATCGGCCAAGTGCAAGGGATCATGCTGCTCAGAAAATCCGGTGGGTGCAGCGGCATTGACATAGTGCAATTTACCGATCGACTCAACGCAATGACCTGCAGCTTGCAGGGTATGCCCCCAACCGGCGACACGACCGTCGTAGCCCATGGCGTTGTCCCAATAAGCGATGTCATGCACCCAACGGCCCGTGGCCAGCGCCGCCCGTGCGGGCACGCAGATGGGCGAAGGTGTCAGGGCTTGGGTGAATCGCGTGCCACGGGCAGCCAGGGCATCCAGATGTGGCGTCTTAATGAAAGGGTGACCCGCGCAGCCCAAGGCATGGGCATCTTGCTCGTCGGTCAGCAAGATCAGGCTGTTCAATGGTGGGTGAGTCATGGACTAAAGATGAAAATTGGCAAGGCGTTGAAGCGCCGAAGAGAGCTCGTTGGGTTGCGTGACCATCAAATCATGGCCGCCAACCATCACTTCCGAAGTCCAGTCAGCTTGGGCTTGAACCCATTTGTAGTGCGCTTCGAACCGTGGGTTAGGTTGAGAGCCTGCCAAGATGTAATGTTTTTTGGGAACGGCTTTCCATCCGTGGGTCAGCCGCGGTGCGTCGAGCATGGTTTGAAGTGGATGGGGTGAACAACACGCACGCAGCCATGCGGCATCGTCTTCGCTTGTGACGCCCCACAGCGCTGGATCGGGGGGAGGGATGCGCAGACCACCGAGTTTTTCAGCGGCAGCGAGCATGTCTTTTTGTCGTTGCTCGGGAAAACCATTCCAGCCGGGCACGCCATCTTCGGGAATCACGGCATCGACATAAACCAAAGCATCCACAGCAGGTGCCATTTGATCGGCAGCCAGCGTCATGATGACGCCACCATAACTGTGGCCGACCAAGATGGCATGGCTCAATTGCTCAAAGCGAAACAGATTCAAGATGTCCTGCGTGTGTGTCGCGAGGCCGACCTCCGGCGTCCACAGGTGTTCACGTTCGCCCATGCCCGTGAGCGTCGGCGTGAACACCACATGCCCGTGATGGCGCAGTTGATCAGCGACTTTGCGCCAGCACCAACCGCCATGCCAGCCGCCATGAATCAAGACAAAGGTGCTCATGAACGCGGCGCATTAGGCGTCGACGGGTTGGTAATTGAGCCGTTTGGCGATCACACCCCAGCGGTCCGTGTCGGCTTTGATGGTCTTTGCAAACTCGGCAGAACTGCTGGAAGTTGGCTCCATCACCAGTTTGCCAAAAGCTTCTTTGATGCGGTCGCTGGCCATCGCTTTGGCAACGGCAGCACTCAGCGCTGCAACGCGGCCCTGATCGGTGCCGGCCGGTGCCAACAAGCCAAACCATTCCACACCGGTGAGCTGCGGGAAACCCGCCTCCGCAGCCGTCTGAACGTTGGGCAAAAGAGTCGATCGTTTTGGTGCGGTGGTCACCAAAACGCGCAATTTTCCGCCTAAATGCGGTTGAACCGCATTCGATAGCGCTGTCACGAAGGAGGCGATGCGCCCGCCATACAAGTCGTTGAGTATGTCAGGGGCACCTTTGTAGGGCACATGCAGCATCTCAATGCCAGCGGCACTCGCAATCTGCGCCCCCAGAAAATGGGGGGCCGAGCCAGCGCCGGGCGACGCATAGGAGGCATCTTTGGGGTTGGCTTTGCACCACGCGATGAATTCGCCAAGCGTATTCACGGGCACATGCATACCTACCGCGAGCGCATTGGCTGAAAGACAAACTGGACTGACGGGCACAAAGTCTTTGAGCGTGTCGTAGCCGAGTTTGCTGAACACATGCGGGTAAAGCGTCATGATGGATGAGGGCGTGAACAGCAAGGTGTTGCCATCGGCGGGCGCTGCTTTGACAGCAGCAACGCCTATGCGGCCCCCCGCGCCTGGCTTGGCGTCGACAATGACGGCGCGCCCGCCCAGATGCGGCTTCAGGGCTTCACCCAGCTCGCGGGCAATGACATCCACAATGCCACCAGCAGGAAACCCCACCACGATGCGCAGTGCCTCAGATTGAGCGAAGGCAGGTGCGCCCAAACCAGCGGCTACACCATAAACAGAAAAAGAACGGCGATTTAACATGGCTATCTCCTTTGTTGAAAAGTCAAGCTGGGCCTACCGGCTCAGGCAGTGGGTTGCGAATATCGTCTGGGCGGCTCATGAGCCGCTGCATCAACTCCTCACGCAGGCCGCGATGTTTGGGGTTGTCAAACAGGTTGACGCACTCGTGGGGGTCATTGCTCAAGTCATACATTTCACCGACGCCACTGGCCAATTCAAGCGTGAGCTTGGCGCTGCGGGTGCGCACAGTGCGCAAGTCCAATGCCACGCCACAACGCGATGGGCCCAGGCGCCATTCGTTGTAAGCGTGATCGCGTTCTGAATGTCCGCCACCGATGAGCAGTGGGCGCAGGCTCTGGCTGTGCACGGCAGAGGGCAAAGGTGTGGCGGCATAGTCGCCAAAGGTCGCAGCCAGGTCGAGCGTGGAGACGGGCTGATGGTTCTGTTGATCGGCAGCGACACCGGGGCCGCGCATGATCAGGCCGACGCGCAGCAGGCCTTCGTAATGCATTGGGCCTTTGAGCATGAGGCCGTGATCGCCCAGCAACTCACCATGGTCAGATGTGAAGACGACGAGCGTGTTGTCAGCCAAACCAGCATCGTCCAGCGCACACAAGATCCTTCCCACTTGGTGGTCTACCAAAGAAATCATGCCGTAGTAATTGGCAATGATTTCTCGCAACTGCGCATCGCTTTGCGGTGACATGCGCGAGTATTCCTCACGCACTTTTCGGCTTTCCGGTGTGCCACCGGGTGTGTTTTCCAGTGCGGCTTTGTGCCACCATGGGCGTTTGTCCAAATCGCGGGTTCGATAGGCTGGCAAATCCACCTCATCTGGGTGATGCATCCAACACCAGGGTGCAGGCGCATCAAAAGGATGATGCGGGTCTGCCATTGAGACCCACGCGCAAAACGGCTGTCCTGTTGCTTGGGCATCAGCAGCTTCTCGCTGACGCCGCCCTTGCTCAGCGATGTACGCGACCGTGCGATCCCCCACCCAAGTGCTGTTGTGCCAAGCCGTAGGCAAGGCGCTGTTGTGCGTTTGGGCGGCCTGCGTTTGCGGGTCAAGGCGCTGACTGTAAAGGGCGTTTTTCATGGCGCCCAAGCCGTCACGGTGGTACCAGCGCTCGTAATGCAAGCCGCCGGGGCTGGCTTCGGGCAGCCAATAGTTGTGCCCCAACTGCATCAGCTCGACCTGTTCAAAGCCCATGTAAGGGCCGCTCCAATCGTCTGCGAACAAATGCGAACTGGGAATGTTCTCGCAGCGGCCGGTGGGACGGTTGGCGTAGGAATGGTTGCTCGAAAAATGCGCCTTGCCAATGAATCGCGTGTCGTAGCCCGCTTTGCTTAAAGTGCCTGCAAAGCCTTGCGCGGCAATGGACTCGTCAAGGTCGATGCCGTTGTCGTGCACCCCACTCGTTAGCGGCAGCATACCGGTCAAGATGGCGCTTCTTGAGGGCATGCACACCACATTGGGCGTGATGCAATTTGTGAATCGCGTGCCTTGCCGGGCCAGCAAATCAAGATGCGGTGTGCGTACCGTGCGGCCTTCGAATCCATAGCAATCAGCGCGGTGCTGATCGCTCATGATCAGCAAAATATTAGGTCGTTTCAAATCGTTTTACCAAGGTTTTCGAATGGATGTGCATCAGTTGTCAGCGGTGTATCCTGTAGCTTTGATGACCGGTCCCCATCGTTCAAAATCTTGTTTGAGATGGCGTGCTAAATCAGCCGAAGACCTGATGTCAGAATCAAACTCCAGCTTTTCAATGGCAGCGACCAAGCGCGGGCTGCGCGCTGCTGCTGTAATCGCGATTTCCAGTTCGCGTTGGACCGCTGTTGGCGTTTTGCTCGACGCAAAAAACGCAAACACCTCGGTCAGTTGTAATTCGGGGTAGCCCTGCTCTTTGAAAGTGAGCACGCCCGGCAGGCCCGGTAAGGCCTTGTCGCCGCTGAAGCCGAGAATGCGAAGTTTGCCGGACTTGTGATGCGTCACCAAGTTGGGCAGCGTCGTGGCGAGAGAGGGAATCGTTCCGCCCAACAGATCCGTCATCGCCGCTGCACCGCCGCGATAGGGTACATGCTGAAAGTCAATACCAGCCTTGCGCCCAAACATCACACCCATGAAGTGCATGGCCGTGCCAGCGCCCGGTGTGCCGTAACTGGCCTTACCAGGATTGGCCTTGGCCCAATCCACAAACTCCTTGAGTGTCTTCGCAGGCGTACCCGGTCCGACCCCCAAAGCAAACTGGAAAGAACACACACTGGCCAGCGGTGCAAGATCACCCATCCCATAACGCAGCTTGGGATAGACATGCGGGAATATCGTCGCGTTGCCACCTGGCATCATCACAATCGTGCTGCCATCGGCGGGCGCGGCCAGCATGGCCTCGGTGGCCAGTTGCCCGGCGGCACCCGTTCGGTTATCAATGATCGTGTTGTAGCCTGCGGCGCGAAGCTCCTCACCGACTTGGCGCGCCACCACATCCACAGCGCCCCCGGCAGGGTAGCCCACGAGGATCCTCAAAGGTTTGCCTTGCGCGAAGGCCAAGCTCGGGGCGAGACCTGCGAAAGCGCTGGTTCCGATGTAGGACAGGCAGTGGCGACGATTGAACATGAGGATCCTTTCAAGGAAGCTGCAATCAGCATGGGATGTGGGCATATTCGCTGAGAAGCCCCTGTGCGAATAAAAAGATCATGTGCCGCGCTTGAGTGCGTTTCAGTATCTTCGGTAACAATAAAGGGATGACCCCTAGTCACTTCAGCGCCAGCGATCGCTTCGCGGCAGAACTTTTGCAAAGCCGTCAATTGGGCCGCAAGTTTGCGAATGCCCTGGCGCAACCGCTGGCCTTCAAGAGCAGGCCGTTGCACCGATTTGCTGCGGGGATGAGCTTGTGCAAAGCGGGGGATCGCGTGACGCAACTGCCTTTCGTCATGAGCGGTCGGCTCGATGCTGTGGTGCATGTACCGGGTGTCCAAGGCGGGCAAATCGTTCCGATCTCGTTTCGCGCGGGTGAAATGGCTTTTCTGTCTTATTTGTTCAACCAGCTGCCCAGCGGCAGCGACTTGGTTGTGGCAGAGCCCAGCACCATCCAATGGCTGCCGCTGAAAGACATTGAGGCTTGTCTGCTGAATGATCAAGGCTTGCTGCTGATGCTGGTGCGTTTTCTCGGTCAGCGCCTGCGAGAGGTGCAAGCGCGTGAACGCAGTTGGGCGTCAAGAGGCGTGCAGCACCGGCTTTGTGCCGGATTGGCACGCATGGCTGCTGATTTGCCCAACCGTTCCGACGGGCGTGCCGTCGTCGTCGCTACGCATGAGCAGATAGCAGCCAGCTGTGGCATCAGCCGTCCGAAGGCCTCTATTGCCCTCAAAGCGCTGGAAGGCGATGGCGTTTTGAATTTGGGTCGCGGCTGGATCGAGGTGTTGCATTTGCAAGGATTGATTGCACGGGCCGGCTAGAAGTCGCGCGACCTTGCAAATATCAAGCGGGTGTCCTAATTTTTCTGAAGGTCAAATGGCTGGAAACAGCCGAACATTCAGAAAGATGAACCATGTCCCTCAGTCACGAATTGATCAATCAACTAACAGTTGATTTTTTCTACCGTTGATCCCCTGCCCCATCTTGATGTCTACTTTTCGCTCGTAAAGGGATACGTGCTTAACCTTGGGACAATTCGGTTAGGGCTTCAGTCTCGCAGGTCTGCTTATTGGTCGAAGCAGCCACCAAAGCCCCTCTCTCCTATGTCCGCTGTGGGTCGGCTTCTGCCGGTCACCTGCACGCAGTGATGGTCCCCATTCAGCCTTTAGCAGACTCTCCTTCAAACCAAGCCCATTGGCCCCAATTCAGACCAACCACAACACCCCAACCGCGCCCCCCGCCACCATGGCCGCCAATCCCAGGCCAACTGTCAGGCCATAGCGAACCCCGCCGCTGACCATCGCCAGAGCGGTTTTGGCCAAAGCGCTGGAGGCCAGAACGGCCACCAGTGCCCAATGCGCCCACTCAGGCGTCATGCCGCCTGTCTGTATCAGTTGCGCAATGCTGACGACTGCAGCATGCACTTCCACCCAGGCCACACACAGCGCAGCGAACAGCACGCCCACTTCGCCAAAAGAATGTTGCAGCCAGGCGGCGAGCAAGGACATCAAGGCAATGATGCTGGCCATGCCTAGGGCATGGGTGAGCTTGAAGGCGCGCCCTGTTGGAGGCTCAGCACCATTACCTTCGATGCGCCGCAAGGCGGACAGCACCACCAGCAGCAGGCCCAGACCTGCCAAGACCAGTGGCCAGCGCATGGACACCAGCAGGGCCGGTGAGGCTGCCCCCAGCACCCCAGCAAACAGCGCCAACGACGCCAGATTGGCCAGCAGGGCACAAGCCGCTGCGGGCAGCGCATCACTGTGCCCGCCACGCACGCGTTGAGCCGTGCTGACGACCACGGCAGTCGATGACACAAAACCCGAAAAGAATGCCGCCAGTGGCATGCCCCAACGACCCCCCAGCGCACGTTGCGCCACATGGCCCAGCATGCCGACCGCCATGACCAACACCACAATGCGCCACAGCATGGTGGGTTGCAGCACGCCCCAGGGGTCGATCGCTTGGGCCGACAGCAGTGGCATGACCACCAGTGCTGCGGCAGCCAGGATCAGGCCGTCTTGCAATTCTTGATCGGTGATCAGAACGCGGCTGATGCGCTGCGAAGCTTGTTTGGCATGGAGCAGCGCCGCAGCCAGCACGCCCAAAGCGGCAGACAAGCTCGGGTTTTGCAGCGCCAGCGCCGACAACATCAGTGTCGCCAGCAAAGCCACCTCGCCCGTCTGGCCAGGATCGCTTCGGGCGGTGGCCTGATAACCCCCGATCACCAGCGCACCGATCACCAAGACCGTGGCCACAAATGGCCATGTGCCCAAACTCCAGCTCACATAGCCGAGCATCGCCACCAGCGCGTGTGTTCGCGTGCCAGCCTTGGACACATGGGGCTGGTGCCTGCGCTCGCGCACCACGCCGATCAGCAAGCCCACCCCCAGGGCGGTCAGCAAGCCGATCCAAAGTGCAGAGGTGTTCATGACAAAAGAAACATCATTCGCATCTGACCATGAGGGTCAGCGATGAACAGTGATCCAGATCACGCTCTGATGTAACAAGGACTTGGGTTGTGCGCCTGTGCCCTGCCGAAAGATTCATGCAATGGAGTTTGGGTGCAAGCAACCCAAGGCTTAGACATGCCAAAGCCGAGGGTAAGTGCCCGGCAAAGACCACATCTCACGCCGCCATGCCGCCCATACTTTTCGGAGCAATTGCATCGCAGGTTCGGTCACGGGTGACAGCACGCGCAGCACGATGACCTGTTTGTGCGGTGAGGTGGCGCCTGCGGTCAGGCGCAGTTCAGACGCTTCAAGCAGTTCGCGGGCGCAGGCCAAAGCCCGTTCAATGCGCTCATCGGCCATGGCGCTGCCCGCCGCAAAAACCAGCGTGGCCATGCAGCGTTGGCCCGCCAGGCCCAGCGGGCTGTCCATCAAGCGGGTGTCCTCAGCGTTCAGGGTGCCGCGCTCCAGCCACACACCGGGGATTTCCAAGTGTTGGCGAAACGTGCCTTGCACATAGGGCAGGTCAGCGGCAGGCAGGCCCAAAGCGGTGAGGTCCCAGGCCATCATTTCTGCGCCGGGGGCCAGTTCAAACACGGCGCGGTTGAGCGCATCGCATTGGTTGTAGGCAATGGCTTCCAAAGGCAGCCATTCCAGGCGCGCGTCAGATTCAACCCGTGCATGAACCTGTTGTTTGGCGAGGCCTGCTTCAGACCGGTAAAAGCGCGTTGCTCCTGGGGTGGTGACCAGACCATGCGCCCCTTCACCCACGGTGACTTGTATGTCCAGCGTGTCACCACCCACCAAGCCACTGGGTGGGTGCACCAGCACGTTGTGGCAGACCGCATCGCCTTCGGGGTAGAGGCTTTGCAAGATGCGCAGCGGCCCTTGGTGCAGGTAACGGGCGACGCTGCGCTGGGACTCCAGCGTGTAGTTGAGCTGCAGGCTGGCGTGCCAAGTCGAGCGTACGGGCACGTCAGCTGCACGCACCTCACTGACCTGGCTCACCTCATGCACCTTATTCGCCCTGCGAGCCGCGGTGTGCCCAGCCGGTGGTGCGTTTTTCGATGGCGCTGAAGAGTTCGTACATGGCCATGGCCATCGCACCCACCACCACCAAGCCAGAAAACGCCAAGCCCATTTGCATGGCCGAGCCGGCAGAGATCAGCAGGTAGCCAATGCCTTCGTTCGAGGCCGTCATCTCGGACACGGTGGTGCCCACAAAGGCCAGCGTGATCGCGACTTTGAGCGAGCCGTAGAAGTAAGGCATGGAGCGGGGCAGGCCCACTTTGACCAACACGTCCCAGCGCTTGGCACCCAGCACGCGCAGCACGTCTTCCAGCTCAGGCTCCAGCGTCGCCAAACCGGTGGCGATGTTCACCATGATGGGGAAGAAGCTGATCAGGAAGGCCGTCAAGATGGCGGGGCCGATGCCGATGCCAAACCACACCACCAAGATCGGCACGAAGGCCGCTTTGGGCAAGGCGTTGAAGGCGGTCATGAGCGGGTATACGGCGGCATAGGCCAGGCGCGAGCTACCAATGATGAAGCCCAGCAACACGCCCACCACGATGGCGATGCCAAAGCCGACCATGGTCACCCAATAGGTGCGCCAGGCGTGGCCCGCGATCACGTCGCGGTATTCGATGGTTTGCTGCGCAATGCGCGAAGGGCTGGGGAAAACGAATTCCGACACGTTGAACGCGCGGCACAGAACTTCCCAAAGCAGGATGGTCAGCACCAGCAAGATCCAGGGGGACCAGGCTTCGAGGGATTTATTTTTCATCAGGTGCTCCCGCTTATTGGTTGATCGCCGCACCGGTCTTGCGCATGGCACCGATGTGGCCGCGCAGCTCGTGCACGATGTTGGTGAATTCGGGGGTGTAGGTGATCTCGAGATCACGCGGGCGAGGCAGCTCGATTTCTTTTTTCACGACAAAGCGGCCGGGGCTCTTGCTCATCACGTACACCGTGTCGGCCAAAAACACCGATTCGCGCAGATCGTGTGTGACCAAAATGACGTTGAACTTTTGCTCGGTCCACAGGTCGCGCAAGATGCACCAGAGTTCTTCACGCGTGAAGGCGTCGAGCGCACCAAAGGGCTCGTCGAGCAGCAGCATCTTAGGCTCGTGGATCAAGGCGCGGCAAATGCTGGCGCGTTGCTGCATGCCGCCCGACAGTTGCCACGGGAACTTGTCTTCGTAGCCACCCAAGCCCACGGTGTTCAGCAGCTTGCGGGCGCGTTCTGCGTACTCTTCGCGTTTTTGCTTGAAGTTGGAGCGGTAGGGCTCCACGATTTCCAGCGGCAGCAGCACGTTGTCGAGTGTGGTGCGCCAAGGCAACAAGGACGAGGCTTGAAACGCCATGCCGCTGATCTTCAGCGGACCCGTCACAGGCTGGCCGTCCACCAGGATGCGGCCTTTGCTGGGCATTTTCAGGCCGGTGGTCAACTTCATGAAGGTGGACTTGCCGCAGCCTGAGGGGCCGACGATGGCGATGAACTCGCCTTGCTTTACCTGCAGGTTGATGTCTTCCACCGCAAAGTGGTTTTGCGCCAGCAACTCGTCGTTGTAGGCCAGCCAGACATTCTGGAAATCAACGAATGATTCTTGGGTCATGGTGAGAGCTCAAAAATGGTGTTCGAAAGTGTATACACGCTACGCCCTGTAAAAGCCCACCGACCCAAACAGGGTGGCGGTGGGCCCGGAGCGCCGGGGCGGCATGCCCCGAAGCTGGCGCTGGATTACTTCTTGCCCTTGGGCAGGATGTCCAGCTCTTTGGCGGTGGGCAAGAACGAGCCGTTCCAGATGTCCTCGGACTTGACGCGGGACTTGGTGTTGAAGGCGTCCGAGACTTCCGAAGCCATGAGGGAAAGGCGAGGCGCATTGATCTGGCCAAAGCCTTCGGCACGGGCCGAGGGGCTGTTGATCACGGTGTCGATGGCCAGTTGCAGGCGGCGGGTTTCGAGTGCCACGTTGATGATGCCGTCGCGGGCCTTGACCGATTCAATGGCTTTGGCCGGGTCGGCCATCACGTCCTTGGCGCCCTTGGTGAAGGCGGCCAGGAAGGCTTTCACAGCCGCTGGGTTTTCTTTCAGGATCTTGGGCGAGGCGATGATCGCGTTGCCATAGAGCTTGACGCCGAAATCGGGGTACTGCATGACCACCACGTCTTCGGCTTTCACGCCACGCGCTTCGATGTTGAGCAGCGAGGTGAAGGTGAAGCCGGTGATGGCGTCCACGTCACCGCGCACCAGCATGGTTTCGCGCAAAGGTGGGTCCATCGCGGTCCATGCCACGTTGCCGATGCCGTTGGCCTTTTGGAAGATGGGGAAGGCGCGGCGGCCAGCGTCAAACACGGGAGCGCCCAGCTTCTTGCCAGCCAGGTCGGCGGGGGTCTTGATGCCGGACTTCTTCAAAGCCATCACCGATGCGGGGGTGTTGTTGTAGACCATCATGATGGCCACAGGCTTGTTGGGGGCGTCGGGGTTGTTGGCGTGGAATTCCATCAGGGCGGCCAGGTCTGCAAAGCCCAGGTCATAAGTGCCCGAAGCCACGCGGGTCACTGCGCCACCCGAGCCGTTGCCCGAGTCCACCGTCACGTCCAGTTTGGCGTCCTTGAAATAGCCTTTGGCTGCAGGCAGCAAGAAGAAAGCCGATGGGCCTTCAAAGCGCCAGTCCAGCTGGAACTTGATGGGGGTGCTTTGGGCTTGTGCCAGGCCAAAAGAGGCGGCTGCTGCCAGTGCGGCCGTGGCCTTGAGTAAGAAACGCTTGTTCATGAGGGGCTCCTGGGTCTGATAAACGGTGACTCTTGTCTAGCAAAATCGGTGCCATTATCCGGCAAGTACCTGACGGTGTATGTCAGGTCCATCCCCTATAAAACGCCTGTTTTGGTGCACTTTCCATCCGAAATAGGCACCAAAATGGGGTTTGCAGGTTTGTGCCCGCTCAGCTGTGTACCCCCGCTGCTGCCAGTGCGGTCATGTTGAGCACCCGGCGCACCGTGGCGGCCGGGGTCAGGATGTGCGCGGTGCCGGCCGCGCCCATCAAGATCGGGCCCACCGTCACGCCACCACTGGTGGTGGTTTTCATCACGTTGTACAAGATGTTGGCTGCGTCCAGGTTGGGGCAGACCAGCAAATTGGCCGAGCCGCTCAGCGTGCTGTCTTCCAGGTAGACATTGCGGATTTCGGGCTGTAAGGCGGCATCACCGTGCAACTCGCCATCGCACTCGATGTCGGGGTGTTGCGCCACGAACAGGTCACGCGCCAAGCGCATCTTGCGGGCCGATGCGCGCTTGGACGAGCCGTAGCTCGAATGTGAGAGAAAAGCCACCTTGGGCACGATGCCAAACCGCTCAATCTCCTTGACCGCCATGGCCGCGATTTCCGCCAGTTGCTCGGCGCTGGGGTCTTCGTTGAAATAGGTGTCGGTGATGAACAGAGGACCCAAGTCACTCATAAGCGCATTCACGGCGGCGTAGTTGGCCACGCCTGTGCGTTTGCCCAAGATGCTGTCGATGCGTTCGAGGTGCGTCATGTAATTGCCCGTCAGGCCGCAGATCAGCCCATCGGCATCGCCCAGTGACACCATCAGCGCACCGATGATGGTGTTGGAGCGGCGCACCGCCGCCTTGGCCACCGCAGGCGTGGCACCGTTGCGTTTCATCAGCTGGTGGTAGTGCTCCCAATACTGGCGAAAGCGTCCGTCGTCTTCGGGGTTGACGTTGTCCACATCCACACCCAGACGCATGCGCAGCCCGGCTTTTTCGATGCGGGCAGCGATCACGCTGGGACGGCCGATCAGGATCGGGTGGGCCAGCTGGTCGTCAATGGCCATTTGGGCGGCACGCAGGGCGCGCTCGTCTTCGCCATCGGCATAGGCCACGCGCTTGGCGTCTTGCGGCACCGCCTTGGCGGCGTTGAAGATGGGGCGCATCAGGATGCCGGTCTGCGTCACGAAGCTTTGCAGTTGCTGGCGGTAGGCGTCCATGTCGGTGATGGGGCGTGTGGCCACACCCGACTCGGCGGCAGCTTGTGCCACGGCGGGCGCGATACGCAGGATCAGGCGCGAGTCAAACGGCGTGGGAATCAGGTAGTCGCGCCCAAAAGACAGCTCCTTGCCCGCATAAGCGCTGGCCACTTCTTCGCTGATGTCGGCCTTGGCCAGGTCGGCGATCTGGCGCACGCAAGCCAGTTTCATGGCTTCGGTGATCTTGGTCGCGCCGCAGTCCAGTGCGCCCCGGAAAATGTAGGGGAAACACAGCACGTTGTTGACTTGGTTCGGGTAGTCCGAGCGGCCGGTGGCAATGATGCAGTCGGGGCGGGCGGCTTTGGCCAGCTCAGGGCGGATTTCGGGTTCGGGGTTGGCCAGCGCCAAGATCACCGGGTCACGGGCCATGGTTTTGATCATGTCCACGGTCATCACGCCGGGAGCTGAGCAGCCCAGGAACACATCCGCCCCGTTGACCGCATCGGCCAGCGTGCGGGCATCGGTTTTTTGGGCATAACGCGCTTTGGAGTCGTCATAACCCCCGGGGCGGCCTTCGTAGATCACGCCCTTGGAGTCGCACACAAAAATGTTCTCGACCTTCACGCCCAAGCCCACCATCACATCCAGGCAGGCGATGGACGCAGCGCCGGCGCCCGACACGGCCAACTTGATGTTGCCGATGTCCTTGTTCACCAGCTCCAGGCCGTTGAGCATGGCCGCCGAGGCAATGATGGCGGTGCCGTGCTGGTCGTCGTGGAAGACAGGAATATTCATGCGCTCGCGCAGCTTCTTCTCAATGTAGAAGCACTCAGGCGCCTTGATGTCTTCGAGGTTGATGCCGCCCAAGGTGGGCTCCATGGCGGCGATGATGTCCACCAGCTTGTCCGGGTCGCGCTCGGCCAGCTCGATGTCGAACACGTCGATACCCGCGAATTTTTTGAATAGGCAACCCTTGCCTTCCATGACAGGCTTGGCCGCCAGTGGCCCGATGTCGCCCAGGCCCAGCACAGCTGTGCCGTTGGTGATCACCGCCACCAGGTTCCCACGCGAGGTGAAGTCAAACGCTTTCGATGGATCAGCCTCAATGTCCAGGCAGGGGTAAGCCACGCCGGGCGAATAAGCCAGCGACAAATCGCGCTGGTTGGACAGGGGCTTGGTGGGGTTGACCGAGACCTTGCCGCGTGTGGGAAAGCGGTGGTAATCGCGGGCCGCCTCGCGCAAAGCGTCTTCGGCGGGAGAAAGTGGTTTTTGGCTCATGGAAAGTGTCTCTTTGTCTCAGTAGGGGAATCTATTAGAAAGCGTAACCCATTTGACGGGCCCAATACCCTGCGGATTACCTGCATAAAAAGCAAAAAAGCCAAGCGCTCGGCTTGGCTTTTGGGTGACAAATGTTCGTCATGCCCGGCTTGCCCGGGTATCCATGTCTTCAGTGCGCATCGGCTTGCTTGGCCGCCTCGACCGCATCGCTGCTGTCGCCATTGGCGCCGTTGAAGAACAGGTTCAAGAGCACGGCGCTGATGGAGGCCAGCAAGATGCCCGACTCGATCAGCGGGTGAATGCTGTGCGGCATCCACTGCAGGTAGCGCGGCGCGATCAGCGGGATCATGCCAAAGCCGATCGAAATCGCCACGATGAACAAGTTGTTGCGGTTGCCCTTGTAGTCCACGTTGGCCAGGATGCGGATACCCGTGGCCGCCACCATGCCGAACATCACCAAGCCCGCACCCCCCAGCACAAAGGTGGGCAGCGACTCGACCAGGGCCGCCATTTTGGGCAGCAGACCCAGCACGATCAGGATCACACCGCCTGCCACGCAGACGAAGCGGCTCTTCACGCCCGTCACGCCCACCAAGCCCACGTTTTGCGAAAAGCTGGTGTAGGGGAAGGTGTTGAAGATGCCGCCGATCAGGGTGCCCAGACCGTCGGTGCGCAGACCGGCGGTGAGCATTTTTTGATCGACTTTTTTGCCCGTCAGATCACCCAGCGCGAGGAACATGCCGGTCGACTCGATCATCACCACAATCATCACCAAGGTCATGGTCAGGATCAGGATCGGGTCAAAGACCGGGGCGGCAATTTCGAAAGGCAGCACCAGGTCAAACCAACCGGCTTTGCCCACTTTTTCGAACGTCATGAGGCCAGCGGCCGTGGCCACCACGCCACCGATCACGATGCCCAGCAGCACCGAAATGTTGGCCACAAAGCCACGGGCGTATTTGGCAATCAGCAAGATGGACGCCAACACAATGGCGGCAATGCCGATGTGCGACAGCTGCGCGTACTTGGGGTTGGGCACCGAGCCCACGATGTTCATGCCCGCAGGCACCGGCGACACCGCGCCTGTGCTGGCCGCTTGTTTGGCGGCATCCAGCCAGGCCAGGTGTTCCGGGTTGGGAATGCTGGGCGCTGTGGGGCCAAAGGGGTTGCCAAAAATCCAGTTGATGCCCACGCGCATCAAGCT
>JAIXOZ010000017.1 GCA_027486495.1 Comamonadaceae bacterium | reverse complement strand
GTGAAGTAACGGCGCTCGTCAAACACCTGGTAATTGGGCAGCTCGCGCTTGTCGTAGGCGCAGACCACCTGCCCCTCGCACAAGACGCTGGCGCGGTTGTGCCGGCGCGTCACCGCCACGCTGCGGGTGCGCAGGCCGCCGCCTTCGGGGTGACCCACCACCACATGCAAACCTTTTAACCCAGCCAGTTCGCAGGCCACTGTTTTCAGGGCATCATCACAGGCGTCAATGAAAGCCGGGCGCAGCAACAAGTCTTCGGCCGCGTAGCCGCAAATCGACAGCTCGGGCGTCAGCACCAGGCGCGCACCCTCGGCATGCGCCCGGGTGGCGAAATCGATGATCTTGCGGGCATTGCCCGGCATGTCACCGACGACAAAGTTGAGCTGGGCCACACGAATTTGGAGAGTCATACAGGTGCTGGAAAATGTGAGCTTGAATTATGTCACCCGGGTGCTGGGCGACCTGAGTGCCATCGCGCCTGAAGCCTGGGACAGCCTGCTGGCCCGACAAGACGCCCCCTCCCCCTTCATGCAGCATGCCTACATATCGGCCATGCAGACCAGCCAATCGGCTGCGCCCGAGACCGGCTGGACGTTACAAGCCATCAGCTTGTGGCGCAGCACCCCGCAAGGCGATGTGTTGGCCGCCGCCTGCCCGCTCTACATCAAGACCCATTCACGCGGCGAATACGTGTTTGACCACGCTTGGGCAGACGCCTACCAGCGCCACGGCCTCGACTATTACCCCAAAGCCCTGGTGGCCTCGCCCTTCACCCCCGTACCGGGCAGCCGCTTGCTGGCCGAATCTGACGAAGCCCGCCAAGCCCTGCTGGCCGCCTTGCTGGACATTTGCCAAACCAACAACATCCCCTCCCTGCACATTCTGTTTGGCAGCCCACACGACCTGCAAGCCTGCGAACAAGCCGGGCTGCTGCAGCGCGACCAAGTGCAGTTTCACTGGCAAAACCAGGGCTGGCGCGACTTCGATGACTTTTTGGCCAGCCTGACGCAAGAAAAGCGCAAAAAAATCCGGCAAGAACGCCGCAAAGTGGCAGATGCGGGCGTCACGTTTCGCGCCGTGCGCGGCCCCGACATGACGGAAGGCGACTGGGCCCTGCTGGTGCGCTGCTACCAGCAAACCTATTGGGAACACGGCAACCCGCCCTATCTAACCCCGGCGTTTTTTGAGGCCATGCGCATCAACATGGCCGCCAACTGGCTGCTGTTTGTGGCCGAACATGAAGCGCAGCCCATTGGCATCAGCCTGATCGGCCTGCACCTGGACGCAAAAGGCCAGCCCGAAGTGGCCTATGGCCGCTATTGGGGCGCGCTGGCCCGGGTGGACTGCCTGCACTTTGAAGCCTGCTACTACCAGCCCATCGCATGGTGCATCCAGCACGGCCTCAAACGCTTTGAAGGCGGCGCACAAGGCGAACACAAAATGGCCCGCGCCCTGCTGCCCACCCCCACCCACAGCGCCCACTGGCTGGCACACCCGGCATTTTCTGAGGCGGTGGCGCGGTTTTTGGAACGGGAAAAGGCGGGGGTGGAAAACTATCTGGAAGCGCTGCATCAGCACTCGCCGCTGAAAAACCACATGCCACCTGCATCGGCAACAAAGAAAAGTCTCTTGTAGACACCTTCAAGTCCAACATCGGCGGCGTATGCCGTATATCAGGGCTGAAGCCGTCAACCTAACCCAAACAGCCCAATGAAAACGCCTGCGCGGCGCAAACCGTGCAGGCGTTGGAAGTTGTATGCCGATGTCCACCCCTGTGGACGTTGGCATGACCGGATCAGGCCTTGGTTTTGTTGTAGGCCGCGATGCCGTCTAGGATTTCCTTGTGGGCAGATGCTTTGCCCTCCCAGCCCAGGACCTTGACCCATTTACCTTTTTCGAGGTCTTTGTAGTGCTCAAAAAAGTGGGCAATCGCGTTGCGGCGCATGGAGTTCACATCTTCAATATCTTGCCAGTGGTCATACATCGGCAAAATTTTGCTAGTGGGCACAGCAATCACTTTGCCATCTACACCGGCCTCGTCTTCCATCATCAAAATGCCCAAGGCGCGGCAGGGCACCACCACACCGGGGTGCAAGGCGTAAGGGGTGATCACCAACACGTCCACCGGGTCTCCGTCGCCAGACAGGGTTTGGGGCACGTAACCGTAATTGGTGGGGTAGTGCATGGCCGTGGTCATGAAACGGTCCACGAACAAGGCGCCGGTTTCCTTGTCCACTTCGTACTTGATCGGGTCGGAGTTCATCGGGATTTCGATGATCACGTTGAAAGTTTCGGGCGCTTGTTTGCCGGGGGTGACGTTGTCGAGGGACATCTTGCTGGTCTCGGGGTGAAAAGTTAATGAAAAACGAGGATCACTAGGGATTAACCCCGATTTTACTTTCACAAGGCTTGCGCAAATCGTGATCCAGCCTCTTTAATATGCTGTTGGCCAATCGTTCTCCGGTTTCGGTGATCGAGGAAGCAACGCCATGGAGGGGTCTCCGGTGCGTTGCCCCTCTGTTCAGCGACAACCATCGAGGAGTTCAACGATGACAGGAAATTCAGCGCTCATTCTGGCGCTCGTATGTGGTCTGATAGCCGTGGCTTACGGCATTTGGGCACGAGGGTGGATCCTTTCTCAAG
>JAIXOZ010000029.1 GCA_027486495.1 Comamonadaceae bacterium | reverse complement strand
TCAGGCGTGTTGGTCAAATCGTCCGGCAACCTCAGCACCGGTTTGCTGACCAGCTTGAATGCGAATGTGAATGCGCAGTCGATGACCGGGGCCGTTGCCATCACCTCGGCCACAGCCAAGACCGCTTTGGTGGCCAACTCCAAGACCGGGATGTCGCTCACGTCTTACACCGTCAGCGCGGGTAACGCCCACTTGACGGCCGGGACCGACTTCAACGCCACCACCGGCACCGCTTACGGCGATATGACAATCCTTGTTCAAGGCATCGGAAGCCTGGGTACCCAAACGTCCACCACCGGCACCATCCGTGCCACCAGCGATCTGAAAGGTTTGAGCTTCACCACGCTCAAATCCGCAACAGGCATCACCCTGCGGGCCAAAGGCAACATGGCGCAGGGCCTGAACCCCACGTTCGCCTTGATGGGCACCAATCTGGACGCTGGCACCGGCGCGGTAGATGCACAAACCGATGCGGGCAACGTGCAATTTGGAAAGTTACTGGCCAAATCCAACAGCACCGTCAAAACCAGTGACGGTAACTTGACCATCACCACCGCCACTTTGACAACGCCCAACATGCTGTCGGCTACGGCCACCGGCACCAGGGCCTTGCCTAAAGGTTATTGATTTACTCAAGCTCATTATGTTCAAAAAAAATCCTCCGCTTCGCCCCACTGGCCTGAACAAGATCGCGTGCAGTGCCTTCTTGCTGGTGTTTTTAAACCTGTTGATCGGTTGCAAGGGATTGCAAACATTGCCAGTCCCGGACCATCAGGCCATCCGTGGCTCCTGGCTGGAGTTGGACGATGTCAGGCAACTGACTGTGTCACCGGGCCTCGTGCTTGAGCTGCCGGCTGCGCCTTACCGTGCGCAATTTGCGGACCCGACGGGCATTTATTTTCAAGCGTCAAGGCCTTTGCGCTTTGTGACGCAACACGGTTTCATCAACGAAGCCGATGGCGGTCTTTACATGCGCTACGACAACCCCACTCAGGCCATCACCTGGTTTCATCCGAAGCTGGGCGCACCGGTGACCCCCTACCCTGATCCTGTGAAAATTCGCTTTTTTCAAGCCCAATACTGAACACCACCATGACCTTGTTCCGCCTGTTTGTTCCTCGACATGCATTGTGGTGGCTGATGTTTGCCATGCTGGGTGGCCAAGCCGCAGCTCAAACGCCATCCGCTGAGGTTCAGCAGGCCTTGTCCCGTCCGTTTGTGTGGGTCAACGACGTGCCCCAACCCACCGCGCATGCCGAAGTTTTGTACCGTGAAAGCATCGCTCAAGGCACGCCCAGTGGCCTGGCGTTGCGCGCGACGGTCCGAGAAAATTTGATCCAGCAGGCGTTGATGATTCAAGCCGCCCAAAGCGAGGGGCTGGACAAAAATCCTCTGGTGCAAGCTCAAATGGCCTTGGCAAGCCAGAGCGTGCTTGTGCGCGCGTGGCAACAGAAAGTTCTGACCGAACACCCCATCACCGAAGAGGCATTGCAGCAGGAATACCAGGACCAAATGGCACAAAGAGGAAGCCAGGAGTGGCTGATAAGGCACATCCTGGTGGATCAAGAGAACTTGGCCAAAACGCTGCTGCAACGCATCCAGAAGGGCGAGGACTTTGCGCTGATTGCCGCCGAACACTCACTCGATCCCGACAGCAAACCACAAGGCGGCTTGGTGGGTTGGGTCTCACAAAGTCAGCTGGTGCCCGAGATCGTCCCGATCCTGCGCCAGATGCAAGCACCTCAGTTGTGGGCCGCACCGGTGCGCACAGCGCGGGGTTGGCACATTTTGAATTTGCAAGACCTTCGCCCCTTGAAACCGCTGGACGCTGAAGCCATTCGCCCACAGCTGCTGGAACTGCAGGCTCAAAAAATCCTGCAACAGAAGATGTCCAGCCTGCGACAAAAAGCATCCATCCGATGACATGCATGATTTTTGTATGATCTGGAGATGCTCGATCACACACCAGACTTCACACCCAGCGCTCAACAGCGACAGCTTTTGCTGGTGGAGGACAACCCCCTTTTTGCAGAACAAATGACCGATGCCTTGCATGGCCTGGAAGGTCAGTGGCAAGTTATCGAATTCAATGAAGGCCTCGCGGCCAAGGCTTGGGTCAACCAAACCAGTACACCTTTAGACCTTGTCCTGGTAGATCTGGGCTTGCCCGATGTCAGCGGCTTGGAAGTGATACGCGCCTGCCGAGAACGCTTTGCTGAGCTGCCGATTGTGGTGATTTCTGTGGTCGCCTCGGAAACTGCCGTTTTGAAGGCGATTGAAGCGGGGGCGAATGGCTACATCCTGAAAGACGAATCGATACAGGAAATCACCGAAGGCATCAAGAAAGTGCTCACAGGGGTTTACCCACTTAGCCCCCGGTTGGCCCGGTTTTTGTTCAAGCAACTGTCTAAACCGGATGAAAAACTAACCGAGCGCAGAGACATCAAACTGTCGCCTCGCGAGCACGAAACTTTGCAGTTTTTGTCCAAAGGCTTCAGTTACGAGGAGGTGGCAGAAAAAATGGGGGTGACCCTGTCCACAGTGCAGTCGAATGTGCGCAGTCTCTACCGCAAACTGAACGTCAAGTCACAAGCCCAGGCGATGTACATGGCGATCAACCACAACTTACTTTGAATCCTCTTGGACCTGCAAAGAAACGCGTTCAACTCTGAGCAAGACTTCAACACCGGGCTGGTGCGCGACCAACTGGAACTGTCCACCCATTTCACGCGCACGGTGCTGCATATTGCTCAAACCCCGACCTCTAGAGATGGGCTCCGACATGCCCTGTCCATCATCACGCACCGACAGGGTCAATACATCGTTTTCGGCATCAAACTGCGCTGAAAACCAGACATGTTTGGCCCGCGCATGTTTGAACGCATTGTTCAAAGCTTCTTGGACCAAGCGCAGCGCTTGCAAAATTTTGTTGGAGGCCAAAGGTGGCAGCCCATCCAAATGGGTCTTCCAGTGCAATTGATGTCCACTGCCGACAAAGCGCATCCCCAGTCTGTGGTGCATGTCCACCAGCGCCTCCTCCAAAGTGATGTGGTGTTGCCCCAGTGTGTCCACCACCAAATGCAAATCGGCGGTGATTTCACGTAAAAATTCAGGAAACTGTTCGGGCCGAATCCGCCCTTTTTCGGCCATCATGCGCACGCTGGCCAGTTGCGAGCCGAAGCCGTCGTGCATGTCCCGCAGCAACTGCTCACGCTCTTTCAAGCGCGATTGCTCAATTTGCTGGGTCTGCAATTCATTTCGAATGCGGTCCGACTCGGCTCTGGCCTTGACCACCTCTGTCCGGTCGAACAACACGCCTTCAAAAAGGGTGGAGCCGTCTGGCAAAGTTCGGGTTGTAGCCTCTGTTCTGACCCAGCGCATTTCACCACCCACAGGAAAAATAGGCCACTCCTTGGGTGAGAGCATTCGATGAGTCGAGCGGGTATTCATGAACGTCTCCCAGTCGGGCAAAGCTTTTTGATGCAGGATTTGTTTAAAAACATGGGGGTCGTCCAACAAATCCTGGCGGTTCAGGCCTGTCAATTCAATGAAGCGTTGACTCACAAAAAGGAAACGACCTTGAGCCGCACCCGGTTTGAAAATCAAGGTGTAAGTGCCGACAGGAATGTTCTGCGTGACCTCGTAAGCCATGCGTTCGACAGCTCGGCGTTGCAATTGCTCGCGGTCCTCTCGAGTCTGTTTGAGCAATGTGGCCAGGTTGCGAATCAGGAATGTACCCAAAATGAACAGCATGGCGCTGAAGATGTAGGGGAAGAAAAAACTGCCTTCAAATTCAGAGTTGCCAGCAAAGCGCAGCCAATCGGCTGTGCCCGTGAACATCATGACCACGGTCATGACAACAACAGTGATCTTGATCGAAGTGGGCGAGACAAATGCCCAGCGGACACCTTTAAAAAGCAAGAATAAAGAAATAATAATTAGAATGGATAATATAAATTGGATAGAAATATTAGAAACTCTACTGAGACCAATGACGATGGGGACACTCACCATCAGCCCCAACGCGGAGATGACCATCCATCTTTGAAGTTTGTCAAACAGTGACAACATGGTGAGAAAAATCAAGGTGATGGACACCAAGCGCGAAGTGATCCCCATCCAATTGAAAAAGTTGATATCGATCACTGGACTACTGACCGTGACGATGAGCAAACCCGTGGCGTGCATCAAACAAGTCAAGCCAAACCACAGGAAGGCAGGCTCTTTGCGCAAAATGACATAAACGGCCAAAGACAAAAGCCCGAACACCACACTGATCCACTGCAAGCCCTCCAGAAGTTCAGTTTTGAGCCAGTTACCCATGCGGTAGTTGTTTGCGTAGAGACTTTCTACTTCCCCTATTTGGATGGGAGACAAACCATTCATTTGCCGAGCATTTGCATGAATTTCAAATTCAACCGTGTTTTCCCCCAACTGCCAAATATCCTTTGTGGTGCTGAAAAAACTGGGTTTGTGGAGGCACCGCAATGTCTCAAGAGGACCATGCGCACAATTGCCGATGTACTGTCCATTGACGAACAAGGCTCCGGACAAACTCATTTTGGAAACAAAAACACCAACAGGGGTCAAGGGTGCTTCTGACAAGTTCACGCTCAGGCGGTACCGCACTCGGCTGCCCTTTGGCAAAAAATCTGAGGTCTCCAACACATGGGGCAGCGACACCGCCCGTGGCCCGGCCAATCCGGTCAGCACGGCTTGGTCGATGACCATGTGTTTGGCCAGCGCAGGTACCTCCTTGTTGATCAGGAAAACACCCAGCACGACGAGCAGCAAAAACGACCCCAGGATCAAGCTGCTGAAAAGGGACAGCCGATTGTTCACATGGGGGCCTTTGCATCAACCATGGCCAACACTTTGTGCGTGCAAAGGCCACAAAGAACGCTGGGCCGAGCCGCTGCCAGCGGGGTGTTCATTGCTCGATCTTCTGGCTGCGGATGATGTCACCCAGGGCTTTCGTGTCAGACTGAATCCGGTTGCGCAAACCCTCGGGCGAAGAGCCCACCACCTGCCAGCCCTGCTGGAACAAACGGGCGCGCATCTCGGGCGCACGCACGATCTCGCTGACCACGGCCGAAAGTTTTTTGGCCACAGCCCCTGGCATCGAAGCCGGGGCGGCCACCGCGTTCCAGATTTCCAGCTCGTAATCCTTGACCCCAATTTCGGACAGGCTGGGCACTTCGGCAGCCACCGGACTGCGCCCGGTGCTCGAAGCCCCAATGGCCCGCAGTTTGCCGCCGCGCACTTGGGCCGCCGCCATGGCCGGTGGCAACAAGGCCAGCTGCACTTGGTCTCCCAACATGGCGGTGATGATTTGCGGGTTGCCGGGATAGGGCACATGCACCGGCGCAATGCCGGCTTTGGTTTTGAGCAGTTCCATGCCCAAGTGCGCCACCGTGCCAACGCCGGGCGATGCGTAGCTGAGTTGGTTGCCCGCCTTTTGGGCTTGGCTCAACCATTGGGCAGCGCTTTGACCCGGTGCATTGGCGGGCACAGTCAGTACCAGAGGTGCTTTGCCAATCAGGCTGATGGGCGCGAGGTCCTTGAGCGGGTCGTAAGGCACCTTCGGGTTCAAGATGCGGGCAATGGTCATGTTGCCGTTGATCATCAGGCCCAAAGTATGACCGTCCGTGGACTTGGCCACAAAGTCTGCAGCGATGTTGCCGCCAGCACCCACTTTGTTCTCGACGATCACGTTTTGGCCCAAGGCCTTGGACAAAGGCTCGGCCAGTGCGCGTGCCGTCAGGTCGGGGCTGGAGCCTGCCGGGAAGCCGACCACCAGGCGAACGGTTTGCGTGGGCCATGCTGCTGTTGACGTGGTGGCCCAGGAGGGTGCCAGTCCCAAAGCCAAAACAGCGCCCAGTGCTTGGGCCAAATGGCGGCGAGAAAAACCAGAAGATGTGCGAACGGTCATGGGGGATGCTTTCAAAACAAAACTGAAGTGACTTTAGCGCACTGTGGGCAAAAAAATACCCGGTCTAAACCGGGTATCTGAATCAAAGCTGGCCCATCAGGCCTGTGGTCACGCGAACTCGACCAGCGCCTTTTTCATTTTCTTCATGGCCGCCACTTCGATTTGGCGGATGCGCTCGGCGCTCACGCCGTACTCGTCGGCCAGGTCGTGCAGCGTCATGCCGCCCGAGCCGTTGTCGTTGACCTTGAGCCAGCGCTCTTCCACGATGCGGCGGCTGCGTTCGTCCAAGGCATTGAGGGCCGTGGCCAGTCCGTCGCTGGCCATCACATCGCGCTCGTGGGCTTCGATCATGGCGGTGGGCTCGTGGTTCACATCGGCCAGGTAGGCGATGGGGCCAAAGGCCTGCTCGCCGTCGTCCGATGGGGCCGGGTCCAGCAGCACATCGCCGCCCGACATGCGCATTTCCATCTCGCGCACTTCTTCTCGCTTGACGTTCAAGCTGTGCGCCATGGAATCCACCTGGTCGGGGGTCAATGTGTCGCGGTGGGTGCCTTCATCGGCATCCGCTTTGTAGCCTTGCTTCATCGAGCGCAGGTTGAAGAACAGCTTGCGCTGGGCCTTGGTGGTGGCGACCTTGACCATGCGCCAATTTTTCAGGATGTATTCATGGATTTCGGCCTTGATCCAGTGCAGCGCATAGCTGACCAAGCGCACGCCTTGATCGGGATCGAATCGCTTGACTGCCTTCATCAGGCCCACATTGCCCTCCTGAATCAGGTCGCCGTGCGGCAGGCCATAACCCAAGTACTGGCGGGACACCGACACCACCAAGCGCAGGTGCGAGAGCACCAGCTTGCGGGCGGCTTCGAGGTCGTCGTTGGCTTTGAGTTGGCGGGCGGCCTCTTGCTCTTCCTCCAGGGTGAGCATGGGCATGCGGTTGACCGCAGAAATGTAGGCGTCGAGGTGACCGAGCGAGGGCACGACCGCCCAAGGGTTGCTCAGCGTGATGGCTGTGGCGGGGGAACCAGTTTGAATGTTCATACCAGAACTCCTTTTAGAATACCCCAATATTAGCACTCTCTGGTGAGGAGTGCTAAAGGACGGCCTCGAGGGTCTGAGGTTCTTGGGGTTTTCCCTGATTTTGGGGTTGTGGCCTGGGTCCGTCTGTGCGTTGGGCCACGGCGCAGGACGGGGTGTTCAGCTCAAAAGGGCTTGGGCAAACTCGCGGGCGTTGAAGGTTTCCAGGTCTTCGAGCTTCTCGCCCACGCCGATGAAGTACACCGGAATCGGCTTTTCGCGGGCAATGGCGCACAGCACGCCGCCTTTGGCGGTACCGTCGAGCTTGGTCACGATCAGGCCCGTCAGGCCCAGCGTGTCGTCAAAGGCCTTGACTTGGGCCAGCGCGTTTTGGCCGGTGTTGCCGTCGATCACCAGCAGCACCTCGTGCGGTGCGGTGCCATCGGCCTTTTGCACCACGCGCTTGATCTTTTTCAGCTCTTCCATCAGGTGCGTTTGGGTGGGCAGGCGGCCTGCGGTGTCGACCAGCACCACATCACGGCCCCGGGCGCGGCCAGCGCTCACCGCGTCAAAGCTCACGGCGGCCGGGTCGCCGCCTTGTTGGCTGACGATCTCCACCGTGTTTCGGGTGGCCCAAACCGCCAGTTGCTCTTTGGCCGCAGCACGGAAAGTGTCGGCCGCTGCGAGCAGCACGCTCAGGCCTTCATCGGCCAAGTGCTTGGTCAGCTTGCCAATGGAGGTGGTTTTGCCTGCGCCGTTGACGCCCGCCACCATGATCACGGTGGGGTGGTGGTCACCAATGCTCAGGGGCTTTTGCAGGGGTGTCAGCAAGTCGGTGATGGCATCGGCCAGCAAGGTTTTGACCTGCGAAGGCTCGGTGGCCTTGGTCTCTTTGACGCGGCGTTTGAGGTCTTGCAGCAAATGCTCGGTGGCTTTGACGCCGGTGTCGGCCACCAGCAGGGCGGTTTCCAACTCTTCGTAAAGTTCGTCGTCGATGCGTGTGCCGGTGAAGACGGTGGTGATGCTGGAGCCGGTTTTGCGCAGGCCCGTTTTCAGGCGGTCCATCCAGCCCTGGCGGGCGGCCGGAGCGGGCGCGGGTTCAGCTAGGGTGGGCAAAGGCGCGGACGTCGGCGTTGTGGCGACAGGCTGCGCCACGGGGGGCGCAGGCGTCACGGGAGGCGATTGCACCTCGGACGGGGGGGATTTTTTTTTGAAGAAACTGAACATGGCGTGGATTTCAAGGATCATGCATTCTATGAAACCGAACTTTCTCTTGGTACTTTCGCTGGCAACAGCCCTGCTGGCCAACAGCTTCAGCGCCTCAGCGCAGTCCCCGCAAGGCCAGGCGGCCGCACAAACCGCAGGCCAAGCCCCAGCGGCCAGTGCGGCCCAAGTGCACACCTTCACCTTGGCCAACGGCATGGGCTTGTGGGTCAAGGCCGACCGCCGAGCGCCCACGGCGGTGCACATGGTGTGGCTTCGGGTGGGCTCGATGGACGAGGTCGATGGCACCAGCGGCGTGGCCCATGTGCTGGAGCACATGCTGTTCAAAGGCACGCCGACACTGGCACCAGGCGAATTTTCGCGCCGTGTGGCGGCCTTGGGCGGGCGAGAAAACGCGTTCACCGCCAAGGACTACACCGGGTATTACCAGCAAATTCCATCCAACCAGATCGAAGCCGTGATGCGGCTGGAATCAGACCGCTTTGCCAACAACCAGTGGCCCGATGCCGAATTCGCCAAAGAGCTGGAGGTGGTGAAAGAAGAGCGCCGCCTGCGCACCGACGACAACCCCCGCGCCCAGTTGCACGAAATGCTCTCGGCCACCGCTTTGTCGGCCTCGCCTTACCGCCGCCCCATCGTGGGTTGGATGAGTGATCTCGAAGCCATGACGGCGCAAGACGCTCGCGACTTTTATCGCAAGTGGTACACCCCGGCCAACGCGGTGGTGGTGGTGGCGGGCGATGTGGACCCTTTGCAAGTCAAGGCACTGGCCGAGAAGTATTACGGCAGCATCCCGACCCGCGCCGTGCCCGATCGCAAACCTCGGGACGAGCCCGCGCAGCAAGGCCTGCGTCGCCTCGAATTCAAAGCCCCGGCAGAGCAGTCGTATGTGGCGCTTGCCTTCAAGGTGCCGCGCCTGGCCAGCTTGGCGGTCACGCCCGAGCACGACGACGCTCTGGCCTTGACCGTGCTGGCTGCCGTGCTCGATGGCTACAGCGGTGCGCGCCTGGACCGCGCCCTGACGCAGGGCGACAACCGCCTGGCCGACAGCGCAGGGGCCTACAACGGCCTGATGGGCCGGGGGCCGCAGTTCTTTTACCTCGAAGGTGTGCCCGCCAAAGGCCAATCGCCGCAAGCACTCGAGGCCGCCTTGCGGGCTCAGGTGCAGCGCGTGGCCACAGAAGGTGTGAACGACGCCGAGTTGCAGCGCGTGAAAACCCAATGGGTGGCCAGCGAGATTTACAAACTCGATTCGGTGTTCAACCAGGCCCGCGAACTGGGTGTGGCCTGGACGCTGGGCCTGCCGCCCGATTACGGTGCGCAATTGATCGCTCGTTTGCGGCAAGTCACGCCCGCTCAGGTGCAAGCCGTGGCCCAAAAGTATTTTGGCGATGACAGCCTCACCGTGGCCACCTTGCTGCCTCAGCCTTTGTCGGGCCAGCCCCGTGCACGCCGCCCCGCGCCGGGTGCTCGGCATTGAACCGCGCTCATCCCATGAAAGTGCCTCACCCCATGTTTTTGATTTCATCCTTGTCCACGACCGCACGGGTTTTGCGCAGTTCAGTTTTGCTGCTGGCTTGCGGGGGGGCAGTGGGCTGGGCGCACGCTTCCTTGCCCATTCAACACTGGACCCAACCCAGCGGTGCGCGCGTGTTCTTGGTCGAGAGCCACGCCATTCCCATGGTCGATGTGCAAATCGACATCGACGCGGGCAGCCGACGTGACCCGGCGGCGCAGGCGGGCCTGGCCTCGGTCATGGCGGGGCAAATGGCCAACGGCACCCGCGCCGAGCCGAAAGTGAAAGGGCAGAGCCAAGGCCCTTACCCCAATGCCATGGACGAAAACCAGATCGGTGAAGCCTGGGCTGACCTGGGTGCCAGTTTTGGGGGCAGTGCGGGCGGTGACCGCATGAGCTTTGGCCTGCGCAGCCTGAGCTACCCCGATTTGCTGGACAAAGCCGTGGCCTTGGCCGCACGTCAAATGGCCCACCCGGCCTTCCCTGAGGCCATGTGGCTGCGTGACCGAGAACGCATCAGCGCCTCCATCCGCGAATCGTTGACCAAGCCCGGCACGGTGGTGCAGCAGCGCTTTGCGCAGGCGGTGTATGGTGCGCACCCCTACGGTTTTCGGGCCACGCCCGAGAGCTTGTCGCGCATTGGCGTGCAAGACTTCAAAAACCTGCATGCCCAAGCTTTGCGCACTTGCCGTGCCACGGTGAGTGTGGTGGGGGCTTTGACCCGGGCTCAGGCCGATGCCATGGTGCAGCGCCTGCTGGCGCAGTGGCCCGGCGAATCAGGCTGCCCCAACTTGCCGCCCGTGCCCGAAGTGGCCCCTTTGGCTGCCGCACAAAACCTGAATTGGCCCTTTGACTCGGCCCAGGCCCATGTGCTGATCGGCCAGCCGGGCTACAAACGCACCGACCCTGACTTTTTTGCCTTGCTGGTGGGCAACCACATTTTGGGCGGTGGTGGTTTTGTCTCGCGCCTGACCGAGCAGGTGCGTGAAAAACGCGGCCTGAGTTACAGCGTCTACAGCGGTTTTTCGCCGGGTCTGCATGCGGGCGCTTTCATGGTGGGTTTGCAGACACGTCCCGATCAAGCTGCGCAGGCGGTTGCGGTGTCTCAAGAGGTGGTGAAAAGCTTTGTGCGTGAAGGACCCACCGAGGCCGAATTGCAAGCGGCCAAATCCAATCTGGTGGGCGGTTTTGCGCTGCGCATCGACAGCAACCGCAAGCTGCTGGACAACGTGGCCAACATCGCTTGGAACCGTTTGCCCCTCAATTACCTGAACACATGGACGCAGCAAATCGAGCGCGTGACCGCCGCCGATATTCAACGCGCCATGGCGCGCGTGTTGCAGCCCGAACGCATGGTGACGGTGGTGGTGGGTGGCCAACCCTGAAAGACAAGACGGGACTCCAGCCTTCGGGCCTTTACACTCGTAAGCTATGTCATCAGCCCCATCCAAACGTCCACCACTGAGCGGCGCGGCCCGTCACGCCGCCGAGAAAAAACCGAAGAACCCAGTGCCCAAAGGCCCGCCCTCGCACGAGATCCGCATCATCGGCGGACAGTGGCGGCGCACCCGACTGAAAGTGCTGGATAAACCCGGCTTGCGCCCCACACCCGACCGGGTGCGCGAGACCTTGTTCAACTGGCTGGGCCAAGACTTGAGCGGCTGGCGCTGTGTGGACGCTTTTGCGGGCACGGGCGTTCTGGGCCTGGAGGCCGCATCGCGCGGCGCGGTCCATGTGCTGATGGTCGAGCAAGACGCTGTGTTGGTGCGCGATTTGCAAGAGAACGCCACCCGCCTCAAAGCCAGCATGGTGAGTGTGCAGCGCGGCGACGCGGTGAGCACTTTGGGCCGTTTGCCAGCCGGCAGTGTGGACCTGGTCTTCATCGACCCGCCTTTTGATGGCCCCTGGTTCGAGCCCGCCCTGAAAGCGGCGTCCCGTGCCGTACCCGTGGGTGGCTGGATTTATTTGGAAGCGCCTGTGGCTTGGCCCACAGAGGCATTGACGTCCTTGGGTCTACAGTGCGAACGCCACCTCAAAGCGGGCGCTGTGCACGCCCATTTGTTGCAACGGACCGCATCATTGGCATGATCGGCCCTTTGCGCTCTTGCCCCATTTTTCAAGGACACCCCCATGAGCCGATCTGCCAACGCCCTTGTGACCGCTGTGTATTCGGGCACCTTTGACCCTTTGACCTTGGGCCACGAAGACGCGATTCGCCGCGCCGCCCAAATGTTTGACCAAGTCATCATTGCCGTGGCCGTGGCGCACCACAAAAAAACCCTGTTCAGCCTGGACGAGCGCGTGGCCTTGGCGCAAGCCGCGCTGGCCGATTGCCCAAATGTGAAGGCCCTGCCATTTGATGGCCTGATCGTCGAGTTTGTGCGTTCGCAAAACGCCCAGGTGATCGTGCGCGGCCTGCGTTCGGTGACCGACTACGACTACGAAACGCAAATGTCGGGCATGAACCGCCATTTGGCCCCGGAAATTGACACGGTGTTCCTGCACACCAGCGCCCATGTGCAGCACATCAGCAGCACCTTGGTGCGTGAAATCGCCAAGCTCGGCGGTGATGTGTCGGGTTTGGTGTCGGCCCCGGTGCTCAACGCCTTGCAGGCCAAGGTCGCGACCAAGCATTGAGGCTCAAACCTCCGCACCTTCCACCAAAAAACGCACCCGCTTTTGCCCTTGCCACTCGTCGGCGTCCAGCCGATAAGCCAGTTTGACCCGCGATGGCAGCGGCTCGGTGCGGCCAAACCAGATGCCGTCCACCGGCTGGCCTTGGTGCTTCATCTTGAGCGACAGGTGTTTTTCGCCCACCAATCGCTGCGACACGATCTCGATCTCTTCGCAAAACACCGGTGGCGCAAAACCCTGGCCCCAGACCTCGTGGTGCAGCATTTCTACCAAGTCCACGCGGCGGTATTCGGCGGGCAGCGGTCCATCGGTTTCCAGGCGGCGTTGCAGTGTGGCCGCGTCCAGCCATTCCATGGCCACTTGGTTGAGCGTTTCCTCAAACACATCGAGGTGCTCTTCGGCCACTGTGCAGCCCGCCGCCATGGCGTGACCGCCAAAGCGCAGCAGCACGCCCGGGGCGCGTTTGGCCACCAAATCGAGCGCGTCGCGCAAATGAAAGCCCGCAATCGAGCGGCCTGAACCCTTGAGTTCGTGCTCTTTGCCCGGTGCGCTGCTGGCCGCGAACACAAAGGTGGGGCGGTGCAGCTTGTCCTTGATGCGCGAAGCCACGATGCCCACCACGCCCTCGTGAAAGTCCGGGTCGAACACACAAATGGTCGGCGGCGGCTCGTCGCCCTCGTCAAACAGCGACTCGGCCATCTCCATCGCCATCTCGCGCATGTCACCCTCGATCACGCGGCGTTCGCGGTTGATCGCGTCCAGCTGCTTGGCCAGCTCGTCGGCGCGGCCTGCGTCGTCGGTCAAAAGGCATTCGATGCCCAGCGTCATATCGGCCAGACGGCCTGCGGCGTTGATGCGTGGCCCCAAGGCAAAACCAAAGTCAAAGGTGGTGGCCTTGGCGTTTTCGCGGCTGGCGGCACGCATTAGCGCGGACATGCCGGGCGGCAGTGCGCCTGCACGTACCCGGCGCAGGCCTTGCGCCACCAGGCGGCGGTTGTTGGCGTCCAGCTTGACCACGTCGGCCACGGTGCCCAAAGCCACCAGGGGCAGCAGCGCGTCGAGGCGCGGTTGGTTGCTCGCGTCAAACACGCCGCGCTGGCGCAGCTCGGCCCGCAGGGCGAGAAGCACATAAAACATCACGCCCACACCCGCGATGGATTTGCTGGTGAAGCTGCAGCCGGGTTGGTTGGGGTTGACGATGACCTCGGCGCTGGGCAGTTCGCTGCCGGGCAAGTGGTGGTCGGTCACCAGCACCTGCAGGCCGAGCGCTTGCGCCGCTTGAACGCCCGCCACGCTGGCGATGCCGTTGTCTACGGTGATCAACACATCGGCCCCTTGTGCATGCACACGCTCGGCAATCGGGGGTGTCAGGCCATAACCGTCGACCACGCGGTCGGGTACCAAATAACTCACGTTGCGCGCGCCCAGCATGCGCAGGCCGCGCACGCCCACGGCGCAGGCGGTTGCGCCGTCGCAGTCGTAATCGGCCACGATGCACAGGCGCTTGTTTTGTGCGATGGCATCGGCCAGCAACTTGGCGGCCTCGTGGGTGCCCAGCATGCCTGCCGGGGGCAGCAGCAGGCTCAGGGCGTCGTCGAGCTCGTCTTTGGACAACACGCCGCGCGCCGCATAAAGGCGGGCCAGCAGGGGGTGGATGCCCGCTTGTTCCAGCGCCCAGGCGCTGCGGGGGGGCACATCTCGGGTGAGCAAATTCATGGCGTGATCAAGGCGGCCAGTGCCGCCGCAGGGGTGGTGGTGGTGAACAGGCGCGTGATGCGTTGGTGCCAGGCGGTGGGCGCTGCGGTGTAGGTGTGGGCGGTGTGTGGGCTGCACAGGCTCAGTGTGGCCTGACCTGTGGCCTTGAAGTGCGCCAGCAAGTCGGCCAGCAGCGTGGCGTCCAGCTGCTGCCAGGCTTGACGCCAGGCCTGCACATCGCCGCGCAAGGCGCTGTGGCGCAAGGCATCTGGCACTTCCACACGCCGCGTTGGGGCGGACGTTGGAGGCAGGGTGCCCGCGCCGTGCAGCCAAAAAGAATTGACGGGGATTTGCCGCCGTGCGTCGCGGGCGTCATTGACCGGGTGGTTGTACAGCAGCATTTGCATTTCAGTTTGCAGGCGTTGCAAGGGGCGTGCGGCAGGGCTGTTTGGCATCCAGGGTTTGACGTTTTGGTCAATCACCCGGTCCAGCGAAGCACAGGCCAGGTCGGCCAACAAATCGCCTTGTGCGTGCCAGAGCAAGGCGCTGTGCCAAGTGACTTGCAGGCCATCTTCTTGCAAAAATGGCTGCATGGCCTGCAACAGTTGCTGCGACTCTTGGTCTGACAAGAAGAGGTTGGCTGGGTCCATCATCACCACCTGGTCCATGCCCACTTGCCAGTAGCAGGGCGTCATCCAAGCTTGTGCTTGGGGGGTGGCCTGGCCTTGTTGTGCCTGGTGCCAGGCAGCCCAGGGCAGGGCGCTGGCGTCGCTGGGCCAGCCCAAAGCTTGGGCGTGCAGGCGTTCGTGCGGCAGGTGCAAGGGGGTGGATTCGGGGTCTTGCCAAACTTGCTGGCGCTGCAATGGCCCCAGCAGGGCTTGCAAATGGGGCAGCTGCAAACCGCCCCAAACCTCGGGGCCGTTGAAGGCGTGGCTGGCCGCGTAGGGAATGATCAGGTGCATGGGGCCTCATTGTCGCAGGCCCCATGGGGGGCACGGCACAATAGCGGCCTATGGCTTTTTTCAAAAACATCCCCTACGAGCTGGTGCTCGGCTGGCGCTACACCCGTGCAGGCCGTGCCACGCGGCGTAACGGTTTCATATCTTTCATTTCCGGGGTGTCCATGATGGGCATTGGCCTGGGCGTGGCGGCCCTCATCATCGTGCTGAGTGTGATGAACGGTTTTCAAAAAGAGGTGCGCGACCGCATGCTGGGTGTGGTCTCGCACATTGAGGTGTACGCGGCCGATGGCGCAGCGGTGGCCGATTTGCCCGCCTTGCTGGCCCGTCTGAAGGCGCACCCCCAGGTGCTGGGTGCTGCGCCCTTCATCACCGCGCAGGCTTTGCTCGCACGGGGCGAGGACATGAAGGGTGTGCTGGTGCGCGGCATCGACCCGGCGCTGGAGCCCGAGGTCAGCGATTTGTCGAACGACACGCAAGTCGGCGTGCTGCAGCGTCTGCAGCCGGGCGAATTCAATTTGGTGCTGGGCCGCGACCTGGCCAACAACCTTTATTTGCAAAGCGGCGACCCGGTGACCCTGGTGTCGCCGTCTGGCCAAGTCACGCCTGCCGGCGTGGTGCCGCGCATGAAACAAATGGGCGTGGTGGGTACGTTTTCTTCGGGGCACTATGAATACGACTCGGCGCTGGCACTGATGCACGTCGAGGACGCTGCCCGCATGTTCCGCCTGGAAGGTCCCAGTGGCGTGCGCCTGAAGTTGCGCGATTTGCATCTGGCGCGTGAAGTGGCGCGTGACCTGCAACTGGCGCTGGGCCCGCAATTCTTTGTGCGCGACTGGACGCAGCAAAACAAAACCTGGTTTGCCGCTGTGCAAGTGGAAAAACGCATGATGTTCATCATCCTCACGCTCATCGTGGCGGTGGCGGCTTTTAATTTGGTCAGCACGCTGGTGATGACGGTAACGGACAAGCGTGCGGACATTGCGATCTTGCGCACCCTGGGAGCCAGTCCGCGCAGCATCATGGGCATTTTTGTGGTGCAGGGCGCCACGGTGGGCGTGATCGGCACCATGAGTGGTTTGGGCTTGGGACTGCTGGTGGCCTTCAATATCGATGTGATCGTGCCTGCGCTCGAGACCTTGTTCAACGCCAGTTTTTTACCGCGTGACATTTACCTGATCAGCCGCATGCCCAGCGAGCCGCTGGCCAGCGACATTTGGCCGGTGGCCATCATTTCATTGGTGCTGGCTTTTGTGGCCACGCTTTACCCCAGCTGGCGCGCCAGCCAGGTCAACCCGGCGGAGGCGCTGAGATATGAATAACATTTCCTTGCCCGCAATTCCGGACACTTTGGGCGCCTTGACTGCCGTGCCCACCGGGCATACGAAGGGGCGTGACTCGCCAGCCTCTGTTCGCCCGCCAAGAGGCGATACGGTGCTCCAGGCCCAGGGCCTGACCAAGCGTTTCACCGAAGGGCGCTTGGACGTGACCGTGCTGCAAGGCGTGGACCTGACCGTGCACGCCGGGGAGACCCTGGCCATCGTGGGCGCTTCGGGCTCGGGCAAAAGCACTTTGCTGCATTTGCTCGGTGGCCTTGATGCGCCAACGCAAGGCTCGGTGCAGCTCAAGGGGCAGTTGCTGTCGGCCCTGAGTGCGGCCGAGCAAGGCCAGTGGCGCAACCGTTACCTGGGTTTTGTCTACCAGTTTCACCATTTGCTGCCCGAGTTCAGTGCTTTGGACAACGTGGCCATGCCGCTGTGGATCCGTCGCCAAGACCGCGCCGAGGCGGCCGCTGTGGCCACGGGCTGGCTGCAACGTGTGGGCTTGGGCGATCGCCTGCACCACAGGCCTTCGGAGTTGTCGGGTGGCGAGCGCCAGCGTGTGGCCCTGGCCCGCGCCTTGGTCAACGACCCGGCCAGCGTGTTGGCCGACGAGCCCACGGGCAACCTGGACCGCGAAACGGCCGACGGCGTGTTCGCGCTGATGCTGCAACTGGCCCGCGAGCGCGGCACCGCCTTTGTGGTGGTCACGCACGACCAGGCCTTGGCAGCACGTTGCGACCGGCAGCTGCACCTGGTCAAGGGTGTCTTGCAAACACCGGTCTGAAATCTTCAACCTGAATGTGGATCGACACGCACTGCCACCTGGATGCGGCCGAGTTTGATGCCGACCGCGATGCGGTGCGCGAATCGGCTCGCCAAGCGGGTGTGACGCGCTGTGTGATTCCATCGGTGCACGCCACCCACTGGCCGCAAGTGGTGCAACTCGCTGAGCGGCATGGTGACGCCTACGCCCTGGGCATTCACCCTTTGTATGTGCCGCAAGCGCATGAAGCTGACTTGCTGGCGCTGGACCATGCATTGGCCGAGTGCCGCGACGACCCGCGCCTCGTGGCTGTGGGTGAGATCGGGCTGGACTTTTTTGTGCCTGAACTGTGCACTCCCGAGATGCGCGAGCGCCAATGGTTCTTTTACACCACGCAGCTCAAGCTGGCGCAAAAGCATGGCCTGCCCGTCATCTTGCATGTGCGGCGCTCGGCCGACCTCTTGCTCAAAGGCTTGCGCCAGAGCCGGATCACTTCAGGCATTGCGCATGCCTTCAATGGCAGCAGCCAACAAGCACACGCCTTGGTGCACATGGGCTTTGCGCTGGGCTTTGGTGGCACCTTGACCTACGAGCGTTCATTGCAGCTGCGCCGCCTGGCCTGTGAGTTGCCCCTGAGCGCCCTGGTGTTGGAGACCGACGCACCCGACATCCCGCCGCAATGGCTCTACCAAACGGCCGAGCAGCGGGCCAAAGGCTTGCCCCAAGGCCGCAACAGCCCCGCCGAGCTGCCCCGAATGGCGAAGGTGCTGGCCGATTTGCGGGGTCTGCCCCTCACAGAGCTGGCCCTGGCGATCACGGCCAATGCCTGCCGAGTGCTGCCCAAGTTGGCCAAATGCCCTGGACGCGTGACTTGAAGTCACTGGTCCCCGGATCAAGTTCGGGGTGACAAGGCTGTGGATCCCATCCCTGCGGCGCCTCTGTAACATCTCGCCCCATGACCCGAAAAAAATCCTCTGCCTCCAGCCGCGAGCTCCCCGAAGTCAATTTCTCAGAAGACGGCGAGATACGTTATTTGCATCTGGGCACCGAGTGGATTCAAGGTTCGATGTTTCTGGACCGGCCCTTTGACATTGAGCTGGAGTATGTGCAGCGCATGTTCGGCTGGTTGCTGTTTTTCCCGCACAACGAAGTCAAGGGCGCCCACGCCATGCAGCTGGGGCTGGGCGCGGGCACCATCACCAAGTTTTGCTACAAAAAACTCAAGATGACCTGTACGGCCGTGGAGCTGAACCCCGGTGTGCTGCACGCATGCCGTGGCTGGTTCCGTTTGCCCCCTGACGATGAGCGACTGCGGGTGGTGCTGGCCGACGCAGCGCTGGAAATCCAGAAGGACGAATGGCGCGGCACCGTGGATGCGCTGCAGGTCGATTTGTACGACGAAGAGGCCGCCGCACCGGTGCTGGACACGCCCGACTTCTACCGCCATTGCCGTGAGCTGCTCAGTGCCCAAGGCTGCATGACGGTGAACCTGTTTGGCCGCTCGTCGAGTTATGCCGAGAGTGTGGAAAAGATTTGCGCTGCCTTTGGCGAAGATGCGGTCTGGGCCTTCAAGCCCACGCGAGAGGGCAACGCCATCGTGCTTGCGCAGCGCACCGCCAGCCGCCCATCGCGCGATGGGCTGCTGGAAACGGCCACTGCGATGGAAGACAAATGGGGCCTGCCCGCAACGAAATGGCTCAAGGTCTTCAAGCCCCTGACCAAGTGACGGCGTTTCTCTTTGTTGGTCTGCCTTCGTGGTGCGCGCATCAGGGTTAACCATGGTTTCGTCACCCCGGGGACATAGGTGTAACCCACATCCTCAAAGACGTCAGTTTCACGCAGAATCAGCACAACTCAAAACCGAGGAGATATCGCGTGAACATCAAGAGTCAAAAAGACTTTTTCTCAGGGCTGTTCTACACCGTAGTGGGTGCAGCCTTTGCCTATGGCGCCACCAACTACAGTCTGGGCACTTCTGCCCGCATGGGTCCAGGCTACTTCCCGCTGCTGCTGGGCATCTTGCTGGCCATCATCGGGGCCTTTGTCATGTTCAAGGCCCTGACCGTGGAAACACAAGACGGTGAAAAAATTGGCAAATGGGCCTGGAAGCCTTTGCTCTTCATCATCGCCGGCAACTTGTTGTTCGGTATTTTGCTGGGCGGCTTGCCCAGCATGGGCGTACCGGCCATGGGTTTGATCGTGGCGATTTTTGGCACGACCTTGGTGGTCAGCCTGGCGGGTGACACCTACAAAATCAAAGAAGTTTTGATTCTGGCCACCATCTTGTGCATCGGCTGTTACGGCGCATTTGTGAAACTGTTGAATTTGCAGTTCCCCGTCTGGCCCACTTTCATCACCGGTTGAGGAGAAAAAATTCATGGAACTGTTTGACAACCTCGCTCTTGGTTTTGGGGTGGCTTTCACCTTTCAAAACCTGATGTATGCGTTCATTGGCTGTTTGCTGGGCACTTTGATTGGCGTTTTGCCGGGTGTGGGTCCAGTGGCCACCATCGCCATGCTGCTGCCAGCCACTTACGCGCTGCCGCCCATTGCGGCTTTGATCATGTTGGCCGGTATCTATTACGGTGCGCAGTACGGTGGCTCAACCACCGCGATTTTGGTCAACTTGCCGGGCGAGGCCTCGTCGGTGGTGACCATGATCGATGGCTACCAAATGGCCCGCAAAGGTCGAGCAGGCCCCGCTTTGGCGGCGGCCGGTTTGGGTTCATTCTTTGCAGGTTGCGTGGGCACCTTGGTCTTGGCCGCTTTTGCTGCGCCGCTGACCGAAGTGGCCTTCAAGTTCGGCCCGGCCGAATACTTCTCGCTGATGGTTCTGGGTTTGATCGGTGCGGTGGTGCTGGCTTCGGGCTCGCTCATCAAAGCTGTCGGCATGATCTTGTTGGGGTTGTTGATGGGCCTGATTGGCACCGACGTGAATTCGGGCGTGGCGCGTTTCAGCTTCGACATCCCTGAGTTGACCGACGGTGTGGGCTTCATCGTGATCGCGATGGGCGTGTTCGGATATGGCGAGATCATCTCCAACCTGTCCAAGCCCGCTGAGGACCGCGAAGTCTTCACGGCCAAAGTGACCGGTTTGATGCCTACGGCGCTAGACTTCAAGCGCATGGTGCCTGCCGTCTTGCGTGGCACAGCTTTGGGTTCTGCTTTGGGCATCTTGCCTGGTGGCGGTGCACTGCTGGCAGCTTTTGCGACTTACACCATCGAGAAGAAAACCAAACTCTACCCTGGCGAAGTGCCTTTCGGTCAAGGCAACATCCGCGGTGTGGCTGCCCCTGAGTCGGCCAACAATGCCGCTTCGCAAACCTCGTTCATTCCCTTGCTGACCTTGGGCATTCCGCCCAACGCCGTCATGGCTTTGATGGTCGGTGCCATGACCATCCACAATATCCAGCCAGGCCCCCAGGTCATGACCAGTAACCCCGAGTTGTTCTGGGGCCTGATCGCGTCAATGTGGATTGGCAATGCCATGCTGATCATCTTGAACCTGCCTTTGATTGGCATCTGGATCAAACTCTTGTCGGTGCCTTACCGCTGGTTGTTCCCCGCCATCGTGCTGTTCTGTGCGATTGGCGTGTACTCGACCAACAACAACACCTGGGACATCTGGATGGTGGCCATGTTCGGTGTGGTGGGCTATATCTTCATCAAACTCGGCATGGAACCTGCGCCACTGCTGCTGGGCTTCATCCTGGGGCCGATGATGGAAGAAAACCTGCGCCGCGCCATGCTGTTGTCGCGTGGTGACTGGAGCGTGTTCGTCACGCGTCCCTTGTCGGCCACTTTGCTGGCGATGGCCTTGCTGCTCTTGATCATTGTGGCTTTGCCCTCCATCAAGTCCAAACGACAAGAGGCTTTTGTGGAAGAGTGACGCGTCTTTGGGTTTGATGGGGCCTGATGCCCCCTGCAACGGCCTCTTCGGAGGCCGTTGTCGTTGGTCCTTACACGCTGACACACGCCGTGGTCTTGTCACTTGGGCGCTGCAGCGGTGCAGGGCCTCTGACACAATTGTTTTTTGATTTTTACACCTGATGTGAGCGGAGGACCTTGACCATGAAAAAACGACATCTCCTGCGTGGCCTGTGCGCCGCCACTTTGGCCGTGGCCAGTTTGGGCCTGGCCCAGGCCCAGAGCTACCCCACCAAAGCCGTTCGCCTGATCGTGCCCTTCCCAGCAGGCGGCGCGACCGATTTGTTTGCCCGCACTTTGTCGCAAAAAATCAGCGAAAAACTCGGACAAACTTTGGTGGTGGAAAACCGCCCAGGTGCCGGCGGCACTTTGGGCTCTGACCTGGCGGCCAAGGCCAACCCCGATGGCTACACACTGCTCTTGTCCACCTCCAGCACGCACTCGATTGGCCCCAACCTGAACCCGCGCATGCCTTACGACGCGGTGCGCGATTTCACGCCCATCGCCCATTTGGGCAACGCGCCCAGCATCATGCTGGTGCCCAACAACTCGCCCGCCAAAACCGTCAAGGAATGGATCGAGTACGCCAAGAAAAACCCAGGTCGCCTGAACTACGCCTCGAGCGGTAACGGCACCATCGTGCAGTTGTCGGCCGAGCTGTTCAAGGCGCAGGCCGATGTGTTTGTGGTGCACATTCCTTACAAGGGCACGGCGCTGGCCATCCCCGACCTGATTTCGGGCAAAGTGGACGTGCTGTTTGACAGCCTGCCCACCGGCATGCCGCATGTGCGCGACGGCCGTTTGCGTGCCCTGGGCGTGACCACGCTCAAGCCCACGGCGCTTGCACCGGGCATTCCGGCCATTGCCGATGTCTTGCCCGGCTACGAGTCCAACACCTGGTTTGGTTTTTTTGGCCCCAAAAACCTGCCCGCCGAGGTGGTCACGCGCATCAACACCGCGGCCAACCAGGTGCTCAAAGACCCTGAAGTGATGGACAAACTGTTGCGCTTTGGCATTGAGCCCGTTGGTGGCACACCCGCCCAGTTCACCACCACGCTCGCCAGCGAATCGGCCAAATGGAAAAAGATCATCACCGAGCGCAAGATCACCTTGGATTGACATGAATTTTGACTACCAATTTCCCTACACCAGCACCCGCTTGCCGCTGTTTGCGCGCAATGTGGTGTCCACCTCGCACCCCTTGGCCGCACAAGCGGGCCTGCGCATGATGCTCAAGGGTGGCAACGCGGTCGATGCCGCCATTGCTGCGGCCGCTGTCATCACCCTGACCGAGCCGGTGAGCTGCGGTCTGGGGTCGGATGCGTTTGCCATTTTGTGGGACGGCAAGGAGCTGCACGGCCTCAATTCGTCTGGCCCTGCGCCCGCGACTTGGACGCCTGAGTACTTTCACCGCAAATACGGTGCCGAGACCAAAACACCGCCCAAGCGCGGCTTTGATTCGGTCACCGTGCCGGGCGCTGTGGCGGGTTGGGTGGCCCTGAGCGATCGCTTTGGCAAGCTGCCTTTCGCCGACTTGATGGAGCCCGCCATCGAGGTGGCCGAGCGCGGTTATTTGATTCCCGTGGTGGTGCAGCAAAAGTGGGCTGCGGCCACGCCCGAGTTGCAGTCTCAGCCGGGCTTTGCACAAAGCTTCTTGCCTTGGGGCCGCGCCCCGGAGGTGGGCGAATTGTTCCAGTTCAAGAACGCGGCGCGAGGCCTCAGGGCCATCGCGGGCACCAAAGGCCAAGCGCTGTATGGCGGCGAGATTGCCCAAGCCATTGAAAAATTTGCCAAGGACAACGGCGGCAGCATCACCGCCAAAGACTTGGCCGACTTCAAGCCTGAGTGGGTCAAGCCCATGGCGCAAGACTACCGGGGCTACACCTTGCACGAGATCCCGCCCAACGGGCAGGGCATCGCGGCCTTGATTGCTTTGGGCATCCTGTCCAACTTTGATCTGTCCAGCCACAAGGTGGACAGCGCCGACTCGCAGCACCTGCAGATCGAAGCCATGAAACTGGCCTTTGCCGACGTGTACCGCTATGTGGCCGATCCGCGCTTCATGGAGTTGCCACCCGAGCAGATGCTGGACTCGGCTTATCTCGCCAGCCGCGCCAAACTCATCGACATGAACAAGGCGCAAGATTTCAAGGCGGGCAACCCGGTCAAGGGCGGCACCATCTACCTCACGGCCGCCGATGAAAACGGCATGATGATCAGCTTCATCCAGAGCAACTACATGGGCTTTGGCTCGGGCGTGGTCGAGCCCACCTATGGCATCAGCCTGCAAAACCGGGGCCACGGTTTCAGCACCGACCTGCAGGGCCAAAACCCCGCCAACCTGGTGCTGCCGGGCAAGCGGCCGTTCCAGACCATCATCCCGGCATTCCTCACCAAAGACGGTCAGCCGGTGATGAGCTACGGCGTGATGGGTGGCAACATGCAGCCCCAGGGTCACATGCAAACCCTGGTGCGCATGCTTGACTATGGCCAAAACCCGCAAGCGGCGTGTGACGCACCGCGCTGGCGCTTCAACACGGGCTTGAACATCAACGTCGAAGCAGCGATGAACGGCGGCACGGTGCAAGAGCTGATCGCACGCGGTCACCAGCTGGACATCATCAGCGACTCCTACCAAGACTTTGGCGCAGGCCAGTTCATTTGGCGCATGGGCGATCCGGCTGTGCAGGGTTACCAAGCCGCCAGCGACCCGCGCCGCGACGGCCAAGCCGTGGGCTTTTGATGTTGGGCAGCCCGCCATCGCAGCTCACCGCAGGTCTGTTGCTGGCGGCTGCAGGTTCCATCGCGTTCAGCGGCAAGGCCATCATCGTCAAGCTGGCTTACCGCTATGGCGTGGACGCCGTGACCTTGCTCATGCTGCGCATGCTGATGGCTCTGCCCATGTTTGCGCTCATGGCCTGGTGGGCAGGCCGGGGCAAAGCACCCCTGGAGCGGCAGGATTGGCTGGGTGTGCTGGGTTTGGGGTTTTGCGGTTATTACCTGTCGAGCTTTCTGGATTTTTGGGGGCTTGAATACATCAGTGCTTCGCTGGAGCGCTTGATCCTGTACCTCAACCCCACGCTGGTGCTGGTGCTGGGTTGGTTTCTTTACAAAAAGCGCATTGCACAACGGCAAGCGGTGGCCATGGCCATCAGCTACTCGGGCGTGTTGGTGGTGTTTGGACACGAGCTGAGTCTGGCGGGGACAAATGCGGCTTTGGGCGCGCTGCTGGTTTTTTTGAGCGCGGTGACCTATGCCGTTTACCTGACGTACAGCGGTCAACTGGTCAAACGTCTGGGTTCTTTGCGCTTGGCGGGTTGGGCCAGCACGGCCGCTTGTGTTTTTTGCCTGTTGCAATTTGCCTTGCTCAGGCCACTGGATGTGTCGCAGGTGCACGAACAAGTGCTTTGGCTGTCGCTGCTCAATGCCGTGGCGTGCACGGCTTTGCCGGTGCTGTTGGTCATGATGGCCATTGAGCGCGTCGGGCCTGGCTTGACGGCGCAAACCGGCATGATCGGCCCCATGTCCACCTTGCTGATGGGGGTGTGGATTTTGGGCGAACCTTTTAACGCATGGATCATCGCCGGAACCGTTTTGGTTTTGAGCGGTGTGTTTTGGGTCACGCGGCCAAGCGGCCGTACCACGTAGCGCGGCCAAGGGGCCGCACAACATTACTTCAGGAGATCAACATGGACTTGGGCATTGCAGGCAAATGGGCTTTGGTGGGTGGCGCAAGCAAAGGCTTGGGCTGGGGGTGCGCACGGGCCCTGGCGCTGGAAGGCGTGAACGTGGTCATGGTGGCGCGGGGGGCTGAGGTGCTGAACAAAGCTGTTGAAGACTTGCGCGCCGAGACCGGCGGCCAAGTCCAGTTGATCGCTGTCGCGGTAGACATCACCACCGAAGCCGGACGCGAAGCCATCTGGAACGTGGCCGGTGGCCCCGGCAAGGACTACGACATTTTGGTGACCAATGCCGGTGGCCCGCCTCCCGGCGATTTCCGCGACTGGAACCGCGAAGCCTGGATGAAGGCCATCGACAGCAACATGCTCACCCCGATTGAACTCATCAAGGCCACCGTGGACCGCATGGCCGCACGCGGCTTTGGCCGCATCGTCAACATCACCAGCAGCGCCGTGAAAGCCCCTATCGATGTGCTGGGCTTGTCCAATGGCGCACGCAGCGGCCTCACGGGTTTTGTGGCCGGTGCTTCGCGCAGCGCCATTGCCGCCAAAGGCGTGACCATCAACAACCTGCTGCCCGGCAAATTCGACACCGACCGCATCCGCGCCACGCTGCCCGCCATGGCGCAAAAGCAAGGCAAAACGGTGGAAGAGTTGCGTGTGATCCAGCAAGCGCAAATCCCCGCTGGCCGCTATGGCAACCCGCAAGAGTTTGGTGCGATTTGCGCCTTCTTGTGCAGCCAGCATGCGGCTTACATGACGGGTCAAAATGTGTTGGCCGATGGTGGGTCTTACGCCGGGACTTACTGAGGTCTTTGTCTGGCTGGGATCAAGACAGCAAATCTGCCTCGGTGCGCACCAGATCGTTCCAGATGGTCTGGAAGTGCAGCCAACCGATGTATTCGCTGCCGACGTGTTCGCGGCTGTAGCGGGCGCGGTCGGGGGGCACCAGGCGTGGTGTTTGGCCGGTGGCCATCACGGCCAGTTGTTGCTTGCAGCAGCGTTCCAGGGCGATGAACCAGAAGGCTGCGGACTCTATGCTGTGGCGGCTGGCAGTAAACAGGCCATGGTTTTGGTGGATGGCGGCTTTCACGCCCTTGAACCAATCGGCCACTTTCAGGCCCGCTTGGACTTCGACCGCCACTTGACCGGCTTCGTCGCCAATGACCACATGGTCTTCAAAGAAGGCGGCCGCGTCTTGCGAGATGGGCAGCAAAGGCTGGCCCAGTGAAGCGAAGGCTGTGCCGTACACCGTGTGCGCATGGCACATGGCCAGGATGTCGGGGTGCGCCTCGTGCACGGCGGCGTGCAGCACAAACCCGGCGCGGTTGACCGCATAGTCGCCCTCAATCACCTGGCCCTGGTGGTCCACCAAGATCAGGTTCGATACCTTGACCTGTGCAAAGTGCACCGCCATGGGGTTGGTCCAGTAAAGGTGGGGGCGCTCGGGGTCGCGGATGGTCAGGTGCCCGGCAAAACCGTAGTCCAACCCAGCGCGGGCAAAGGCCCGGCAAGCCCCGGCCAGACGTTCTTTGAGGTAGTGGCGGTGTTGGGCGTGGTTGTCAAAAGTGGGGATGCCCGGGAACAGCAAACCGGCTTGATCGGGTTGGTAAATCGACACCTTGGGCTCGGTCAGCGGATCAAAGCGGTGCTCTGAGGGCAAAAAATGGTGGTTGGTCACGGGGAGGTCCTGAAAAACGAAATGGCTTGAAACCCGATATTCGCCCGGTTGGGGTGCCTTGACAAACGGTGAATGCTCATGGAAACATGAACTCAATTCATCTGAAAATCATTCGCATGAGAAATCTTCCACCTTTAGCCCGCTTGCGCACCTTCGAAGCGGCTGCGCGCCTGCAGAGTTTTGCCTTGGCCGCGCAAGAGCTGCACCTGACCGCTTCGGCCATCAGCCACCAGATCCGCGACTTGGAAAAGTACTTTGGGCGGGCACTGTTTGAGCGACGTCATCGTCAGGTGCAGACCACGCGGGAGGGGCAGCGCCTGTTTGAGAGCCTGGACCGTTTGTTTGGCGCTCTCGAAGCCAGTTGCGCCGAGGTGCAGTTGCCCACGCAGGACCAGGTGCTGGCGGTGCACTGTGCGCCCAGTCTGGCGCTCAAGTGGCTGGGCCCGCGATTGCCGGGTTTCATGGCGATGCACCCGACGGTCAACATCCGGCTGACCACGGGTGCCGAGCCGCTCGATTTGGGGGCACAGCGCGAGATCGATGTCACGATCTCCTATGGCCCCCCACGCCACAGCGCCGGACTCGATGTTTGCGCCTTGGGCGATGAGCACATCGCGCCTTTGGTGGCCCCGCACCTGATGCAACACGATCAGCCTTCCGAGCAGCTGCTGGCCCGTTGGCCTTTGATCGATTCGCAGCTGAGCCCCGTGGGCTGGCCGCAGTGGTTTGCCTTCCATGACCTGCTGATGCCAGTGCGTCCCCGGCCGTCTTTTGACCGAGCTGCCATGGCGATTGCGGCGGCGGTTGACGGCATGGGGGTGGCGCTGGAGAGTACCCGTCTGGCCGCCCGGGAAATCGAGCGTGGCGAGTTGGTTGTGTTGGGCGCAGACCGCTGGCCCGCCTTGGTGCGACCGGTGCATTTCATGAGCGTGCGCCAAACCGACCGCGCACGCGGTGCCACATTGGCCTTTGTGCATTGGATGAAAGCTCAAGCGGGGTTGGGCGATTCAGCGCCTTGATGAGACCCAGATGCCGCCAATGATCAACGCAAAGGCCAGCGCGTGAAACAGCTGCGGCAACTCACCCAAAAAGGCGGCTGAGAAGATGGCCGCAAAGAGTGGTGTGAGGTTGGCAAAAAAGCCCGCAACCGCCGGACCTGCCTGCTGGATGCCCAGCCCCCAGCAGCGGTAGGCCAGCACAGCCGGGCCCACCGCCACAAAGGCCAGGGCACTGACGAGTGGCCAGCCCCAAGTGATCTGTGCGTCCGTCAGGCCCCATTCCATGCCCGCAAACAGCCCCGACCAGGCCAGACCGAACACCACTTGGGCGAGCAAGAAAGCAGCCCAGTCGCTCCTGATGGCTTCGGGCTCGTCTTTGCGCGTCAGCATCCAGCTGTACCAGGACCAGCAGGCCGTGGCCAGCAAAATGAACACATCTCCGATCACCAGCCTCACCGCCATGAGCTGCGCCAAGTCGCCCCGCGACAAGACCACCAGCACGCCCACAATCGACAACACCGCCCCATAGACTTGGGCCCGCCGCACCGGCGCCTGAAAAAACAGCGCGCCAATGCCCAACATCCACACCGGGCCACTGGCGGCCACCAGGGTCACGTTCAGCGGGGTCGAGGTTTGCAGCGCAAGGTATTGCAGCGCGTTGTAGCAGCCCACGCCCAGCAAACTGAGCAAGGCAAAACGCCTCCAGTGGGCCCACAGGCCGCTGCTGCGCCGCAAGACCCAGGCCCCCAAAGGCAGCAAGATGAACAAGGCCACTGCCCAGCGCAAAAAATTGAGCGTGATCGGCGGCACCAAGTCGCTGACCAAGCGGCCCACCACCGCATTGCCTGCCCACAGCAAAGGCGGGACCGTCAGCAAAAAGGCCGTCAGGGGCGAGAGTTTTTGTGTCATACGGCACTTTAGTGACATTCGGGTTTTCCCGCTGTCGCCAAACTGTCCCCGTTCTCCGCTCGGGGACACGTTTCGTGGCAAAGTGTCCTGTCTAAAACCACCAATCCAACAGGAGAACAACATGAGCCTTGCAGTCCAGATCGACCAAAACGGCGGTCCCGAAGTCATGAAACTGGTCGACGTCACCGTGGGCGAGCCCGGCCCCGGCGAGATCCGCATCCGCCACAAGGCCATCGGCCTGAACTTCATTGATGTGTACCAGCGCAGCGGCCTGTACGCGCTGCCCATGCCGCTCAAGTTGGGCATGGAGGCCTCGGGTGTGGTCGAAGCCGTGGGCGAAGGCGTTACGCACTTGAAAGTGGGCGACCGTGCAGCTTATGCCAGCCAGCCACCCGGCAGCTACTGCGAAGTGCGTGTGATGCCTGCCAAGTGCGTTTGCAAGCTGCCCGATGCGATCTCTTTCGAGACCGGCGCGGCCATGATGCTCAAAGGCCTCACGGCGCAATATTTGCTCAAGCGCACATCGCCCCAAGGTGGTTTGAAAGCAGGTGATTTTGTGCTCTTCCACGCCGCTGCTGGTGGTGTGGGCCTGATCGCTTGCCAGTGGGCCAAGGCCTTGGGCCTGCGCTTGATTGGCACCGCGGGCAGCGATGCCAAGTGCGCACTGGCTTTGGCCAACGGCGCAGAGTTTTGCATCAACTATTCCACCGAAGACTTCCAGGCCAAGGTCAAAGAGATCACCGGTGGCAAAGGCGTCAAAGTGGTGTATGACTCGGTGGGCAAAGACACTTGGGACAAGTCGCTCGACTGCTTGGCCCCATTCGGTCTGATGGCCAGTTTTGGCAATGCTTCGGGTCCTGTGGCACCTTTTGCACCTGGCATTTTGGGCCCCAAGGGTTCGATCTACGTGACGCGCCAGACCTTGTTCAGCCACATCACCACCCGCGAAAACACGCAAGAGATGGCCGACGATTTGTTCGAAGCCGTGACCAGCGGCAAGGTCAAGATCCACATCGACCAGACCTTCCCTCTGGCGCAAATCCAAGACGCGCACATCGCTTTGGAAGCCCGTAAAACCACGGGTTGCACCATCATCACTTTGTGAAGCTTGGGCCTCGGCGCTTCGGCGCCGAATGCCAATTGACAGGATGCCGAATCAAAAAAACCGCTGACCCACAAGGGCAGCGGTTTTTTTTCGGGCGCTCAGCGCGTCAGATTACGCAGCCAACTTGGCCTTGGGGGCAATGGTCTCGAGTGCATCGCCCAGTTGCTGCAGCGTGCGATCCACGTTGTGCCATTTGTCCAAGCCAAACAGGCCCATGCGGAAGGTGCGGAAGTCCGCTGGCTCGTCGCACTGCAGTGGCACACCTGCAGCGGTTTGCAGGCCTAAAGCCAGAAACTTCTTGCTGCTTTGGATCTCGGGGTCGGTGGTGTAGCTGACCACCACGCCAGGGGCTTCAAAGCCGGGCGCAGCCACGCTGGGGAAGCCGTGTTCCAACAACAAAGAACGTACCCTGCGGCCCAGGGCCATTTGCTCTTCACGCACCTTGGCAAAGCCGTAAGCTTCGGTCTCGAGCATGGCTTCTTGAAGGCGTTGCAACGCATCGGTGGGCAAGGTGGTGTGGTACATGTGGGCCCCACTTTCGTAGGTTTCCATGACCTGCAACCACTTTTTCAGGTCCATCGCAAAGGTGGTGCTGCTGGTGCTGTCAATCGCTTTTCGGGCACGCTCACTGAGCAAGACCATGGCGCAGCAAGGAGAGCTGCTCCAGCCTTTTTGCGGGGCGCTGATGAGCACGTCCACGCCCGTGGCCTTCATGTCCACCCACATGGCGCCAGACGCAATGCAGTCGAGCACAAACAAGCCACCCACCGCGTGCACCGCATCGGCCACGGCCTTGAGGTAGTCGTCGGGCAAGATCATGCCGGCGGCGGTTTCAACGTGTGGTGCAAACACCAAGGCGGGCTTTTCGGCGGCAATCGCGGCTTTGACTTGCTCGATCGGTGCAGGTGCCCATGCGGCTTGTGAGCTCTCGGAGACGCGGCGGGCCTTCAGTACGCTGTGGCTCTTGGGGATCTGGCCTATGTCAAAAATTTGTGTCCAGCGGAAGCTGAACCAACCGTTGCGGATCACCATGACGTGTTGGTGGGTGGCGAACTGGCGAGCGACCGACTCCATACCGAAGGTGCCGCTGCCGGGCACCAGTGCGACCGAGTGGGCGCCATAAACGGTTTTGAGCATGCGCGAGATGTCGGTCATCACACCACCAAAACGCTTGGACATGTGGTTCAGGGCGCGGTCGGTGTAGACCACCGAAAATTCAAGCAGACCATCGGGGTCAATTTGGGGCAGCAAGCCGGGCATGGGGAGTCTCCGTTTTTTCAACCAAGGGCACAAGCTTAACTGAGTTAAGTCTTTGCAGTTTTATCTGTGCATGCGCTTAGGTGCCCAAAAACTTGCTGCGCATACCCTTTATTGATTCAAAAAAGTGAAAATTTTAATTCAGAAGAACAAAAAACCTGAGCGTGACCAAGAGACAAAGCCCCTTACACCTCGGCCGACATTTCCTATTTGAGCTAGCAGTTCAAGATGATGGAGAGCGTTCCGACTTCGGACTGTCTCTAGGTGATGAAGTTGACCAGCTAATTTCTTAAAAAGATGGTGCCCCCGACAGGAATAATCAATAACAATGATTCCTGAAATGTCCATATAAAACAACAACTTAAATTTAATTTTGACCTTGTAAATTTGATTTGTTCCCTGATAAACAATTTTTGTTCCCTATTTTGTAGTGACTTCAACAACAATTTTTGACTGGGTTTTGCTGTACGGCACCTGTGCTTGACTGTTTGGCTATCGCTGGTACATGCATCACCAGAAAATCAAAATATCAGTTGTTTACCGTGTCCCTGATCTTGATGATGCTGGCTCTTGAGATACCGTAATCTCTCGCAAGTTGACTGACGGTGACGCCCTGCGCAAGCTTGCTGACGATCTCTTGCTGGTCACTTTGGCTCGTCTTTGGTGGCCTACCCAGTCTTACGTTGTTAGCTTTTGCACGAGCTAGCCCCGATTGCACACGTTCAATGATCAATTGACGTTCGAAGTCAGCTACAGCCGATAGCACCTTGATCATCAATGCACCCGATGAAGAGGTTAAATCAAGGTTGCCAAGTTGAAGCACTATCAAGCGAATGCCATGTTCAGTGAACCACTGGACAGTCTGTTGTACGTTGATGGAATCTCTGCCTAGCCGATCAAGCTTGGTCACTACAAGAGTGTCACCAAGTTCAAGCTTCTGGGTTAATTGCAGGAATGAAGGGCGTTTGAATGCTTCTACAGACCCAGAGATGCGTTCTTCGATGTAGCGGTGGCGTTCAATGGTGTAGCCAGCTGACTGGATTTCTAATAGTTGGTTCGTTGTGTCTTGATCAATTGTTGAGACACGGGTGTAGGCGAAGATGCGAGACATATGATTCCTGGGTGTTGGAAAACACTGTAAGAATATCTCGTACTGTTATAAATTGCAATACCCTAAATTTTCAACACTCACCAAAGGGATGTTGGAAAACATGTGTTTTGTAACGGTTTAGCTTGCTGGTTCATCTACCTTGGCTATCACCTCTGCCGGTATCGCACCACAAGCCTTGCAATACTCTACGAACAACAGGGTGTCTAAGTAACGTTCGCCCCTTTCGATCTTCGATAGGTTGGATTGCTCCATATGTAAGAGTTTGGCGAGCTGCACCTGCGTAAGACCCGCACTCGTCCTGACCTCTTTCAGCACTGAACGCAGCTTGGCGTATCGGTTGTGATGTAGAGATATGACCATGTTGCAATGGTCTAGGTCAATCTGATATAGTCCAAATTGACCTAATTTTTTATGAGGATAGAAATGACAAAAATTGTATTGGGATTCTTTTTTTCCTTTCTCTTAGCTTTAGTATCAGTTACAACATTTATTTATTCAAAAGAATCCGGTGTCCTATCTGCTTTACCAAGTTTGTTTATTTCTTCTCTATTGGGCTATTTCTCATGGATACGATTCAAGAATAGACGTATTAAATTAGATTTAAATAGCAAAAAAAGTCATATCATTAAAATAAAAGAAAAAACAAAAAAAGAGTTGTTATATGAAGCAATGCATAAGACTATTGAAGTTAAATATTTAGGAGGTACTGGATATGGCTTGCGAGAAGCTGAAATATATGCTTTTGGATTAATGAATGAAAAAATAAGATTCGTTTCAAATGATAGTGAAACAATAGACATTGATTTTATAGATATTTCAACATTTGAGGTTGGTGGACTTGGTACAACAACTACCAATGCTGGTATCAGTGGTGGTGGATTTGGAATTGAAGGATTTATTAAAGGTGCAGTAACTGCCGCAGTAATAAATGCTGCTACATCTAAAAGTACTACTAATACACTTCTCAGAATAACATCTAGAGTTGGTGAAGTTTTCCTTCATACTTCAACGGCAGAACCAGAAGAATTACGAATGATACTTTCGCCGTTGTCTGTAAGCATATCAAAGAAAACTGGCAGAACAACATTAAGTGTTGCAGATGAGCTTTCAAAGTTAAACGAATTATTAAAATCAGGTATTATATCAGAGATTGATTTTGAAAACGCTAAAAATAAATTATTAAAATAAATAATAGGTGGATATATTATATTGGATAAAATTTAACTCACTTGAATATCTGTATGTCCTCAAGCCGGATGGCTATCTTGCAGATGGCTAATTATTTCCGGATGAGGACACTGTGTGATAATTTATTAATTTATATTCAACCTTGAACTGCTGAATTTGGGTGTAATCTTTGTTTCAACCTTGGCAATATAAGAAATACGTTCAAATGCATCAAAAGTTTCTCTTCTTAAATTGTGAAGATATGCGGAACCACACTTGCGAATCTCTCCAGTTGATTGATCAATAAATTCTGGGCGGGTATCATACTTACGTTTAGCTAATGTTGCCTTCGATGTATTGGAAATTCTACGTAAGGCTAATTGAATTACTTTGAAGTATTCGTGATTTCCATTGTCAATGAAAATTGCAAGATGCTGATGAAAATTCTTATCATTCTTTCTACGTTCAATAACTGAAATATAGTGAAATTTGGGAGTGGTCAAACCACGAATTTTAGCTTCATTAGAAATAATTCTAGTTAATACTTGATTAATTCTGTAATCTTTGGGACTGTCAACAATAATGTGACCAACCACAGGAATGGTAAAATTATTTAATGCATCATTAAAAATAAGATCAATCTTGTCAAGAATTGCAGAGTAAAAACCTTTAGATTTCTTGCTGCCACTGTAAAGATTGAAGTCTTTGTATGTTTGACTGAATGTTATATCTGCCATAAATCTCCTTTGTAGAATAAAAGCTGTGGAATCGAGCTTAAATTTACGTTTACAAAAGGAGATACTGCTTCTATACTATAGGCGTTAAATTAACAATTGGTTAATGTGTTGAAGTCCGCATGAAATAAGGGCTCGGGCACTAAAGGGTATAAAAATAATTGACTCAAAATTGAGCAAGAATTAGGGCTTGCCTAATCTGTAGCGTAAACTAAGCTAAAGCTGAATTATACGGAAACTCATCATCAATGTCAATACTTTGACGAAGATAAGTCTTGTTCAGCTAAGATTGATAACAGTAGTTTGTACGGCGAAACATGAGTCACATAAAGGAAATAAAGATATCTGTCTGTCACCTCTTTGTTAAACTTTTAAAGTATCTTCTAATTTTTGCATAAGTAATTTATGCACTTCCGTGAGATCGCCTGAACCATAAATATTAAACATTCCGCCTTTTGCTAAAGACCAACCTAGAAGAAATTCAATGTCAGTAGCTCGGGCTGAAAGCTCATCAAATCGATCACGAGCACCGTGCCTTAAGCCATGAGCTGAGAACTGAAAACCACGGCTACGAAGGAATTTGCCAACTGATGCAGAAGCTGAACCTGCCGAATTCGGACGATCAGTGGTTAAGTAATCCGTTAAAACACTGCGAATTGTAGGTGTTAACGGTAAAGGTCGAACCGATTGATTATTTTTAGTTCTACGTAATTCATTTGGTTTTATCCAAAAGATCGATTTAGGTGTGTCTATGTCACTAGGTTGAATTCCCCAGATTTCAGCTAATCTAGCACCCGTCAAAAGCAATAAAAGCGTTAGATGGTGCACGTAGCTTTGCCGACTCGTTATTAGCGCCTTGTAGAGCGTTTTAGAGGCTTCTAGACTTGCTGCTTTCCGAGAGGAAGGCTTGAAGCTAGGCAGTGTTGGTCTAGAAAATGGATTACGACCTTCAAAATCATTTGCTAAAGCACAATAATTCCATAGCGCTGATAAGCTTCGTAACTCACGTTGCACGGATTGAGGCTTAACTGTAAGCAATCGTTCATTGATGTGAGTCTGAACGTCAGAGCGCTGAATGCTTGTAAATGGGCGAGTACCAACGGTTGAATCGAATAGACCTACATAGCGAATCGTGTCTTGTTTAGATTTTTCCGTCCAGTCTTGCTTACTCCCTCTTGATTTGCCTAGATAGCCATTAAGTGCATCGCTCAGTGAAGGGGTAGGCAACTCGTTGGATTCAATGGCTTTAACGAGCAAAGCGCCAAATGATGTGTAAGCGGTCAACCCATCAATACATCGGACTTGGTAGAAATCTTTTACCTGATCAACAAAGCCTATCTTGAAAATATGTGTAATCGTGCGGTTAGATACCGAATTGCTGCCCATGCGCTCTATGTAAGTTCGAGGGTCAAAATCATGAAACCAAAGAAAAGACTCGATAGCTTCTGCGTATTGAATACGACTGAAGGTTGTTGTACGGTCGCCTTTGCTAACGAGCTGAAGTACTTTGAGCTTCCGAGCAATCTCTTGACATGCATCGATAGCTTGTGATTCATTGGCAGCGGCAATTGGTCGCTTAAAGACCGTTGGACAGTCGAGTCCATAGAACTGACCTTTAGATGGATTCAAGCGCTTGATGAAACGCCATCCGGAGTTGTGCTGTTCGCAGTAATTTTTAGCCATTGTTCCCCAAAGTGTACCAACTTATGAGGGGTAATGATAGGTAAGTCTTTATAAATCAATAACTTGCGTTGATTGATGGTGCCCCCGACAGGAATCGAACCTGTATCACTCCCTTAGGAGGGGAGAGTTCTATCCATTGAACTACGGTGGCCCTGATTCACGATTGTAAGGTGCTGTGTAAGGCCTGATTTCTCACGAGTTCATCAGAAAAATGGGCATCAAAAATCTTGGTTGTTTAAGACCAAATGTGAAGGCGAATTGGGATTGATTGGCACTTGTCGGCCTTGAAAGAACATTTTCATTTTGTTCCACTGGCTTGTTTGAACCAAAAATGGGGCCGAGCCGTGCACGGTCTTTTTCATGCCAGCCTCTAGTCTCACCCATGTGACTTGGTTGTCATGGTCGCGCACGCACAGCTCTGTGTCCTCAATGGCTTCAAAATACACATAGTTACCCGGCTTGAGAGGGGCCGTGGTTGTGTGGGTGGCGCCTGCCTCGCGCATTTTGACATCACACGGGGGGGCTGGGGTTGTGGTGGCCACCTCTTCGGTAAAAGGTTTGGGCGTTGCAGGCAATTCAGTGGGTGGGTTGGACATGAAAGCGAGCTGCGCTGCTGTGGCGGTTGTCTCGGATGCGCTGGGCATCGTTGGGGCAAGCGTGGCAAGAGGGGGGGATGACGGCGTTGGCACGGCCTTGATGGCGTTGCTTGGTGCCCATGGGTTGCCAGTCAAAATCACTGCGAGAATGCCCAAAATTGACACAGCCACCAACAGTTGCTTGGGTGAAAAACCCAGATTCCGTTTCAAGGGCGCTGCCTGCAAAGAGGATTCACTGGTGGCACCCCAGATGACTGACCCTGTGTTCAGTGGTTCTACGGTCGCAGTGGCCGCTGCGGCGGGTTCTTCTGGCTGTGAATCTTCGCAAGCCGTGGCAGGTTCATGCCCTAATTTTTTGAGCAGTTTGATGCCTGTGCTTCGTTTTATTTGCGGGTTGTAAAAACTGTTTCCTTCACCCTGTTCCAGTTCCTTTAATTGCGTCATCGAGACCGTGTTGACACGCGCAAAAACCATTGCATCGATGCCAGCAGCCTCTCGCAAGCTGAGCAGCAATTGAGCATCCTCAGGTCGCCAAGTAAGTTTATTCATAAGGTGCAACTGGCTTTGTTGGTTCAAGAGTGGAGAGAGGGAGCAGCTTGTTTTGAAATTGGTACTTTTGAAGCATTTCAAGACGTGTCTTATTTGACAAGACAAGGTCTTAAATAACCATAAAATTCAATTTTTCGACTAAAAAGACGACAGTTAATGACGGTTTATGATTTTTCCGAATCTAAAGGCCCTAAGGCGGTCATGAGTGAAGTCGTTTGAGTTGTTGAAACCGAATAATTGTCAGGATTGATGATGCCTAAAATTTCCACGCCGATATTAGAGTAGTTTGTGATTATTAAGCAAGTAGAAAAAGTGGGTTGAGAGGTCGGGTTTCCCCCGACTGTCCCCGGATTTTTGGGGGCGTGATAGGGAGGTCGCAAGCCCGGGCCTGGCGCAGATCGGGTCAGGCCAAATGCCAAACGATGGCTTTGAGGTGCCAACATGCTCCCCACGATGGGGAAAGGTCAGCGCTTCAATCGCGCCGGACTGTGAAGATCAAGTCCAGAGCGCTTTGTTCGCCAGCTTGTGCCCGCAAGGTCAGGCGGCGAGAAAGATCGTAGAAGATGTAGAGAGAACCGAAAGCGCCGCTCAGGCTGGTTTCGTAGGCGAGGTAAAAGTCTTTGGACAGGCGTTTGCCCAGCGTCACGGCCGCGCCAGTTGCCGTGGCATCCGAGCGGCTGCCGCTGGCCAGTGAAATTTCGTCCAGCCCCAAGCTGTTGGCCAACTCGCCGGTCAGTGTTTTGCCGTTGCCGCTGAGCAGGGCCACCGCCGCTTGTTGCAGCACGGCCGATTCGGCACCGCCGTTGGCGGCTGATCGGCCCAGCACCAGCCAGGCGAGTTTGTCTGCATCGGGCAAGTCGGGGTCTGCGTACAAACGGATGCGCGGCAGCAAAGCGGTGCCGGTGATTTTCACGCCCACTTTTTGTGGCAAGTTCGGTCGCAGCGCAATGATGTCCAGACTGGGGTTGTCGTAGGGACCACTGAAGCGCAGCACGCCCGTGTCGATGTTCAATTGCTGCCCGTTGGTTTTGTAGCGACCACCTTCGGTGCTCACCAGCCCGTTGAGCCGCGGCACACCCCGCGTGCTGGCGTTGCTGAGCAGTTCCACCTGACCCGTCAGGCGTGCACTGAGGCCTTGGCCTTTCAGCTGAAAGTCAGAGCCCAAGTCGAGCATGACGCGCACATCGGGTATGCCCAACCATGAGCTGGAGGGCCCGTTGGGCTCGATCGGGGCCGTGAGGGCACTGAGGTTCAGCTCGCCCATGCTGGGGCGAAACACCACCACATCGTCGCCGAGGCTGGGGGTACTGTCGTCTGGCAGAACAAAAAGGGCTTGATCGGCTTTGAGGCCACCACGCAGTTGCAATTGACCTTGTGACATGCGGGTGGTCACATCACCAGACACGCTCAGTTGCCGGTCAGCGCGGTTGCTCACCCGCAGGTTCTGGGCTTTGATCTGTAAATCCAGATGGGCTGTGCGCAAAGGGTTGGTGTCGGGGCTGGCTTGGGCAGTCGTGTTGGGGTTGAATTGAACCTGTCCATGGGCTTGGAGTTCGCCGCCTTGTGCACCGGCCCCACGCAGGCTAAAGCGTTCCAGCACCAAGCTTTGGCCTTGCAGGTTTGCCAGCATTTGTCCTTGGCTGAACTCGATGCCTTGTACAGCCGATCTGGCCGCCAATTGATTGGCTTGCAAGCGTCCCTGCCATTGGGGCTGGCTGCGGGTGCCGCTCAATGTGAGGCTGGCATCCAGCGTGCCTTGAACGCGCCAGCCTGGTGGGGCCAGAGCCGACCATGCGCCGATCTGTGGCAAGTTGGCCTGGACAGTGCCGCTCAAGGGGGCCTGCTCGGCCCATTGCCAGCCTTCTGCGTTGCGACTGAGCTGGCTTTGCAGTTGGGCCTTGGCCTGCCCCATTTGCGCACTGTCCCAGTTCAGCTCGGCGCTCAGTTGCTCGTTTTGTACCTGCAAAAGTACTTGGGCCTGGCGCAAACCTGCGCTCGTGCTTTGGCCGAATGCGCTGTCGGTCTTGATGCGCAAGTCGCCCCGGCTGCGCTCGGTTGACAGAGTCAAGCTGAGGTTCTGGTCCACACGCCACTGCGCTTGGCCTTGGAGCGTGATGTCGTTCAGCAGGTCGGTGTCCAGCCAAGCTCGGGCCCAGGACAGGGGCAAGTCAGACCAACTCAATGCGCCGTGTGTTTGCATGGCCTGTCCTGTTTCAGAGGCCGTCCAGCCACCCGCCTCGGCTTTCAAGCGGGGGGCGCCCGGCCCGGGGCCTTGCAGTGTCCAATCGGAGGGCCCCCAGCTCAGTGCCAGCGGATCGAGCCGTCCTTGCCAAGCGACGGTGGACTGCAATCCCAGTAGCCATGGTGCGGCCGATGTGTTTTGGGTATTGGGGTAGCGCAGGGTCAATTGTTCGATGCGGCCTTGCCAGCTGGGGTTGCGAACATCCTCGCGGTGGGCTCGCCAGGTGGTTTGAAGCTGGGCGATGTGCGGACCTTGTCCAAAGCGGGCTTGCAACTCGGCTTGAACCGCAAGGGGGGTGCCTCGGATTTGCAATTGGCCTGGTGCAAGGAACCAGGGCGCTGGACGGATGGCCGACCGAGAGGCCGCTGCATTGGCAGGTCTGGGCTGAGCCCATTCCAGGCGAGGCCATTGCAATTTCAGGGACAGCGGCGCATCGGCTTGGGCAAAACCGCCCTGCCACTGGGCAAGAAGTTGGGCCGGCCCGCTGGCCTTGACGTTTTGGAGTGGAGCCCCCCAGCCCGGCAGGCCTTGAAGCCAGGTCTGGCTGGAGGCGGCGTCTTGCATGTTGACTTCCAGTCGGCCTTGGCCGCTTGTGGGGGAGATGTTCCCTTGGGCTGTGGCTTGCATGCCAGGCAGATCCAGGGTCATGCGCCCTTGCAATGCCTGCTGGGCCGGTTGCCATTTGAACTGGGCCTCCAGCACGGCCTTTGCAGCTTGCAGGCGCAGGCTGTCGATGTCCCAGCGGTCAGGGTGCCATTGACCAGTGAGTTGCAATTGTTCCCATTGCAAGGCATCTGGGCTGGTGGACGCGGCTGGTTGCTGCTTTTGTGCTTGCAACTTGGCGCTCAGCGCGATGGTGTCAGCGCTTGTGGAGACGGCTTTCAGCTGGCCTTGCAGCGCAGGCCCCGTCCAGGCACTGTGCAGCAAGGCGGGTTGCAAATTTTGAATGTCCAGTTGTCCTGTCCAGCCGCGTGGGTTTTGCTGGCCTTGTCCCCGCAATTGACCGGCTGCCAGGCGGGCTTGGGCTTGCTGGATTTGCCACCAACCTTGCGCATGCCGTGCTTTCAGGCTCAGCTGCGCCAGGGGCAGGCGCTGCAGATCCCAAGCACCAGGCAGCAGGTTGTCTATCTGTGCATCGAGTTGCCAGGCCGTGCCATCGGGGTGCAGCCGGGCCTGCCCTTGCAACCGTGTTTGCGGGGCCCCCGGCCACAGAGGGGCCAGGTCCAGTGCTTGCCACTGGCCCTCGGCTTGCACCACCACTTGTTCTTGCCAGGGCTGGATTTGCGCTTGCATGGACAGATGGACCTGGTCTTGCGCTCGCCCCAAAGGGCCTTGTCCGGGTGTGGGGGCCAGCTCGGCTTGTACCGAGAGTTGGGATTGTGGGCCTGACAACTGGCCTTGCACCGTGGACTGCACCTGCAGTTGCAAGGCCGGCGTGCGGCCACTGGCCGGGTTGTGCACTTGGCCTTGGGCTGTGACGTGCAAGGCCATGGGCGCTGCGCCCTGCAAACGCGCTTGCAGGGTGTAACGGCCTTGGGCCAGTGCGAGCGATTGAACATCCAGTCGGTGGTCCTGCCCGTCATAGGCGTATTGGGCCCGAACATCGGACAGGGTCACCGCCGTGCTGCCTTGCCAGCTGAATTGGGCTACTTGCAAATTCAATTGCAAGGGCAGGGGCAGGCGTAACTCGGTCAGGGGCGTGAGCGGCTTGGGGGGGCGCTGGTCTTGCACGCGCAGGCTGTGGATTTGGACGTTCTTGAGGGGCCAAGCCTGACGCCACAAGTCTGACCAGTCCAGCACCAGCAAAATTTCTTGGGCCTGCACCTGCAAACCACCGCTTTGCCAACTGATTTGGCCAATGTGACCGCCTTGCTGCAGGTTGCCTTGCACATCGGTGGAGCGCAGCTGCTGGCCCGAGGGCAAGGCCCAGTGAACCATGTTCAGGGCCGTGCCCAAAGACCCGGGTGTACCCGTCCAGACCCACAGCCCCCAAAGCGCGGCGGCCAGCGCCAAGGGCCCCAGCAGGGCCGACAGGCTGACAGCCGAAAAAGCGCCCAGAGCGGTCGCGATGAGCCGCAACAATGAGCGAGCAGTTGATGATGGCGGGGCCATCTGAGGCACGGGAGAGACCACATTCTGCGCCGCGGCATGCTTGTCGGTATTGGCTTGGGTGTGGGTGTTCATTGTCAAAATGTGAAACCCACACTCAGATGCAGGCGCAGCTTTTGCAGCGCTTGCGCATAGGCCAAGTCGATGCGCACGGGCCCGACAGGACTGCGCCAGCGCGCGCCTACGCCGTAGCCAATTTGGGGCTTGAGTTGACTTGTGTCATTGGCCACAGCGCCCGCATCGACAAACACGGCGCTTTCCCAATCGGTGGCTTGGCCTTTGCGGCGGATGGGGCGCTGCCACTCCAGACTGCCTGCGGCCAGGTAGCGGCCTGGTTCGGAGATGCCGAATGCATCGGTCACGCCAATGCTGTTCGGCGCATAACCGCGCACGCTGTTGTCGCCGCCGGTCCAGAACAGCTGGGTGGCGGGCAGGTTGGAGGTGTCGCGGCTGACCACACTGCCCATGTCCGCGCGCACGGCCAGACGGCCCATGCTGTGACCCAGTGGGACAAGGCCCAGACCTTTGACCAGCCAGCGCACATAAGGTTCACGCTGGTCACCCAGCGTCACCCCCGAGCCCAATTCAATGCCCACACCCAGTCCCCGGTTGGGAAAGGGAAGGCTGTCAAAATTGCGCCAAGTCCAACCGAAGTTGGCACTGATGGATTCAAGCTTAAGCTGAAGGTCACCTTGCAAACGGGCCGAATCGTATTGGGCAAAGTAGGAGCGGTCGATTTTTTCACCCAGTTGGGTGCGACCAGCGCGCCAGCGCTGACTTTGCAAGGGCACGTCAAAGAGCTTTTCGCGGTCAAATTTGGCCGAGGTGTTCCAGCGCCAGAGGCTGGCGGCCGGCGGGGCCAGCAGGTCCAGGCTCACGCTTTGCAAGTCCTTGTCCAGCGACAGTTTGCTGACCGAACGCCAATGCAACCCCGGGACGCTGTGGTGCGTGTGTTCGGCGCTCACGCGGGCACCGCTGTCGCTGCGCACGCCCAAGCCCAGCACCCATTTTTGGCGAAGACTTTCCTTCAGTTCTATCTTGACGGGTGGTTGTGCCGGGTTGCCTTCGGCATCCAGGCTGACAAATACCGAATCATAAAATCCACTGGTTACCAGGCGCTGCTGGGCTTCGAGTAAATCGCTTTGTCGGTAAACCTGGCCGCTGGGTAAACGCGCCAAGCGTTCGACTTGGGTTGCCCCGTATTTATCGGCCCCGGAAATTTGCAAAGTCCCCAGACGCACGGCCGGGCCGGGCTCCAGGGTCAGCCACAGGCGTACCTGGTTATTGGGCTCGTCTACCAGGGCCAGGCTGTGCAAGATGCGGCCCCAGGGGAAACGCTCGGCCAGCAGCTGGCGCAGGGTTTGGTTTTTGGCCCGACTCCAGGCGTTCTGGCTGAAGGTCTCACCTGGGGGCAAACCCCATTGCTGCTCGATGGCTTTGAGCTGAGCTTGTGCTTCGGGATCATCGGCCACAACGTCCAGCCATTGCCACTGCACTTCCGAAATTCGGGCGGCAGGGCCTGTGTCCACATCCAGCAGCACCAAGCCCAAAGTGCCGGCACTGGCGCTTGGGTCGCTGTTGTCTTGGGACCAGCGCAGCGTGGGCTTGAAAAAGCCCAAGGTGCCCAGCAGTTCGCGGGCCTGCACATCGGCTTCACGCAGCAATCGGGCCAGCTCCATCTCGTCCAGATCGCTCAGGCTACGGTAGCGCTGCAAGTCCAAGTGCTGCAACAGAAAGTCGCGGATGTTCTTGTCGTTGCTGTGCACCTCCAAACCAAAGGTTTGAGGATTTTCTGTGGACGGGCTGGTGGTGCTGGGTACAGGCACTGCGGAGCTTTGCGCCAAAGTCGTAGTGGGGACCAGCGCAGTCAATCCGAGCGCAGCCAGCAGCACGGCCATGGCCTTGCGTTGAAGGCCACCGAACCGCGCTGGCCACCTCATTTGCTCAGCAAACGCATCGCGTCTTCCAGACCTTTGAGGGTCAGCGGAAACATGCGGTTGCTCATCAGTTGCTGAACGATGGAGATGCTCTGGCGGTACTGCCAAACGCCTTGCGGCTCGGGGTTGATCCAGGCGAACTTGGGAAAGGTGTGCGTCAGGCGTTGCAGCCACTCAGCCCCGGCCTCTTCGTTGTTGTATTCAACGCTGCCGCCCTTTTGCAAAATCTCATACGGGCTCATGGTCGCGTCGCCAATGAAGATCAGCTTGTAGTCCTTGTTGTACTTGCGCAGTATGTCCCAGGTTGGGAACTTCTCGGCATAGCGGCGCTTGTTGTTCTTCCACATGAAGTCGTAGACGCAGTTGTGGAAGTAATAAAAATCCAGGTGCTTGAATTCGGCTTTGACGGCCGAGAACATTTCCTCGACCCGTGTGATGTGCTCGTCCATGGTGCCGCCCACGTCCATGAGCAGCAGCACTTTCACATTGTTGTGGCGCTCGGGGCGCATCAGGATGTCGAGGTAGCCCGCATTGGCCGCCGTCTTGCGAATGGTGCCGTCCAGGTCGAGCTCGTCTTGCGAACCTTCGCGGGCAAAGCGGCGCAATCGACGCAGCGCCACCTTGATGTTGCGTGTGCCCAGCTCCTGCTGGTCGTCGTAGTCTTTGTAGGCGCGTTGCTCCCAGACCTTGATGGCGCTTTTGTTGCCACCTTTGCCACCAATGCGGATGCCCTGCGGGTTGTAGCCGCCGTTACCGAAGGGGGATGTGCCGCCCGTGCCGATCCACTTGTTGCCGCCTTCGTGACGTTCTTTTTGTTCTTCTAGGCGCTTCTTTAAAGTGTCCATCAACTCGTCCCAGCCCATTTTTTCGATGGCGGCTTTTTGCTCGGGGGTGAGTTCTTTTTGCAGGATTTTTTCGAGCCAGTCGAGCGGCACTTCTTTGGTGAAGTCGGTCAACATTTCCACGCCTTTGAAGTAGGCGCCAAAAGCCTTGTCAAACTTGTCGAAGTGCTTTTCGTCCTTGACCATCACGGTGCGGGCCAGGTGGTAAAAATCGTCGATGCTGCAGGCCTCAGACGCCGGTCCGACCACATCGGCTTGCAGGGCTTCAAGCAAAGTCAGGTACTCGCGCACCGATACGGGCAGCTTGGCGGCGCGCAAGGTGTAGAAAAAATCGATCAGCATGACCGGGGGTCCTCAGTTCTGGCGCGACTCAATTGGTGGTCGAGGTGGGTGCGCACGTTGGGCCATTCACTCGCAATGATGCTGTAAACGCAGGTGTCTCGCAGTGCGCCAGCACTCAATGGGTGGGGGTTGATCTGGTGGCTGCGCAGCACGCCGTCGAGCTTGGCGCCCAGGCGCTCGATGGCGCGGCGGCTTTGTTGGTTGAAGAAATGCGTGCGGAACTCCACCGCGATGCAGTTCAGCTGTTCAAAAGCGTGGGCCAACAACAAGCGCTTGGCTTCGGTGTTGAGGGGGGTGCGCTGCACGCTTTGGCGGTACCAAGTGGAGCCGATTTCGACGCGGCGGTTGGCCGCGTCGATGTTCATGTAGGTGGTCATGCCCACGGCCTGGTTTGTCGATGGGTCGATCACCGCAAAAGGGCACATGCTGCCCTTGGCCTGCAAATCCAGACGGCGGGTGATTTCAGCCGCCATGCCCTCTGGGGTGGGGATGGCGGTGTACCAGTGGTTCCACAGTTCGCCGTCACGCACGGCCGTGACCAGATCATCGTGGTGCAGGTGCGATAAAGGCACGAGTTGCACATGTTGACCCGATAGCGAAGTGGGTGCGATCCAAGGATTCATCATGCGTCAGTGTCCTTGTCTTTGGCTTTTTGTTTGTTGCGCCAAAAGCGCGCCAAGTGCAGGCCTGCGCCGCCGCCCAGACCCACCAGCAAAATGCCGCCAATGCTGGCGTTGTCGTAACCGGCACTGAAAATATTCAGCCCCAGCCATTGGCCAGCCCAGAAACCGGCCAAGGCGCCACCGACAAAGCCCACGGCATCGGAAATGCCTTCCATGAGGGGATTGGGAGAGCTCATCGGGCCGACTTCAGCGGTTGCGCTGGTTCATGAACACCAGCTTTTCGAACAAGGTCACATCCTGCTCGTTTTTGAGCAAGGCACCCACCAGTGGCGGCACCGACACTTTTTGGTCAGCGCTTTGCAGTGCCTCGAGCGGGATGTCTTCGGCCACCAACAGTTTCAGCCAGTCCAGCAGTTCACTGGTGGAGGGTTTTTTCTTCAGGCCCGGCAGGCCGCGCACGTCGTAAAAAGTCTTGAGTGCCAGAGCCAGCAGGTCTTTCTTGAGCGTGGGAAAGTGCACGTCCACGATCTGGCGCATGGTGTCCGCTTCGGGGAACTTGATGTAGTGGAAAAAGCAGCGGCGCAAGAAAGCGTCGGGCAGCTCTTTTTCGTTGTTGGACGTGATGAACACCAGAGGACGGGTTTTGGCCTTGATCAGCTGGCGCGTCTCGTAGCAATAAAACTCCATGCGGTCGATTTCTCGCAGCAGGTCGTTCGGGAATTCGATGTCGGCCTTGTCGATCTCGTCGATCAGGATGGCCACAGGCGTCTCGGACGTGAAAGCCTGCCAGAGCACGCCCTTGATGATGTAGTTCTCGATGTCCTTGACCTTTTCGTCGCCCAACTGGCTGTCACGCAAACGGCTCACGGCGTCGTATTCGTACAGGCCTTGCTGGGCCTTGGTGGTCGATTTGATGTGCCACTGCAACAGAGGCAAGCTCAAAGCAGCGGACACCTCTTCGGCCAGCATCGTCTTGCCGGTGCCAGGCTCTCCTTTGACCAGCAGGGGCCGTTTGAGTGTGATGGCGGCGTTGACGGCCAGCATCAGGTCTTGTGTGGCGACGTAGTTTTCGGTACCTTGGAATTTCATGTGAACAAGTTCTCGGAAAAGGGCAAAGGGTTTGTCAGGATTATGAGGGCCAGCCCGATATAATCCGTAGTTGATTTTTATCAATCATTTGGATTGTGTAAGCAAAATGAACAAGCTGTTGACCTCGATGTTTGCCTTGGCTGTCGCTTCTGTGACCGCCTTTTCCGCCCATGCCCAAGAGATCAAGGGCGACGCTAAAGCTGGCGAACAAAAAATTGCCATGTGCATTGGCTGCCACGGCATCAAAGGCTACCAAGCCAGTTTCCCTGAGGTCTACCGCGTGCCCATGATTTCGGGTCAGAACGGCAAATACATCGTGTCTTCGCTCAATGCCTACAAAAAAGGCGAGCGCAAGCACCCCACCATGCGTGGCATTGCCGACACCCTGACCGAACAGGACATGGCTGATTTGGGCGCTTACTATGAGCAACACGCCAAGGCCGAACCCGTGACCAAGACCCCCAAGGCTCCCGACGCCAAGGTGGCTGCCTTGCTGCAAAAGGGCGCTTGCATTTCTTGCCACGGTGACAACTTCAACAAGCCGATCGACCCGAGCTACCCCAAGCTGGCCGGTCAGCACAAAGACTTTTTGTTTGTGGCCCTCAAGTCCTACAAAGTGGAAAACCAGTCCACATGGGGTCGCAACAATGGCGTGATGGGTGGCATTGCCAAGCAGTTCTCCAATGCAGAGCTGAAGGCCATGTCGGCTTACATCGCTTCTTTGGATGGCGAGATGAAGGTTGTGCCCCAGTCGCGTTTCCGCTGATTCGCCCGATCTGAGCACCCCCAAAAAAACCCGCCTTGGCGGGTTTTTTTGTGGGCTGTTGGCACCATCGTCGGTGCTTTGCGGACATCAGTCTTTTGTGGCGTTGCGCTGCACGCAGGCAATATAGGACTCGCCATCGGGCATGCGGCCCGAGCGCTGGCTTTCGTGCACCATGCGGCCCAGGCATTCCATGGCCTGGTGGTGTGCGTCGTGCAGTGAGTTGAGCCTGTGCGTGAGCAGTTCCACTGCTTGGCGAATGCCCCGGGGTTGGTCGATGCTGCATTGCTCGCTGATGGACAAGTGCATCGACAGGTGCAAGAAGGGATTCTCGCGGTTCGGGTCCGCTTGGTGCATCTGCGCCAGCGCGGCATCGACATCGGCCAGTTCGGCGTGGTATTCGGGGTGTTCGTCGATCCATTCGCTGACGAGCATTTCCATGGGTTCGAGCGTTGCAGTTGTGCGGGCTTTGGCGTAAACGCCGCAAAAAAAGCGCCGGACATCGGCTTGGGAGGGTTGGATCAGCATGGGTGGATTGTCTCTTAAGTGTTGGTTGTCTTTGATGGGCTTTGTCGTTGGTGGTGCGTTGGGAGTGAGAGGCTGGGGTCCGGGGCCGGGGCTCAGAGGCGCTTCGCTTTGCCACATCGCCCCGGCCTCTCACGTGGGCGTGTTCGCGGAGGGTTCAAAACGCGACAGGGCACACATCACCAACTGCCCGAGCGAGGCGCGACGGCTGCGCTGGTCGGGCGATGTGGCAAAGCGAAGCGCCTCTGAGCCCGGCCAGCGCCGCCGTCGCGCCTCGCGGACAGACACCAGACATCTCTTCACCGTGTAGCCGTGCTCCGAGCCCGGCCAGCGCCGCCGTCGCGCCTTGCGGACAGGCACTGAAATCTCCAGGGTCTTGCAGTCGCCAAACGCTCACGCAAGCTCTCCAAGCGCCCCTAAAATGCCATGAATCACTCTGCCATTCATGCAATATAATGCATGAAAATTACCTTCGAAAGACCAGTCACATGAACCAAGCCTACATTTGCGATGCGATCCGGACCCCCTTTGGCCGCTACGGCGGTGCACTCTCCAGCGTGCGCACCGACGACCTGGGTGCGGTGCCCCTGCGTGCCTTGATGGCGCGCAACCCCAACGTGGACTGGGCC
>JAIXOZ010000113.1 GCA_027486495.1 Comamonadaceae bacterium | reverse complement strand
GAGTCGGCTCTTGACGAACTCAAAGCCACAGACAAACCGTCTGAAAAGTTCTCCATCGCCACGGCAGACGGCACACGCAAAGACATCACCGTCAACATCACCGGCACCAACGACGCGCCAGTGGCCGTTGACCGTTATCCTTACGGCACCTACGCCATCAACACTGACGTCACCATCGAGCTGGCCGAACTGATCAGCGACCCCGACAACACCGATGGGCAACTGACCATCAGCGAAGCCAGCGTGCCACAAGAGCAGGGCGTTGTGACGCGGGACGGCCAACAGCTCAAGTTCACGCCCAAGGCTGACTTCGTCGGATCCGTCACCATCGCCTTCACGGTGCAAGACCCTGCAGGCCGGAGCGACACGGGAACGGTCACTTTCTTTGTGGGCGACAACAACGAACCCACCAGTGACAACAACAAGCTCACCATCAACGAAGACAACACCCGAGCTCTGACGTCTGCAGACTTTCCGTTTTTCGACGGTGATGCGGGCCAAAGCTTGCTGGGCAAAATCATCATCAAGAGCGTCCCCACTTTGGGCAAACTCTTCACCGTGGTCAACGGCCTTGAAGTCGATGTGAACGTCAACGATGACTTCACCGGAGGCGAACTGGATGCGGGGGAGCTGAAGTACCGCCCCGCACTCGACGCTAACGGCAGCAACTACGCCAGCTTCAATTTCCAGGTGGCCGATTCGGGCAACCTCGCGAGCGAATCTACTTACACCCTGACATTCGATGTCAACGCCGTCAACGACGCACCAGTCATCACTTCGGATGACTCGGTCAGCGTGTCAGAAAACACCAGCAGCGACTTTTACACCGCCATTGCAACCGACATCGACAGCGGTAGCGATGCGCTCACTTTCAGCATCTCCGGCGCCGACGCTTCCAAGTTCACAATTGACGCCAGCACGGGTAAGCTCAAATTTGCAGCGGTGCCCAACTTTGAGGTTCCGGGTTCAGCCGCTAAAAGCAACATCTACAGCATTGTTCTTGAGGTCAGCGATGGTGTGGAGAAAAGCACGCAGGCGTTGAGCATCCAGGTCACCAACGTCAACGAAGCGCCAGTCATCACTTCTGGCGACACCGGTACCGTGGCAGAAAACGCGCCCACCAGCACAGTCGTTTACCAGACAGTAGCCACCGATGAGGATGCAGGCACCACGCTGGTCTACAGCCTGATGGGCCCCTATCCAGATGTATTCAACATCGACCCCAGCACTGGTGCCATCACGCTCAACGAATCGGCCAACTTCGAAGCGGTGGGTCGCAGCCCTGCTGAATACAAGTTCTGGGTGGTCGCCAATGATGGCCAACCGGGTGACAGAAACAGGCTGGACAACGTCAGGCAACTGACCATCACCGTCACCGACGTCGACGAAGCCCCCACGGCCATCGTGCTCAACAACCAGCAAAAGATCGTTGAAAACACCACGACCCAAGTGGTCATCGGCACCATCGCAGTCACCGACCCTGACAACAACCCGAGTTTCCCCGCCAACGTGCTGACGCTGGAAGGTGCAGACAAAAACCTCTTCAGCATCGACGGAAATCTTCTGGTTTTCAACGCCAACTCCTCTGTGGACTACGAAAACCGCAGGGACTACAGCGTCACGGTCGTGGCCAATGCCGGCACATCCCTGGCCGCCTCGCAAGCCTTCACCATCGAGGTCAAAAACGTCATCGACACCCTCACCCTGGCCGACAACACGATCCGCGTGATCGACCACGACAGCAGCGGCAGGCCCACCACCACCCTGGTCGAAGCCCAGTCCAACGGCAGCGGCACACTCACGCTCAGCCTCAGTGACAACAACGCCCTCAACCGCGTCAACCTGCAACGTTTGCTGGACGGCGACAAGGACACAACAGGCATCGCTCCCACGATCGAATTCGCGCTGCAAAACACCGACCTGATCACCCTTGGCACCCACCAGATTCACCTCGATCTGGCGCTGTCCAACGAGCGCTTCAACGGCCTGTCGGTCAGCGTGGGTGTCGACCTGGATATCGAGCTGACGCGCACAAACGGCGTCCTCCAGCTGGTCATGCCCGCGACCCCAGTGGACTTGGTCTTCAAAGCCGGTGGTTTCACCATCTTGACCAAGACCGTGCAAAACCTCGACCCCGACACGCTCAGTCTGGTCGGCGGCAGCAACGGCACGCCCAACTTGTCCATCAAGATCGACAACCTCTTTGACAAAGCCTTGGACAGCACCGTCGCCATCAGTGATCTCGGCAGCGCCGGCACCCTGGCCATCGCCAGCGGTCTCGTCATGGGCCTGCTGGGTGGCAAGAGCATTGGCGACCTCTTGTCGCTGCTCAAAGACAGCGTCACCCTGCCCAATGAAGACGATTTGCCATCGGCCAACTTGACCCAACTGTTCGAGCTGCTCCGAGACACCATCAGCCTGCCTGCTGACTTGCGGCAACTGAGCTTTGACCAAGTCCTGTCGGTCTCGGCCCAAGTGCTGAACCTGCCCGACTCCCTGAGCTTTGGCGATGTGCTCACCTTGCTGCGCGACACCATCGAGCTGCCGCCCAGCCTGCAAGGCACATTGGGCAGCCTCAAAGACACCCTGGTCAATGCGACCGACCTGCAAACCGTCGACCAGCTCGAATCGCTGGCTCGGGCCATGCTGGGCGGCAACGAAGCATCCATCGCTCACCTGACCATCCCTCAGCTGCTTGACCAATTGGCCAACAGCCCCATTGCAGCCCAAAGCATTCAGTCACTTGGCAGCAGTGCAGTTGACTACTTTGAAGGCTACAACGCCATCGCCCTGTTCAAGGATGCCGCCCGTGTCGTCCAAGCCTTCTATGGCCAAAAGACACTGGCCGAGCTGCTGGTTGCGGCGCAAAGCAACATCACGCTGCCCGCCGAACTGGCCAACTTGCAAGCCCTCAGCCTGGTTGGCCTGCTCGACCTGGGCGCCCTGGCCATGACGGCCCAAGACCTGCTGGGCGGCAACAACCTGTCCATCAGCGGCCTGCTCAACCTGGTCCAAAGCATCGTCACCATCGACGGCGTGGTCAGCCCAGACCGCATCAGCGATTTGCTCGCCCTCCTTGACAACAGCCTCGACCTGCAGCCGCTGCTGGGCACCGATGTGAACTTGTCGGACCTCATCTCCAACCTCAAAGACCCCACGCTGCAAATCCACCCGCTGCTGAAAATCGCCGCGCAGACCTTCTTGTCCAGCAACGGTCAAATGCAGGCCACCGTCGACTTGCCGACACTCGGCCTGACCGATGCCACAGGTCAGCTCATTGACCAAATCGTGGTGAATGCGCCGATTGCCAGCATCGACCAACTCACGCTCGACAGCGCCTACGTCACCGTGCACGACGTCGACCACAACAACCAGGACACCTCGTTCAGCGTGTTGGGCGAACAAAACGGCAACACCCTCACCCTGGACCTGAGTGCAGGGCAGGCTGGCACCGCGCTCAACCGCAGCAATATCCTCCAACTGTTCGACGGCGACCCACAATCAGGCCGCTCACCCACCCTGCAATTCGCACTCAAGGACACACACGACGTGCCTCTGGGCCTGAGCACCGTGGGAGTGCAGTTCAGCATCCAGAACGACCGCCTGGCCTCCCTGACCATGGCGGCTGACTTCGACGTTCAGATCAAACTGGTGCGCGATAACAGCGGCCAGCTGCAAATCGAGCTGCCCCCTCAAACCGTGCAGATCGCCCTCAGCGCGGCGGGCATGTCCGTGACCACCGTGCAAGTGAGCAACCTCAGCCCCGACATGTTCGAGCTGGTCTCCGGCGTCAACGGCACCCCCAGCCTCTCGCTCAAAATCGACAGCCTGCTCGACAAAGCCATCGGCAACAACCTGGCCCTGAGCTCACTGAGCGACCAAGGCGCGCTCACCCTGGCCGCAGGCCTGGTCATGGGCCTGGTGGGCGGCAAATCTGTGGGTGAACTGCTCAGCCTTTTGAAGGACAGCGTCGACCTCTCTGGCGACCTGCCCGCCACCAGCATCACCCGCTTGCTTCAGTTGGTGCAAGACACGGTCACGCTGCCGCCGGCTCTGCAAAACCTCAGCATCGGCCAATTGCTCAGCACGGCCGCCAGCGCGCTCAATTTCGACAGCAGCCTCACCGTTGGCCAACTCATTGGGGTTTTGCAAGACACCTTTGTGCTGCCCCAGCAGTTCAAAACGCTCACCCTGGCCGACCTGCAAGACCAGCTGCCCGACAGCGCCAGCACCGCGCTCGACCACCTCAAATCGGTCGCGCGGGCCATGCTGCTAGAAATCAGTCCGACCGCTGATTTGTCCGACATCTCGTCCATGAAGCTGTCCGACCTGCTGGACAAGATCGCAATCAGCGCCCTGGCCAACGAAAGCCTGGACAGCCTGGGCTCGTATGTCAATGCGCAAATCAGCGGCTACAGCGGTGTGACCCTCGTCAAAGACCTGGCCATCGTTGTCAACGGCCTTTATGGCGACAAATCAGCCCTGGAAGTGCTGCAACTGTTGCAAGAAAGCGCCACGCTGCCCGCAGCACTGGCTGGCCTTGAAGCCATCAGCCTGGCTGACCTGCTCGACTTGTCGGGCCTGGCGCTGGCCGCTGCCGACCTGTTGGGCCCAGAAAACCTGTCGATTGCCGGTCTCACCCAGCTCATCTACGGCGCGGTCACGCTCGACGGGCAGCTCAATCTGGCACAAATCAACCGGGCCATCGACACCCTCGACGCCGCCCTGAACCTTCAGCCTTTGCTGGGCCAAGACTACTCACTGCGCGATCTGTTCAGCGACCTCAGCGATCCAAAGGTCGAATTGAGCCCACTCATCGAAATCGCCAGCAAAGTTCTCTTCTCCAGCGACGGCCAGGCCAGCATCCAGATCGACCTGCCCGACAGCTTGGTCTTGCAAGGTGTCAGCGGCCAGAACATCCAGCATGTGGTCGTCAACACCGACCTGAGCGACGCGCCCAACACCGCTGGCGAATTTACCAATCTGTCCTTCCTGGTCCCTCGCGAAGATGGCCCATTCGAACTGGGTCAATTCTTTTTGGAGACAGACAACTTCTTTGACCCGCAAGGCGACTTGCTGGCAGGCGTGCTCATCGACCAACCCTGGGTGGGCGAACTCATGTTGGCCATCGAAGATGCGGGTGAAACCATTTACACCCCTCTCTTTGTCAACGACACCATGGTGGCACAAGTCAGTCTGGCCCAACTCTCGCAGCTGGTGTTTATGGCCTCCACCACACCCGACGGGCAAGTGCTCGACCTCGCCGTCGAACTGCAGCTGCGCGCCATCGACGACCTGGGCGCCATCGGACAGCAGCAACAGCTGCAACTGCAACTGGTCTAACCCCCCCCCCTTTTTTCTGGCATCTGAACTTCATGAAATCACCCCGCAAGACACACTGTTTCCCTTTGCTGAACGTCTGTTTCAGCGCCGTCAGCCTCACTCTGGCCACTTCTGCCATGGCAGCCCCCGGCGATGCGTTTTTAGAGGTCATCCCTCAAGACCGCTACGGCCCAGTCATGGTCGAGTTCTCCATCGACCACATGAACAAATCTCTGGACGTGTTCAAACTGCGCGACGCCAGCTTGGTGTTGGCCGGAGAAAACTCTGGCGACTACCAGGGCACCAGCCTGCGTGCTGGCCTGGGCCTGCGGCCCGATGTGTGGGTCGATGGGGCCTTGCAGCAGCGCAAGCTCACCTATGGCAACGACCAACCGCAAGTTGACTCCTGGCGTGTGGGCGCGCAGTGGCAGTTTTTGCAGGCACAAGGCATCAAGCCTGCAGCGGCCGTGCGTCTGTCTGCATGGGGCAACCAGTCCCAACAAGTTGTCAAATCCAGCCCCACAGCGCTGGCCTGCCTGAGCAACCCCTGCAAGTCACCCATCATGGCAGACCGTCTGAGCGTCAACGACGCCCAAGACCGCACCCTGCAAGCCGACCTGATTGGCGCGTGGATACTGGGCCCCGTCAAACTCTCGGCTTTTGCCGGGGCAGGGCAGGGCAAAGTCAGCGTAGGCAGCATCACGGCAATGGTTGGTACTGTCCCTCTGACCTACAGCAACGGCTCATTTGGTGCAGGTTTTGATGAATTGGTGCCAAAAAGTTTCAACACCGAACTCCAATCCATCAACTACAACATCCGCTCAGCCCATGCCGGTTTCAACTTGGCCTACAACACCGGCCCATGGCAGTTACGGGGTGCTTATGTGATTCAAAACATCCAGCGCAGCGCGGTCGACGATGTCATCCGCAGCAAAAACAAAACACCGTACAACCTCAACAACACCCTGATGGGCGAGGTGGGCTACAAAATGACACGCAACACACTTCTGTTCACACGCGGTCAGGTCATGAGCAATCAATTCCTCACCGAAGTCCCATTTTTGTACAACAGCCTCACATCGCATCGTTTCAACCAGCGTTACGGCCTGTTGTCCATCGGGCTCGTTGCCAGCGTTGATTGAGCAGGCTTGACCCCAATTCAAAACCTCAACCTCAGCACCTCTTGAGGTTGGTTTGCTCGACTTTGAACGAAAACACCAATTCCTGATGAATTAATCAAGTTGAATGATCAGATGGTGTTTTTGGGTTGTTTTATTTTCGATAAAGATGACAGTTTGAGGGTGTCGGCCCCTTAAAATATTGGGTTACTTGCGCCGTGACCGGCGCAGTTTTTTTTGCACTTTCGGGAATGTCACAAACCCATCGTGCACTGCGGTAGCCTGCTTGAGTCTTTTTCATTGAGCCGAAATCGCCTGTTTAATTCATCTTAAAGCATTCACTTCAAAGCGCAGACAACCACCTACTTCGCATGCGATCCATTCACCCACTCTTACCCCGTTGGCTCCCTTTGTTGGCCGTGCTCTTCATCGGCGGCTGCGCCTATTCACCGGGTGTTTACACCGGCGACAGTCTCAGGGCCGACGCCAAAAAACCTGACGCCGTGCCACCGGGCGCGCTGCAGAGCATCACCCCTGAACTGCTGCGCGAACAGCGCGCCAGCCGCAAAGACGACATCCCCGCACAGGTCAAACAACTTTTTGGCACAGCCCAGCCCTACACCATCGGCAGCGGCGACATCCTCAACATCGTCGTCTGGGATCACCCGCAACTGTCCATTGCTCCGGCCGGTGCTGTGGCCACCGTGGGCAACGACGGCGCCTCTGCCATGGCGCCTGTTGGCAATGGCTACAACGTCAGCCCTGACGGCCAAATCCAGTTCCCCTATGTTGGCCAAATCAAGCTTGCAGGCCTGACCGAATACCAAGCCCGCGACCTGATCACCCGGCAACTGGCCAAAGTCATCAATGACCCCCAAGTCACTTTGCGCATCCAGTCTTACCGCAGCGGCCGCGTCTACATCGACGGTGAAGTCCGCAGCCCCGGCCTGCAATCCATCAACGACATCCCGCTGACCTTGCCCGAAGCCATTGGCAGGGCAGGGGGCTACAGCCCCTTGGCCGACCGCTCTGCCATCGCCATCACCCGCAACGGCGTCACCACCACCGTGAGCCTGCCGCAGCTGACTGCCAAGGGCATCAACCCCGCGCAAATCCTCTTGAGCAACGGTGACCTGGTGCGCGTCATCAGCCGCGAAGATGCCAAAGTCTTTGTGCTGGGTGAAGTGCTGCGCCCCACCACCCAAACCCTGCGCAACGGCAGCCTCACCCTCAACGAAGCCCTGGGCGACGCCGGCGGCGTCAACCCCAACTCGGGCGACCCGCGCCAAATTTACGTGGTCCGCACCACCAACTCAGACCAGCCCAAGATCTACCACCTCGATGCCAAGTCCCCCATGGCCTTCGCCCTGGCCGAAGGCTTCGAGCTGCAAGCGCGCGACGTCGTTTATGTCGACCCCGTGCCCCTGGTCCGCTGGAACCGCGTCATCAGCCTGATCCTGCCCAGCGCCCAAGCTGCCAACGTGGCCCGAAGCGCCACCGGCAACTGATTCACGCACACGCATGCAACACATCCTCACCTTGTGCATCGGCAACATCTGCCGCAGCCCGCTGGCCCAAGTGCTGCTGGCCCGCGAACTGCCCACGCACACCGTGTGGTCTGCCGGGCTCAGCGCCTTGGTGGGTGCCCCGGCTGATCCGCTTTCGGTGCAAATTGCCCAAGAACAAGGCCTGGACCTCAGCGCCCACCGCGCCCAGCAAGTCACCAGCTTCATGTGCCAACAAGCCGAGCTGATCCTGGTCATGGAGCAAAGCCACAAATCCCAGCTCGAACAGCTTTACCCCCAAGTGCGCGGCAAAATTTTCCGGCTTGGGCAGTTTGGCCAATTCGAGATCGCCGACCCCTACCGGCAACCCCGTGAAGCCTTTGACACCGCCTACCAAGGCATCGCCCAAGGCGTGGCCGACTGGCTCACGCGGATTCGACAACTGAGCTGAAACAGATCTGAACATGAATCTCCCCAATCCCAGCGCCCAAGCCGCTCAGCCATCCCTTCCCAACCTGCCCATGGGCGAAGACGACGACAGCATCAACCTGCTCGACCTGCTCGACGTCGTGCTGGACCAAAAAATGCTCATCGGCGCTGTCACCGCCGTGGCCATCTTGTTGGGCGGTGGCTATGCCATCACCGCCACCCCGATTTTTCAGGCCAACACCCTCATCCAGGTCGAAGACTCCAAGGGCAGCGGCATTGGCTCACTCATCGGCGACGCCGGCAGTTTGTTCGACATCAAATCCCCAGCCACCGCCGAGATCGAAATTCTGCGCTCCCGACTGGTCGTGGGCCAAGCCGTCAGCAACCTGCAACTCGACCTGAGCGTCACCCCCAAATACGTGCCCTACATTGGCCAGTGGATGGCCCGTGGCAAGACCGAGCCGTCCACCCCCGGCTTCTTGGGCATGAGCGGCTATGTGCGCGGCAACGAATCCATCCGCATCGGCAGCTTCACGGTGCACCCCTCGCAAGAAAACCAGCCTTTTTCGATTGTGTTGACCGACAAGGGCTACGAACTTCTCTCGCCCAACGACGACAAACTGGGACAAGGCAGCTTTGAAAAACCCCTGTCCTTCACCTACGAAGGCCTGCCAGGCCTGCTGGTGGTGGGCGGTGCCGTGGGCCTGCCCGGGGCTGAGTTTTACATCACGCGCCTGTCACACCTGAATGTGACCGAGCGCCTGCAACAAGACATGAAAATTGCCGAGCAAGGCAAACAGTCGGGTGTGCTGCGCACCACGCTCGAAGGTGACAGCCCCGAGCTCATCACCAAAATTCTGAATGAAATCGGCAACCTGTATGTGCGCCAAAACATCGACCGCAAAGCCGCTGAGGCTGAAAAGTCTTTGGCCTTCCTGGGCACCCAGCTGCCTCAGCTCAAAAACCAGCTGGAAGACTCTGAAGCCAAGTTCAACCACTTCCGCGTTCAAAAAGGCACCTTCGACCTGAACCAAGAAGCCAGCAGCCTGCTCAGAGAGTCCGTGGAGCAGAAAATCAAACTGCTGGACCTGCAAACCAAGCGCAAAGAGCTCGAAATTCGATTCACCGCCCAGCATCCCAGCATCCTGGCGCTGGACAGCACCATCCGCGACATCCAAGCCCAACTGCGCGCCATGGATAGCAAAGCCAAAACCCTGCCCGGCATCGAGCAAGACCTCTTGCGCCTGACCCGCGACGTCAAGGTCAACAACGAGCTCTACACCAACTTGCTCAACAGCTTCCAGCAACTGCGCTTGGTCAAAGAAGGCAAAGTGGGCAACGTGCGCATTGTGGACGTGGCCGTCAAACCCGAAAAACCCGTCAAACCCCAGCGCAGCCTTGTGCTGGCCCTGTCGGGCGTGTTGGGTCTGCTTGCCGGTTTGGGCCTGGCCTTCTTGCGCAACAGCCTGCGCCCCGGCATCAAAAACGCCGAAGCGCTCGAGCACAGCCTGGGCCTGCACGTCTTTGCCACCATTCCCCTGTCGGCCGCCCAAGCCCAGCTGAACGCCGATGCCCAAAGCAAAAAACCCGGCACCCACCTGCTGGCAACACTCAAGCCCAACGAAGCGGCCATCGAGAGCCTGCGAAGCCTGCGCACCGCGCTGCAATTTGCCATGCTCGATGCGGCCAACAACATCGTGCTCATCAGCGGCCCCACGCCCGGCATTGGCAAGTCCTTCACCAGTGCCAACTTTGCCGCCGTGCTGGCCGCCGCTGGCAAGCGCGTGGTGTTGGTTGACGCCGACATGCGCAAAGGCCACATCCACCAATTCTTTGGCCTGGAGCGTGGCATGGGCTTGTCAGAGCTGATCGCGGGCACCCAGCCAATGGCCAAGGTCATGCACACCGCCGTGGCCCCGGGGCTGGACTTCATTTCCACCGGCACCATGCCCCCCAACCCGGCCGAGCTGCTCATGTCGCCCTCGGCCCAAGACCTGCTCAAAACCCTGTCGGCCCAATACGACATCGTGCTCATCGACACGCCGCCCGTGCTGGCCGTGTCCGACACCGCCATCTTGGCCCCCCAGGCGGGCACCACCTTCTTGGTGGTCCGCGCCAATGTCTCGTCGCTGGGCGAAGTGCAAGAAGCCACCAAACGCCTGCAGCAATCGGGCGTCACGGTCAAAGGCGTCATCTTCAACGGCCTGGACATCAGCAAACGCCGCTACGGCTATGGCTCTGGCTATGGTTATGGCTACAAGTACAAACGCTACGGCTACCGTTACCAGTCGTACAACTACGCCAAAGACCAATAATCCCCCCTCATGCGCCTGACCCCAGCCCAAATCAACACCATCAAAAGCACCGCCACAGCCGTGCTGGGTGAGGACGCGCAGGTCACCTTGTTCGGTTCTCGGGTGCATGACGACCAAAAGGGCGGCGATGTGGACCTGATGATTGAAGTCCAACATGTATTGGCTGAACCTGCTGCCGTTGCAGCCCGTATTGCCAGCAAAGTCTCTCGTGCCATGCAGGGGCGAAATGTGGACGTGTTGCTCAAAGCGCCGAACTTGTTGGTTCAACCCATACACCACATTGCAGCCCAACACGGGGTAGCGCTGTGAAACTTGACCAGGGCCAATCAGAGCGGCTTCACTTTTTGGTGAGAGTGACACACAAAGAAAGTCACTATCTTCAAGAAACAGACGCCAGGCTCTTTGCGGAGCCCATGACGGTAGAAAGTTTGCAAACACTTGAGTCAGACCCTGTTCTGGCCGAACGCCTGGATGCTTTTGTCAGTCGGTTTGGGCGTCTTCAAGACAATCTGGGTGACAAAATGCTGCCCCAGTTGTTGGATGCGATGGCCGAGAAAACTGGGGCCGCCATTGAAAACCTTGACCGAGCTGAAAAACTCGGTTGGATTGATTCGGTGGATGTTTGGCTAGAAATGCGCAAACTTCGCAACCTGATGGTCCATGAATACATTGAAGACATGAACATCCTGATCAGTGCCTTGAGCACGGGTCACAAATTTGTTCCAGTACTGATACAGACTGCTGAACGGTTTGCCAATCAAATTGCAAAATTGACGCCATCAAGCGTTGATTGACAAAGAACGTTTGTAACGATCAAACCCTTTTTTAAAAACCAATGTCAGGGCTAAAGCCACCGGCTTAAAAAACAAATTTTCATGTGCATCACCACCGACCAAATTCAAACCATACGCCAAGCCGCCACTGACGCATTTGGCCAAGGTACGGCTGTATGGCTGCTCGGGGCATCCTTGCCGAGGTACCAGCCGTCAAAAAAGCAGTGATCTACGGCTCACGCGCCAAAGGCACCCATCGGCCCGGCTCTGACATCGACCTGACCCTGTTTGGCGAAGCGCTTGACCTTGACACCCTCGGGCACATGGCCACCCGCCTGGAAGAGTCACCCATCCCCTACCAAGTCGACCTGTCGATTTTCGAACTCATCGATCACGCAGGACTGCGCGAGCACATCGAACGGGTAGGGCAAGTGTTTTACCAACCATGACCGAGCGCAAGCTCCCTATTAAAAGCGTTGAAAAAACCACATATGTCGGGGCAAAAGCCACCAACATACAAAATTAACCTCATGCGCCTGACCCCAGCCCAAATCAACACCATCAAAAGCACCGCCACCGCCGTGCTGGGTGAGGACGCGCAGGTCACCTTGTTCGGTTCTCGGGTGCATGACGACCAAAAGGGCGGCGATGTGGACCTGTACGTGGAAACGCATCAACCCGAATTGATGAAAAAAATCCGTTGCAAAGTCAGCCTGCAAGATCAGTTGGACATGCCCGTTGACCTGATCGTCAAACCCTATGGCGACCGCAGCCCCATCGCCTTGATCGCCAAACAAGAAGGCATTCGGTTGTGAGCGAACACATCGCGCTCATCTGGAAAAAGCTTGAGCATTTGTTGCGAATGAGGCAATACCTCAGCTATTCGACCGAACAAGTCACTGCACTGTTGCCCATCACCGATTGGCAAGCACTGCAACCCGATCAGCACGAAACTCTGGCGGCTTTTCGGATTCGCTTCAGTGAATTTCAAGAGCACATGGGTAAAACCATGAAAGCTGTAGCCGTTGAAGAAGAAAAGCCGGCAGAGCCCTTTACAGCCGTGCTGCTGTACATGGAAAAATTGGGATGCATCCCTTCGGTTGACCGATGGAAAGACATACGCGAACTGCGAAATGCCGTTAACCACGAATACGCTGATGACCCAGAGCTGCTGCATGAGTTTTTCGTTCAAATGATCAAAGCGGTGCCAGAGCTCATGACTTGGCACGAAGAGTTGATTAAATTTTGTAAATCCACCTACAAAAATTAACCCCATGCGCCTCACCCCAGCCCAAATCAACACCATCAAAAGCACCGCCACCGCCACCGCCGTGCTGGGTGAGGGCGCGCAGGTCTGGCTTTATGGGTCCAGGTTAGACGACCAGCGCCGTGGTGGCGATGTGGACCTTCTGGTTGAATCTGAGCGCAAAACCACCGTCATGGATCGGGCTCGATTCAAATACCAGGTTGAAAACGCCTTGCAATTGCCCGTAGACGTCTTGATGGTTCAAATCGGTCAAAAAGCCAGCCCATTTGAGACCATCGCCCGGGCCAAAGCCTTATCTTTGACCATGCATCAAGGGGCAGAAGTTTGAGCAACAGCAACTTGCTTGCTGCTGAAAAGCAGCACCTTGCAGGTTTGCTCGAAGCCATCCAGCCAAACCCTGTCGTGGCCTCTTGAAGGCGAACACCTTTTTGCGCACAAAAGAGCTGGCTATGCTGCACCCCGTAAAATCCCCGCAGAGCAAACCCCAGTAACCGTTTCTCATTCTTGACAAAAATTTATTTTTGTAAATAATGAGAATCACTATGCCGCAACAATCACCCCCCGTCACCGAAGACAACGCCGCCAAGTTGCGCATTTTGGGCGCCTGTTTGGCCGAAAAGCGCAAGGCCTTGCGGGTCAGTGCCACGGTGGCGGCAGAAGCTGCTGGCATGTCCCGGGTCACGCTGCACCGTATTGAAAAAGGCGAACCCTCGGTCACCATGGGGGCGTGGAGCAACGCCATTGCTGCCCTCGGCCTGCAGCTGCAACTTCAAGACCATGCAGCCGCCCAGCCTGCGCCAACAGACCGCACGGGCTGGTGGCCTGTGCGCATTGCGCTGGCAGACTACCCGCAACTCAAATCTCTTGCTTGGCAAGTGCACGGCACCGACCACTTGACTCCAGTTGAAGCCTTCGACATCTATGAACGCAACGCCAGGCACCTTGATACCACCAGCCTGACCGAACAAGAGCAAACCCTGTGGCAAGACCTGCAACAAGCCTTTGGTAAGCGAGCCGCCCATGTTTGAGCGGCCACACCACCAACGCATTGCTCATGTTCTTTCGGCACTTGACGGCGGTGCTCTGGCACAACTGAGCTGCTGGTTCGGCGGGGGTACTTGCATCGCCTTGAAGTTTGGCGAATACCGCGAATCGGTCGACATTGATTTTTGGGTCTCTGATCCAGCGGGATACCGTGAACTGCGACAGCTGCTCACCGGAGTTGAAGGTTTTGCACCCATCACTCGCCCAGGTGCCATGCCCTTGGAACTGTCGCGAGAAGTGCGCGCAGACCAATACGGCATCCGAACCCAAGTGCGAATGGACGGACATCCCATCAAATTCGAAATCGTGCGCGAGGCCCGAATTGCCATGCAAACGCCCGAACTGCAAGACCAAATTTGCGGCGTTGGCACCCTGACCTTATTGGACTTGGCGACCAGCAAACTGTTGGCCAATTCAGATCGACAAGCTGACGCAGGTGTTTTCAGTCGCGACGTGATTGACCTGGCCATGATGGATTTGACACTGACGCAACTGCGAAACGCGCGCGAAAAAGCCAGCGAAGCCTATGGCAAAGCCATTACCCGAGATCTGGCTAAAGCCATCGATCGATTGCAAGAAAAACCCGAATGGCTGGAGCGCTGCATGAAAGCCATGGACATGCACATGCCCAAGGCAGTGCTCTGGAAAAAGATCAGACACCTGCGGTGTGTATTGCCTGAAGTGTCGTCAGAAAACCCGGGCTCAGATCCCCATTTTTCATGAAGTCGCCCAAAGCAACACTCCCCGCAGACTTTCGGTTTGACCGAGAAGAAGCCAATGAACGCTTCGAGCCTGGCCACCAAAGCGACCAAGCAAGCGCCGAGGCCAGTGCAGAACCCAGCGACGGACTGACGTTTGCGCAGCGCATTCACCAACGATTCAAAGGCTTTGGTATTGACAAGCTGCCCATTCCCGAACGTCAATCCGCACGCCCCTTGCCTGACTTCGGGCAAGACTGACCACCGGAAAAAGACAAACAAGCAACCATTTTCGTGAGCCCACGAAAATGGTCTGACGAACAAAACCCCCATGCAGCCCATCACATCCATTGCAGCCCTTTGGCAAGAAGCAACAACAGACCCTGAATTTGGGTTTGCGCTCAAAGCCCAAGATGTGCGCGTGGATCTGGCTGCAGCAGTGGCTCGCAGCGAGATGCCAAAAAGCCAATTGGCGGCCCAACTGGGATGGACAAGCGATCGACTTGAAAAAGCCCTGACGGGCAGCGCCGACCTCAGCCTCCAAACCATTTTTGCAATCACCCGTGCGCTGGGACTCGACTTCAATGTGGCGATCACGACACCTGATGCAACAAGCGCAACTGACGGCAAAACAAAAGAAAAAACAGATGCGTCGGAAATTTGCCCAGCTTGTGGCCTGGGGCATTTGGAACGCTACATCGAACGCGAACAAGTCGAAATCAATGGGCAGAGCTGGCGGATACCGCTGCAATTTTCGGAATGCGACGCCTGCGGGGCAGAGTTGACCCACGCAGAGCAGTCCAGAGCCAACGTTGAAGCGATGAAAAAGATCGAACTCAAAGCAAAGATGCACGCTCCAAAACAATCGGGATCTGACCCCAATTAGCTCTGTTGAGTCATCCGTCGACTTTGACCAATATTCAAGTTGGCCGTCTGCTGCGGTAGTCAATAAACTACAATATGCTCGCATTGGCGATAAAACAAACAGTCACCTTCCAAAAGTGGGAAGGTCGGCTGAAAGATCGACTGGCCAAAGCAGCGATTGCCTCGCGCATATTTCGACTGGCTAACGGACTCGCGGGTGATGTCCAGCCTGTGGGTGATGGTGTGAGTGAATTACGGATTCACTACGGTCCAGGCTACAGGGTCTATTTCCAGCAACGTGGCAATGCTTTGGTCGTTTTGTTGTGCGGGGGTGACAAGCGCACCCAAAGTCGCGATATTGAAACCGCAAAACGCCTTGCAAGCGAATGGAGAGGTGAAGAATGAGTGAGCAACTGCTTTACGACTACGATCCAGCGGCTTCGCTGGATGGACCGCAAGCCATGGCGATCTTCATGGCCGATGCACTGGAAACTGGCGATGCTGCCTACATTGCCAAGGCCATGGGCGTGGTGGCCAGAGCCAAGGGGATGGCAGAGATTTCAGCGCAAACAGGACTCTCCCGCGAACAGCTTTATCGTTCTTTTAGCGAAAAAGGCAACCCCACGCTCAAAACAATGCTGGCCGTGATGAAAGCGCTAGGTATCGATATGACTGCAAAACTCCATGTTTAGCCTGCACAAGAGTGGATAGACCAAGCCCAAGCCCTTGTCGCCCTTGCAGAAAAAAATGGGTTTTACAGCAAGAAACAATCGGGATATGCCCCCCAATGAATCGAAACAGCTAGAGTAGCTGTAACACCTATTCAAAGGAGCTGTGAACATGCTCACCATGACCTCTCTTGCTGCTCAGAATCAATTTGGGATGCTCATTGATGCATCCCAGCGGCAACCCGTCGCTGTCACCCGACGTGGCCGCCCGGTGGCCGTTGTACTGTCCTACGAAGACTACCAAGCGAGCATGCGCACCATCCCGTTTCAGGTGGCCATGCTCGTCAGTGAAAACTATCCGCTGCGCGGCAAAGAAGCTGGTGACTCGATGCGTCAGCACCTCGCAAAAATGAGCAACAAAGCCGCCGAAGAAGGCCTGACCGAAGCAGACGTCACGCGCATGCTCCATGAAGACTAAGCCCGCGTACATTGTCAGACACCAACGTTCTGATCAGTGCTGGCCTGCTACCCCAGTCCAAGACTGCGCAAGTTCTGGCCCTCGCTGTTGAGCACTTCGTGATTGCTCAAAATCAGCAGACTTGGCATGAGCTGGAGACGCGTATAGAACGGCCAAAGCTTGACCGGTATTTTGGAAGCTTCTTCTTTCTTGTTGCCGACGCTCAACCAAGGCCCCCACAGGCTCCTTGAGCATCCAAAACAATCGGTATCTGACCCCAATTCACCAATTCATGACGAGGCAAGATAAACTTGACATCTTCGGACCCTGACCAGCACTACCGCCGTTTTGGCCCGCATTGCCAGCAGGAGCACACCATGCAAATACTTGTTGAAGTACCCGCTCACATGCCCGATGCAGCTCAGTGCAGCCCACAGCAATTTATGCAAGACGCAAAACTGGCCATGGCTGTCAAGTTGTTTGAGATGAAACGACTATCGTCCGGAATGGCCGCATCGCTCATCGGCATGAGCCGTATCCAATTTTTGTCTGAACTCCATCGTTTCAACGTCCCCATGATCGACTTGGATGAGCATGAGCTCGCGCAGGACTTGTTGAATGCGTGATAAAACCACACACTGCAACAGTGTGGCACCGGTGCGAAGCACACGATGTTTAAGAGTCACACGTTTTGGCCTTGGTCAGCTAAGACATCATTCAGCAAAAACAGCCGCTAGCACGCATAAAACAAACGCAAACAGCTATTCACTTTAGAGTAAAAATCATGAATACTGTCAAAAAAATTGTTAAAGAAATACGCTATCTACCTGAAATGCAAGCGCGCGAAGTGCTTGATTTTGTTGGCTATTTAAAAAGCAAACTCAAACACGCTGATAAGACTGATCTAAACGTCAATGACTTTGACCAATTTGGATCGGTGTTTGACGGCAATTTTGATCGTGATGCCTGTTATGACCGCCAAATCATTTCTTGACACGAACATTGTCTTTTACACGATTGGACAAGATACGCACAAGAAAACGGTGGCTCGACAACTCGTAACCACTGGCCCCATGGTCAGTTCACAAGTTATCAATGAATGCGTGAATGTTTGCCTAAAGAAATTCAAGTTTGACAAAGTGCAGGCCTATGCATTCGCTGACGCCGTGATGAACAAGGTCAACGTAGTGCCAGTGGATGAAGCAGTGATTCGCAAAAGTGCCGAACTCGCCATCAATCACCAACTGTCCAATTGGGATTCATTGATTGTTGCCGCCGCTTTACTCGCTGACTGCGACACCCTTTATTCTGAGGACATGCAGCATGAACGGCTCTTTGAAAACAGCTTAAAAGTGATTAATCCGTTTGCATAACAGACCGCAAAAAACAATCGGGATCTGACCCCAATTACTGACCCCAATTAATTTTCTCCCGCCTTGTTGTCCTTCCGGACTTGATCCGGGAACCATCGAACAAACCCCATGAACCTGCACATCCCCGACAGCGCTTACACAGCTTTTGCTGTGTCATTGATTGTTGCCATCGTTTTGGTGCTCACCAAAAAGTTCCATGGCCGTTTTAGTATGGATGGACTGGTCGGTGTCCAAAAAGCCCACACCACACCCACCCCTCGCATTGGTGGCGTGGCCATCGTGGCCGGGGTGATCGCCGGTTGGGCCATGGCCAAGCCCGAGCGCCAAGCCATCTTGGGCCCCTTGCTGTTGGCAGGCTTGCCTGCATTTGCTTTTGGCTTTGCCGAAGACATCACCAAAAAAGTCAGTGTCATGGCACGGCTCTTGGCCACCATGGCCTCGGGTGCTTTGGGCTGGTGGCTTACGGGGGTGTCCATCACTTCGGTCGATATCCCCTTGATTGACTCTTTGCTCACCATTGGCTGGGTGTCGGTGCTGTTCACCGCCTTTGCCATTGGCGGCGTGGCCAACGCCATCAACATCATCGACGGCTTCAATGGCCTGGCCAGTGGCTTTGTGGTTGTGGCTTTGGTGGGCATTGCCAGCATCGCCATCGGTGAGCAAGACACCAGCTTGGCCCTGTCTTGCCTGTGCATAGCCGCTGCCACGCTGGGCTTTTGGTTCATCAATTGGCCTTGGGGCAAGCTCTTTTTGGGTGACGGTGGCAGCTATTTTGGGGGCTTTGCGTTGGCCTGGGCCTGCGTCATGCTCATCGAGCGCAATTCGGGCATCACCGCCTTCGCCGCCTTGTTGGTGTGCATTCACCCTGTGACCGAGGTGCTGTTCAGCATCTACCGCCGCAAAATGCGCCAAACCCACCCTGGCCACCCTGACCGCATGCACCTGCACAACCTCATCATGCGCCGTGTGGTGCGCACCCGTTGGGGTGTCAGCCGCAGCATGACCAACCCCGTGACCGGGCTGCTGCTGGCCCTGATGTCGGTGCCTGCAGTGCTGGCCGCTTATGCCATGCACGGCCACACATTGGTTGCAGCCATGCTGTGCTTGGTGTTCGTGCTCGGTTATGTCACGCTGTATGCACGGCTGGTGCGGTTTCATTGGTGCTCACCCATCGCTTTTTTATTCGTCAAGCCTGCGCAAAAGCTGAGCGTAAACAGCCTCAACTGAGCCCTTTTTTGCCCCATTTGTTCAATGCCTGAACAACTTCACACAATCATCGCAAGCGCTGATAAGCAAGCCATGATTCACTTCAACGTCATGCGCATCTTGCAAGACCAACCCGACCTGACCCAGCGTGAGCTGGCCCACAAGCTGGGCATGAGCGTTGGCGGGCTGAACTTCTGCCTCCACGCCCTCATCGACAAGGGCTTTGTGAAGATGGACAACTTTCAGAAAAGCAATAACAAATTCAAGTATGTCTATCTGCTTACGCCCCAAGGCATCGCTGAAAAAGTCGCGCTGACCAGCCGCTTTTTGCAACGCAAGATGCAAGAGTACGAAGCTCTAAAGCTAGAGATTGAGGCTTTGAAGGCGCAGGTGGGCGAGGACAAAAGCCTGATCAACAGCCTCAGCCAGCGATGAAATCACACCCATCCAACCAGTTCCCATGAACCTGCAAAACAAAACCATCGCCATCATTGGCTTGGGCTATGTCGGCTTGCCGCTCGCCGTTGAGTTTGGCAAACAGCGCAATACCCTTGGTTTTGACATCAACCAAGCCCGCATCAACGAACTGCAATCGGGCCAAGACCATACGCTGGAATGCAGCGCCGAAGAATTAAACACAGCAGGACACCTGCGCTACAGCGCCAACCCCCAAGACCTGCAACAAGCTCAAGTGTTCATTGTCACCGTGCCCACCCCGGTGGACCAAGCCAACCGGCCCGACATGACGCCGTTGGTCAAAGCCAGCGAAACCGTGGGCAAAGTGCTCAAGGCGGGTGACGTGGTCATTTACGAATCCACGGTGTACCCCGGTGCCACAGAAGAAGTGTGTGTGCCCGTGCTCGAAAAGTTCAGCGGCTTGAAGTTCAACCACCACTTTTTCTGCGGCTACAGCCCCGAGCGCATCAACCCCGGCGACAAAGAACACCGCCTGCCCACCATCAAAAAAGTCACCAGCGGCAGCACGCCTGAAGTGGCCGAGGCAGTGGACCAGCTCTACCAAGAAATCATCACCGCAGGCACCTACAAAGCCAGCAGCATCAAAGTGGCCGAAGCCGCCAAAGTGATCGAAAACACCCAGCGCGACCTGAACATCGCGCTCATGAACGAGCTGAGCCTCATCTTCAAAAAGCTGGGCATCGACACGCTGGAAGTGCTCAAAGCCGCAGGCACCAAATGGAATTTTTTGCCCTTCAGGCCCGGCCTGGTGGGCGGGCACTGCATTGGCGTGGACCCGTATTACCTGACGCACAAAGCGCAAGAAGTCGGCTACCACCCCGAAGTGATTCTGGCGGGCCGCCGCATCAACGACGGCATGGCGCGCCATGTGGCCGACGAAACCGTCAAGCTCATGCTGCGCAAAAACCTGCCCGTGCTCGGCAGCAAAGTGCTGGTGCTGGGCCTGACGTTCAAAGAAAACTGCCCCGACGTGCGCAACACCAAAGTGGTGGACATCGTCAAAGCCCTGCGCACCTACAACACCCAAGTGGACGTGTACGACCCGTGGATCGACATCCAAGAAGCCGAACACGAATACGGCCTGCAATGCCTGGCCCAAGCCCCCGCACCCGGACAATACGCCGCCATCGTGCTTGCCGTGGGCCATCACCAATTTATTGAACTGGGCGAAGAAGGCATCAAAGCCTGGGGCCAAACCGGTGCCGTGGTCTATGACGTGAAAAGCATCCTGCCCCTGGGTGCCGCCGACGGTCGCCTGTAAATCCCCTTTGAATCCTGTAAATTTATCACTGTGATAAATAAAACGGTTAACATCAGCAGCTTTGCAGGGCCAGTGCCCAGTGGTGAAAATCCCGACCGGAAACATCCCCATGGCCCCGCCTACCCATCTCTACAAGTGATGGCGCTTGCTGAAGAGGGCAAATTGATGTTCTGGACCCGAGGCGCAAGTCGAGACGCCCAAAAGTGGAAACTTGATGAACAAGACTGTGCTGAGTTGGTTGTGCAAGCCCTTAAAACTGGGCAGTTTTTGGACTCGGAATGGTGCCAACAACAACCCCAAGGCCCGTGGGCCATGTGCGATGCCTACAAAGTCACCCGTTACGAATGGATTGAACACGCAGGCAAAAAAATGCCAGTGAGCTACTACCTCAAATTCGCCATTAACAAAACAGGCCAACTGCTGTTGATGGCATCCAACCACCCTGAAGGAGCTTGAGATGAATGAATCCGCTAATCGCCAGCAATCTGCACAGTGCCCCGGCTGCGGTGAGGGCGCGCTCCATCCGCACATCGAACACAACCTGACAGAAATCAACGGCCAAAATATTTCTTTACCCTTGCACTACAGCGTGTGTGACCACTGCGGTGCCGAGCTGACCAATTCAAGCCAGTCGCAAGCCAACAAACGGGCTATGGTGGCAGCAGAAAAGCAAGCTCATGGTCTTTTGGCCGGTGAAAGCATTCGGGCACTTCGCAAACAGTACAAACTCAGCCAGATTGAGGCGGCGCAACTTTTCGGCGGTGGCAAAGTCGGCTTTAGCCGCTACGAAAACGACGACATCGTGCAAAGTCAGGCCATGGACAGCCTTTTGCGTCTGTGCATTGCCCATCCGCACAACCTGATCAATCTCGCCGCCATTCGGCAAGTAAGCTTGCACGCCAAGACCAGACAAGACATCCAAGCGGATGCGCATCGGCTAATGATCGCCATAGCGCCGAAAGTGCAAAAACTCCTGGAAAGCGCCATGGCCAACGAACGTAAAAACCGCGCTGTAACCGCCAGCAACGATTTGCAGCACGACAAATTTGCCATCACCGAGCGCTCGGTCTGGAAGGCGGCAGCATGAAGCCCAGCCCGTTGACGCTGCTCACATTGGACTTTTTGCGCGTCCATGTACAAGCTATTCAGGAAGCCACACAAAGCGCAGAACAATTTGACTTTGATGGGGCCATGCTGTCGTGGAGCATCCAATACGGCAAAGAAGACGACGGCAGCTGGTGGCTGGCTGTGGGTTTTGCAACCGATGCGCAAGCCCCAGAGGAAAAGCGCTGCCCTTACGACCTGGACATCCGGGCCATGGGCTTTTTCACTATCGCTGACACGGTACCTGCCGCACGCCGAGAAGAAATCGTCTATGAAAACGGCGCAGCATTGGTGTACGGTGCCATACGCGAAATGGTGGCCAACGTCACAAGCCGCTGCATCGCAGGCAAACTGATGTTGCCAACGCCCACATTTCTCGGTTCATTTGCGGCAAGAAAGCCCTAAGCAAAAACCCACCCGCCGCCCGCCCAAGCGGCACCTCCCGCCAGCCAACACCCGGTACCCACCCCCAAGAGCACCCACGCCTGTGCCCCCGCGCATTCACAACCATGATCCGATCATGACCCCCATATGACCCGCTACGAACAAATCCAAGCAGAACTGCGCCAAGCCCCAAAGACTTGGCTCATCACCGGTGTGGCCGGCTTCATAGGCAGCAACCTGCTTGAGACCCTGCTCAAGCTGGACCAACGCGTGGTGGGCCTGGACAACTTCGCCACCGGCCACCAACGCAACCTCGATGAAGTCCAAACCCTCGTCACCCCAGACCAATGGGCCAACTTTCACTTCATCCAAGGCGACATACGCCAACTGGACGACTGCCATTCCGCCATGACTTGGCAACCTGATGTGGGAGCAGCACCCCGTGCGCGATTGCCCGTCGACTACGTTCTCCACCAAGCCGCCCTAGGCAGCGTGCCTCGTAGCCTGGCCGACCCCATCACCACCAACGCAGCCAACATCACCGGCTTTTTGAACATGCTCGTCGCCGCCCGCGACGCCAAAGTGCAAAGCTTCACTTACGCCGCCAGCAGCAGCACCTATGGCGACCACCCCGCGCTGCCAAAGGTGGAAGAAAACATCGGCAACCCGCTCAGCCCCTACGCCGTGACCAAATACGTGAATGAGCTGTATGCCAGCGTGTTTGCTCGCAGTTATGGCTTTGAGACCATCGGCCTGCGCTACTTCAATGTGTTTGGCCCCCGTCAAGATCCCAACGGCGCTTATGCTGCCGTCATCCCTAAATGGACGGCAGCGATGCTGAAGGGCGAGCCCGTCTACATCAACGGCGATGGCGAGACTAGTCGCGATTTTTGTTACATAGGCAACACCTTGCAGGCCAATCTGCTGGCTGCCACGGCGCAGCATTCGGATGCGGCGAATCAGGTCTACAACGTGGCAGTTGGTGACCGCACCACGCTGAACGACCTCTTCGAAGCCATACGTTCCACCCTGGAACCTCGTTTCTCGTACTTGAAAGACTTCAAGCCCGTCTATTGCGACTTTCGTGCAGGCGACGTGCGGCATTCACTCGCCGATATTTCAAAAGCGAGGGCTTTGCTCGGCTACGAACCCAGCCATCGCATCAAGGAGGGACTGGTCGAGGCGATGGATTGGTACGTCAATGATTTGAGTAGGTAGCCCAACATAAACACAGCCTTAGGTGTCGCATCCCGGATGATCGTAAGGCCGTTTTATAAACAAATGAGGATGAGAAGCGTACCAGTCTTTCATGGCCCTCATCGGGGTTTTGCTCTTGAGTGCCGACTGGGGTAGCTGATGG
>JAIXOZ010000147.1 GCA_027486495.1 Comamonadaceae bacterium | reverse complement strand
GACAAAGCACCGCCGTACACGGTGAAGTCCTGGCTGAACACAAAGACCAAGCGGCCATTGATCATGCCGTAGCCCGTCACCACGCCATCGCCGGGGATCTTGTTGTTTTCCATGCCGAAGTCGGTGCAACGGTGTTCCACGAACATGTCCCACTCTTCGAAGGTACCTTCATCCAGCAAGACTTCGATGCGCTCACGCGCGGTGAGCTTGCCTTTGGCATGTTGCGCGTCGATACGCTTTTGCCCGCCGCCCAAGCGGGCCGCTGCGCGCTTTTTTTCCAGTTGTTCAAGGATATCTTGCATGGTGGTTCTCTCTTTTCTTCAGGAAGATGGGGTTTCGCTGTGTGCTTGGTAAGCACTAAGCAGTTGACGGGCCGCTGTGGACGCGGCGAGCTGGCCCGCCGCGACTTGTTGGCTGAGTTGGGGCAGCAGCGTTTGCACACGCGGCTGCGCCCGAAAATTGTGTTTGAGCCCGGCGTCGATGCGCTCCCACATCCACGACAGGGCTTGCTGTTGGCGGCGCAGGGCCAAGCGGCCATTGGCCGTTTGCAAGCTTCGGAAGTCGCTGACCGCAGCCCAAAAACTGTCTACCCCCTGGCCCAGCAAAGCACTCAGCTGCACCACCTTGGGGTGCCACTGCGTGGCGTCGGCGTGCGCATGGCCCGATCCGCCGTGCATACCCAGCAATTGAAGGGCGCTGGTGATCTGCAACTCAGCACGGGTGGCGGCGATGGCGTCGATATCGGCCTTGTTGATGACCACCAAATCGGCAATCTCCATCACGCCTTTTTTGATGGCCTGCAAATCGTCGCCCGCATTGGGCAGCTGCATCAGCACGAACATGTCGGTCATGTTGGCCACGGCGGTTTCGCTTTGGCCCACGCCCACCGTTTCGACGATCACCACGTCATAACCTGCGGCTTCGCAGACCAACATGGACTCACGGGTTTTCTCGGCCACGCCGCCCAAAGTGCCGCTGCTGGGGCTGGGGCGGATGTAGGCACGCTCGTGCACGCTGAGCAATTCCATGCGCGTCTTGTCACCCAAGATGGAGCCGCCCGACACCGTGCTGGACGGGTCCACCGCCAGCACCGCCACGCGGTGGCCTTGGCCGATCAAATACAGGCCCAGCGCCTCGATGAAGGTGGACTTGCCCACGCCCGGCACACCGCTGATGCCCAAGCGGAACGACTTGCCCGTGTGCGGCAACATGGCGGTGAGCAACTCGTCGGCCTGGGCGCGGTGGTCGGTGCGGGTCGATTCGAGCAGCGTGATGGATTTGGCCATGGCGCGGCGCTGCACCGCTGGTGTACCGACGAGAAGACCTTGGAGCAGTTGATGGGGCGTCATGCAGCGATGCCTGGTTGAACCCAGTTCTCCAACTTCAAACCCTCAATCCGCTCAAACTCCCGCGTGTTGTTGGTGACACAAACGGCATCCAAAGCCAAAGCGTGGCAGCCAATCAACAAATCCAACTCGCCAATGCTTTTTCCTGTTGATCGCAATGCGTGTTGTTGGCGGGCGAAGTGCCACATGGCGTCTTGGGTCCAGGGCAACACCCGCACTTCGCTCAGGAACAACTCCAGCACCTTTCGGTTACGCGCTTTGTGATCGCTCTTTTCCACGCCATAAGCCAACTCGGCGGCAACAAGAGCGGACAACACCACGCGGTCAGCCCCCAGTTCGTTCAAGCGTGCCACAACATTGGGCACGCCACGCTGGATGTAGATCACCATGTTGGTGTCGAGCATGTACAGGGAAGACATCAGTCGAGGCTTTCGATGTCGTCTGGTGGCAGCGTGTGGTCGCGCTCAATGTCTTCGGGCATGCCCTCCCAGCCGCTCAAGATGGCTTGTAAGCGTGTGCCCCACTCCCCGGGCTTGTCCTGCTTGGGCCGAAGGATGACGGTGTTGCCGACCTTCTCAATGAACACCTCGGCAGTGTCAAAGCGATAGGCTTTGGGCAGGCGCACAGCTTGGCTGCGTCCCGTCGTGAAGATTTTGGCGGTGTCTGTGAGTGCGTTCATGACGATCCCCAATTAATAGATATCAAATGATACCTATCAATCCGAGTTTTCACAAGTTCAGGCCAAGGCCTTCTTGATCTGCTCCAGCACGTCCTTGGCGCTGACCGGGATCGGGGTGCCGGGGCCATAAATGCCTTTGACGCCCGCTTCGTAGAGCATGTCGTAGTCTTGGCGCGGAATGACGCCGCCCACGAACACGATGATGTCGTCAGCGCCCTGCTTTTTGAGTTCGGCAATGATGGCGGGCACCAGGGTTTTGTGACCGGCGGCGAGGGTGGATACGCCCACGGCGTGCACGTCGTTTTCAATCGCTTGGCGGGCGCACTCTTCGGGGGTCTGGAACAACGGGCCCATGTCCACGTCGTAACCCAGGTCGGCAAAGGCGGTGGCGACCACTTTGGCCCCACGGTCGTGGCCGTCCTGGCCCAGCTTGGAGATCATCACGCGGGGGCGGCGGCCTTGCGCGTCGGCAAAGGCGGCGATGTCGGCTTTGAGCTGGTTCCAGTATTCCATGGTGTCGCCCACGTTTTCGCCGTCGTCGTAAGCCGCGGCATACACGCCGGTGACCTTTTGCGTGACGGCGCGGTGGCGGCCGAAGGCTTTTTCAAGCGCATCAGAGATCTCACCGACGGTGGCACGCAGGCGCACAGCCTGGATCGACAAGTCGAGCAGGTTGCCCTGGCCCGATTCGGCTGCGGCACTCAGCGCGTCCAGCGCAGCCTGCACCTTGGCACTGTCGCGGCTGGCGCGGATTTTTACCAAACGCTCGATCTGGCCGTCGCGCACACGCACGTTGTCGATCGACAGCGTCTCGATCGGGTCTTCTTTGGCCAGTTTGTATTTGTTCACGCCCACGATGACGTCTTTGCCGGAATCGATGCACGCTTGCTTTTCAGCCGCGGCCGCTTCGATCTTGAGCTTGGCCCAACCGCTGCCCACGGCCTTGGTCATGCCGCCCATGGCTTCGACTTCTTCGATGATGGCCCAGGCCTTGTCGGCCATTTCTTGCGTCAGGCTCTCCATCATGTAGCTGCCAGCCCAAGGGTCGATCACGTTGGTGATGTGGGTTTCTTCCTGAATGATCAGCTGCGTGTTGCGGGCGATGCGCGAGCTGAATTCGGTCGGCAAGGCGATGGCTTCGTCAAACGAGTTGGTATGCAAGGACTGGGTGCCGCCAAACACGGCCGCCATGGCTTCGATGGTGGTGCGCACCACGTTGTTGTAGGGGTCTTGCTCGGTCAGCGACCAGCCAGATGTTTGGCTGTGCGTGCGCAGCATGAGGCTCTTGGGGTTCTTGGCGTCAAAGCCCTTCATGATGCGGCACCACAGCAGGCGGGCTGCGCGCATCTTGGCAATTTCCAAATAGAAGTTCATGCCCACCGCCCAGAAGAAGGACAGGCGACCCGCGAACTCGTCCACGTCCATGCCTTTGGCGATGGCGGTTTTCACATACTCTTTGCCGTCGGCCAGGGTGAAGGCCATCTCGAGCGCCTGGTTGGCACCGGCTTCTTGCATGTGGTAACCCGAAATCGAGATCGAGTTGAACTTGGGCATGTTCTTGGCCGTGTACTCGATGATGTCGCCGATGATCTTCATCGACGGCTCGGGCGGGTAGATGTAGGTGTTGCGCACCATGAACTCTTTCAGAATGTCATTCTGAATCGTTCCCGACAGCTTGTCTTGCGAGACGCCCTGCTCTTCGGCCGCGACCACGTAGCCCGCCAGCACCGGCAACACCGCGCCGTTCATGGTCATGGAGACTGACACCTTGTCGAGCGGGATCTGGTCGAACAGGATCTTCATGTCCTCGACCGAGTCGATCGCCACACCGGCTTTGCCCACGTCGCCCGTCACACGGGGATGATCGGAGTCGTAGCCGCGGTGCGTGGCCAAGTCAAAAGCCACCGACACGCCCTGCCCACCTGCAGCCAAGGCCTTGCGGTAAAAAGCGTTGGACTCTTCGGCGGTGGAGAAACCCGCGTACTGGCGGATCGTCCAAGGGCGCACGGCGTACATGGTGGCCTGCGGGCCGCGCAGGAAAGGCTCAAAGCCCGGCAGCGTGTTGGCGTAAGGCAGGTTGGCCGTGTCTTCGGCAGTGTAAAGCGGCTTGACGACGATGCCGTCGGGCGTCTTCCAGTTCAGGGCGTTCACATCGCCACCGGGGGAGGACTTGACCGCTGCTTTTTGCCAGGCTTCCAAGTTGGAAGCGTTGAATTCAAAGGATTTGGACGTCATGGCGCTGCGCTTTCAGGACAAAATGGCTGTGACGGATTTTGGCAGCGGGTGGCTGCCTACCCGCTTACAAGTACCGTGATTCATAATTATTGATGCAGAATATTTTAACCGGCTTACAATTCAGCATCTGAAACGCCCTTTCCTGACGCCTCCGGGCGCCCCACCACACAACATGTCCGCCCTGTCCCTCGCCCCTCGCGCCCTGTACGAAGAAGTTGCCGAACTGTTGCGGCAGCGGATTTTTGCGCGCGAGATGGAGCCGGGCAGCTGGATCGACGAGTTGCGCATTGCAGAGGCCCTGGGCATCAGCCGCACGCCTTTGCGCGAAGCGCTGAAGGTGCTGGCGGCCGAAGGCTTGGTGACCATGAAAGTGCGCCGGGGCGCTTATGTGACCGAGGTCAGCGAAAAAGACCTGCGCGATGTGTACCACCTGTTGGCCTTGCTGGAATCCGATGCAGCCCGCGTAGTGACACAAAACGCCAGCGCCGAGCAGATGGCGCAGATCAGCGCCTTGCACGCGGACCTGGAAAAAGCCACCCACGACCGGGACCGCTTTTTCGAGATCAACGAAGCTTTTCACATGCTCTTGCTGGAAATGGCCGACAACCGCTGGCGCGACCAGATGGTGGCCGACCTGCGCAAAGTGATGAAACTCAACCGCCACAGCTCCTTGTTCAAGGAAGGCCGGATTGAACAATCCCTGGCCGAGCACCGCGCCATCGTGCAGGCCCTGACCCTGCGCCAGCCGGAACTTGCGGCCGAGCGCATGTCGGCGCACTTTACAAACGGCCTGCAGGCCGCGCAATAAGCGATCAAGGTCTACCGGGCCTCGACAGCCTGTATCTTTGACAGCAGCTCAGCCCGCATCCCGCATCGCTTTGCCCAAACCTTCTGCCCCCTTGGCCAGCAGGGTGTCGGCGGCGTTCAGGCGATCCCGCGCCTCACGGTTTTGGCTCAGCTTGGCCTTGCCCTCGATGCGCTGAATCTCCACCTGAATGCCGACCACCGCCTTGAGCATTTGGGCAATGTACTCGGGCGGCGAATCGCCCATCTTCCAGGGGCGCGGCTCGGAAGCCTCATGTTCATGGGTCAGCCGCGCCACAACGCGACGGACAAACTTTTCCTCGTCCATCACCGTCAGTCTGCCATGGACATGCACCACTTCGTAGTTCCAGGTGGGCACTTGACGGTGGGTTTCGTGCTTGCTCGGGTACCAGTTGGGCGAGATGTAGCTCTCGTTGCCGCGAAAAATCACCAGCACATCCGCACCGCCCTGGCATTGCTGCCAGACGGGATTGGCTCGCGCCACATGCGCCGTCAGCAGCCCATGCGGACCCTGGCTCGGGTCAAACTCAAAGGGAATGTGGTTCGCATCCAAGCCGTCGGCCCCAGCGGTGACCAAGGCACCGAGCGGGTGCTCCCGGAGGATCGTTTGGAGATCTTGCGGATTCTGGATGCGGAAATGGGCAGGGATATACATCGGATCGGCTCAAATGGTGAATAAGCTGAAGGCATCATCTTGCCATTGAACCTCAGTCGGTCACCACCGCACCCCGCGCCAACGCCGCGCGGGCCAGCTGCCAGACTTCTCGCGGTGGCAAGGGCTTGAGTTTGTGGTCACTCCAGACCTGCCGCCACAAACGTCCACCGCGCTGGCCGTGGTACAGGCCCAGCATGTGGCGGGCAATCGCATACCAAGGGCAGCCGTCTTCGGCAAAGGCCCGCTCCATGTAGGCCACCATGGCCTCTTCCACCGCTTCGCGGCTAGGCACTTCGTGGGCATCGCCAAAAAATGTGGCATCCCAACTGCCCAAAAGCCAAGGGTTGTAGTAAGCCTCGCGCCCGACCATCACACCGTCGGCTTGCTGCAAATGCAGGGCAATCTCTTCGTTGGTCTTGATGCCACCGTTCACCGAAATCAGCAGCCCCGGAAAATCTTTTTTAAGCTGGTAGGCCAGCTCGTAACGGAGAGGCGGGATCTCTCGGTTTTCTTTCGGAGACAAGCCGTCGAGCCAAGCATTGCGGGCATGCACGATGAAAACTTTGCAACCGGCCTCGCTCACCGTGCCCACAAAGTCGCGCACAAAGTCGTAGCTTTCAATGCGATCAATGCCGATGCGGTGCTTCACGGTAACGGGCACATCCACCACATCAAGCATGGCTTTCACACCATCGGCCACGGTGCGCGGCTCGTTCATCAGGCAAGCGCCAAATGCGCCACGCTGCACGCGGTCTGAGGGGCAGCCGCAGTTGAGGTTGATTTCGTCGTAACCCCACTCTTGCCCCAGCTTGGCCGCATGCGCCAAGTCTGCGGCATCGCTGCCACCCAGCTGCAGGGCCACGGGGTGTTCTTCGGCATTGAAGCGCAGGTGGCGCTGCACGCTGCCGTGGCGCAGCGCACCGGTCGTGACCATCTCGGTGTAGAGCAAGGTGTGGCGGGTCAGCAGGCGGTGGAAAAACCGGCAATGGCGGTCAGTCCAGTCCATCATGGGGGCCACAGAAAGACGCCAGCGTTGGGGTTCGGGGAAATGCATGGGGCCTGATTATCCTTGCCTGGCTGCGGCCTTGAAAACAAACATTTACGCCTCATTTCGGCTAGGCGTTTAATCAACGCAGTTCTTGAGCCCGACAATGACAGCTTGAGCAAGGAGAAATCGAGATGGGTGACACAACGATGTGGTGGGTTTTGGCCGGCGTCCTGGTCGCTTTGGAGTTGGTGACCGGCACCTTTTACCTGTTGATGTTGAGCTTGGGCGCCGTAGCGGCTGCCCTGGCTGCGATGGCGGGCCATGGTCTGACCACCCAACTCGTGGTTGCGGCAGTCGTCGGCGGCCTGGGGGCCGTGTTACTGGGCCAATGGCGCAAGCGCCAAACCACCACGCCTGAAGAAGCCCAAGACCAGCATCTGGACCTGGGCGCCACCGTGCAGGTCGATGCCTGGGACGCCCAAGGCACCGCGCAAGTCAAACACCGGGGCGCTGCTTGGACCGCTGTGCTGGCTCCAGGCCAGACCGCCGCGCCGGGCGTGTACCGCATTCAGGCCATGGCGGGCAACCGCCTGGTCCTCGAGAAAATTTGAGCACACCGCTCAAAACATAGAAAAGGGAAAAAACCATGGAAATCGCAGCCGTCCTCGTGATCATTGCGGTCTTGTTCATCGTCAAGACCGTCAAAGTCGTGCCACAGCAAGAGGCCTGGGTGGTCGAAAGGCTGGGCAAATTTCACGCCAGCCTGGCCCCGGGCCTCAACTTTGTGGTGCCGTTTGTGGACAACGTGATCCAAAAGCACAGCCTCAAAGAAATCCCGCTCGATGTGCCCAGCCAGATCTGCATCACGCGCGACAACACGCAGCTGCAGGTGGACGGCATTTTGTACTTCCAAGTCACCGACCCCAAGCTGGCCAGTTACGGCTCGTCCAACTACATCGTGGCCGTGACCCAACTGGCGCAAACCAGCCTGCGCAGCGTGATCGGCAAGCTGGAGCTGGACAAGACCTTCGAAGAGCGCGACATCATCAACGCCCAAGTGGTCCACGCCATCGACGAAGCGGCCCTCAACTGGGGTGTGAAGGTGCTGCGCTACGAGATCAAAGACCTGACACCGCCCAAAGAAATTTTGCTGGCCATGCAGTCGCAAATCACGGCCGAACGTGAAAAGCGTGCGCTGATCGCGGCTTCAGAAGGTCGCCGTCAAGAGCAGATCAACATCGCCACCGGCGAGCGTGAGGCTTTCATCGCCCGATCTGAAGGCGAAAAGCAAGCCGCCATCAACAAGGCCCAAGGCGATGCCGCCGCCATCACCGAAATGGCCAATGCCACGGCCCAAGCCATTGAGCGGATTGCCACCGCCATCCGCCAGCCCGGGGGCGAACAAGCGGTGCAGCTCAAGGTGGCCGAGCAAGCGGTGCAGGCCTACGCCAAGGTGGCGCAAGACGCCAAGACCACGCTGATCGTGCCCGGCAACATGACCGAGGTCTCGGGCTTGATCGCCTCGGCCATGAAGATGGTGAGCACCGGCAAACAAGCCAGTTGAAGCCACCCTGCAGACGCAAAAAAACCGCCGGGGCGGGTTTTTAAAGTGGGCGAATCAATTGCGCACCAAGAAGCCATTTTCAACAAGCCAGTTTCACTCAGGGTGCCGGGGAAGCGTCAAAGTAAAACAGGTTTCTCCCGATGGGCAGCTGCTCACTTGCAGTTGGCCGCGATGGCGAGTCACCAAGGAATGGCTCAACCACAAGCCCAAGCCCATGCCTTCATTTTTGGTGGAATAAAACATTTCAAACACGCGTGCCCGTTCAGACTCGGTCATGCCTGGGCCATTGTCAGAGACGGTCAGTACCGTGGCCTGTTCTGTTTGTCTCAGCTGCAACTGGATTTGCCTGGGCAAGGGCACAGACCGCAACGCATCCATAGCGTTTTTAAGTAAGTTCAGCACCACCATTTGTAATTGGGCTTCATTGGCCCAAACAACCACCGCACTTTCCACTTGTTGGGTCAGCGTGATGTCGTGACGTGTTAATTCCGCTTGAATCATGGCCAAAGACTCGGCCACCACCTGGCTCAGCTGCACGGTATTGAAATCCGAAGACCCGCTGCGCAAGAATTTTCGCAACTGAACAATGATCTCGCTTGCACGGTTGTTGTCCTGGATCAGGCCATTGATGAAATTTTGCCGATCACTGTGTTGCAGTTCGGGCATGCAGGCCAACAGCTCTGTCTTGGTGCGTATCAGCTGCAAGGGTTGGCTCAGTTCGTGGGCCAACGAAGCCATCAAAACACCCACGTTGTTGGACTTGACCGACAGCGTCAGTGCCTTGAGCATCTGGGTGTTTTCGGCAAGCGCTGCATCCAAAGCCAGATTGGCGGCAAGCACTCTTTGGCTCTCTTCTTGGATCAACTTATTTTTTTGGGCCAACTCATGGATGCTGTAACCCAGCAATGAGCTCAAAATCAACACATCCATCGACAGAGAAACGAGCCGCAATATCGCTGGCATCATGCCTTCTTGAAAGAGCGATTCAGGTGGCACCTCCAACATGAGCACCACCGTCATACGCGCCAGACGCAAAGAAAGGCTGACCAGCATCACCACGACCAAAAACTTCAGCTGGAATGTATTGCCCTTTTGGCGCTGCGCCTGCCAGACTTCATAGAGCAACCAAGACATCAGCAGGGTGCTGAACACACAATAAATGACGACCCGCTGGACATAATTGCCGTTCAAGCGAAACACCTCAAAGGTCACCATCACGCACAACATGAATGCTGAGCTCCGGCGAACCATCTCAGGCGTCAAGGGCACACGCCATGAGCGCGCAGTCAGGGCGGCACAGCAACCCGAAGCCAACATCAGCGTATTGGTCAGCGTCAGGAAAAAAGACCCCGCCCAAACAAACAAGACGCCCGTGACCGCCGAGAGATTGGCGGCGAGAAACGTCATCATCAGTGCACGGCTGGGCCTGAAGTCTCGCTGACCTTCGTACAAAGACTTGGCCTGAATCGTCATTCCCAAAATGATCACATTTAGGATCAAATAAATGATGTCATGGCCAAAAGTCATGGTTTTGAAAAACTACACGTTCTATCTTTGAATTGAAATAGGCGGATTCAAGTACGAGGTGCAACAAAGATGAACCCGGTGATGGGTGGCTGAGGATGTCAAGGCATCATTGCCACTCAAACCGCCAAGTCCAAGTTGCCAGATGTACAAGCACCT